>CAWUKE010000020.1:0-20369 GCA_963922935.1 uncultured Alphaproteobacteria bacterium | reverse complement strand
GCACCAAGGACAGAGCCTTCGGTCCGCGCGCCACTGGCTGCAAGCTGGCTGCCCAGCACAGCGCCAACGCCTGCCCCGACGAGACCGCCGACCAGTTGGTCGTCATTATTGCTCTGATGGTAGTGGTTGTAGCCGGTATTGTGTGCGGACGCGGATAGGGGCGCGAACGCCAAAGCGGCGATGGCCGCGGCGGCTAATCCAATTTTTCTGATCATGGGAGAGTTCCTTTGCTAGCGAAAGGTGCCCGTCCCTGACACCGATTGATAGCATAGATACGATCTTCAAGATGAATGGTTGCACAACGTAACATTAACGCCGCGCGCATTTTCGGTTCAGGATGATGAAGGGAGCGGCCACAAAAAAGCCGCCCGGCGTTAACCGAGCGGCCTTCCATTTTGTCTTTTCAGAGTGCTTTTAGGAACAAGGCACCATGGTTTTGCCCTTATGGGTCATGCCCGCTTTACCGCCGGGGACAATCTCACGGCCCATGCTGTCATAACGTTTAGAGCTATTCGGATAGCAATATTGCGCGCCTTTTGTGACGACTGTGTCCGGCAAGGTATAAGTGGGGGCAGTCGTCACAGTGCTGTGGTGATGATGAGACGAAATACGCGTTCTAGGCGAGTGGCTGTAAGCAGGTGCTGTCACGCGAGTGGCTTGTAAGCACGTCCCGTCAGCTTGTTTTGTCGTTCCCGTGGGACACGGTGCGACCTGAGCTGGCGCTTGATAGACCGTGCGCGGAATAGCAACTTTCGGTTCTGGAACGCGGACGATTGTCGGCTTAACGGGCGCAGGCGCTTCGACGCGGATCGTCCGCGTGATCACGCGCGGCTGTGGGGCCACGATTTGCATCGGCTGCATCGAATAAGACACGGATGGTGCGCTGTAGCTTGTCATCGGAATAACAGGACCGCTAATAAATTGACCGGACGGCACATATTGTGGGCCGCTTAAGACAGGTGCTGGCGGTAAGCTGGCAAATCCGGGCGCCGACACAAAGCCTGGGGCCGGGACAAAGCCAGGCGCCGGAGCGAAGCCAGGGGCTTGATAGGCGTTCAGGCCGGGACCAAAGGCTGGGCCATATCCGGGGCCAAAGCTGGGTGCATATCCCGGAGGAAATCCAGCCGTCTGAAAACCACCGCCTTGGAATCCACCACCCTGAAATCCTTGGGCTTGGCCCCGATTTGCAACGGCATAGCCCGCCAGGCCGCCCAGAACCGCGCCGATCGCTGTACCTTCTTGGCGTTGACCGGAGCCGGCGAGGTTTGAGCCTAAAGCGCCCCCAAGACCCGCACCTATGCCTGCACCGACTAAGTTGCGGCTGTTAAAGCCTGGATTGAACTGACCTGCATAAGGATTGCCGGCGAAATTGCTCTGGCTATTGCCATAGGCCGCACCAAGCAGACCGCCTGCCACGGCCCCAATGGCGGAACCTTCCGTTCGGTTACCGGATGGGGCCAGCTGACTACCCAGAACGGCGCCAAGGCCTGCACCGGTTGCGCCGCCGAGCAGCGTGTTATTATCAAGATTGCCAAATAACTGCGCGTTGGCTGTTCCCGGGGCGGCCATTAAGGCCAAAACGGCCACGCTTCCGAAAAGATGTTTCATAACAGGCTCCGTCGATCCCTATGTTTCAAATCGGAGCCTTGGCCCCACCAAAATACGCTTTTTGCAAGTCTTATTCCATTCCGTAGCGGGTTTTTTGAACCGCCGCGACGATCTTCGCTTAGGACACGAAACCTGTATGGCGGCTAAACAGCAGAAAGCCCCAGTCAAAGACCGGGGCTTTCCTTCGGACGGTGCTTGATTATCCCGGATGGGACGGTGGGACTTTCAAGCCCGCGTCCGAGTTTTTAGATCGTTTGGCGTGCTCGCTTAGTCATCGCGATGGTAGGAGTAAGCGCGACGATAGTCGTTGCGGCGGAACTCCTGTCGCTTAATCCGTTTCCGGTCACGCTTGAGACGATCCAGATCATAGGCGATATTGCTCAGCCGACGATCAATCCAAGGACGGTAGCCTTCATAGCGGGCGCGTTGTTTCAGATCGCGACGTTCGCGGCGCAGATCGTCGATACGGCGGTCAATCCGGCGAAGCCTGCGGTTCCGCTGGCGTTCCCATTGTTGGTAGCCATTGTCATAATGACGGCGATCATACCCACGGTTGTCGTAATGATGGTTACGATAGCCGTTATTGCGGTACTGTTGTCCATGATGTGGATGGCTCACGGTTCGGTAGTTCGTCGTGTGGGCGCGCGTATAGTAACGCCCATCCGTGTGGCGCGTGTAGATCCGACCGTCCTTTTCACAGCTTGACGCGCTATCGCCGACGGCGGCACCGGCAATCCCGCCGATAATGCCGCCGATAATGGCGCCTTCGGTTTTATTGCCGCGACCGGCGATTTCTTCGCCGAGGATCGTGCCGAGAGAGCCACCAATCAGCCCGCCCGCAACGGTGGCCTCTGTATCCTTACATTTGCGGTAATCGCCGGCTTGCGCGCTCATCGGGGCAAGGGTGGCTGTCGCAGCAAGGGTCGCGGCGGCCACAGCGAGTGTCTTGAGTTTCGTCATGGGACGTCTCCTGTTTTAGCGGGTCACGGGTTGATTCCCGTGGGCCGATGAGACGTCTTTAGGAGAGGGCGTTTGAACCTTTTCTGGGGCGCGTATTCATAGTCCGTTTAGGAAGATGAGCGGGTTTCTAGTTCGGTTTGGCCACGCCGTGGTCTTTGAAAAAGGCGGCCGCCGCGTCGAGCGCATCATGCGCTTCAGGCAGCACATCATCAAAAATCTGGAAGACATGCGGCATGTGAGACCAGGCTTGTAGCGTTACGTCCGAGCCCGCCGCTTTTGCCTTGTTCGTGTAGCGGACGGCGTCACCATAGAGCATTTCGGTCGAACTGGCTTGGATCAAGGTTGGCGGCAGGTCAGACAAATCCGCATAGATGGGCGAAACGTCTGGATCGGACGGGTTAATGCCGATCTGCTTTTTCATGCCGAGCAAAAGCAGCGGGCGCGGGATTCGCACCAGCGGACGCAAGAGCGGTTGCAGCATCAAATCCGTTTCGAGGTTCGACTTAAAGGTCGGACTACTCGCCGTGCTGTCGGCACTCGGGCTGAGAGCGAAGACCGCGTCCGGCGCGCGCAAGCCAGCCTCACCCACATAGTTGGACATCATCAGTGTCAGATTTCCGCCCGCACTATCGCCGGCAATGCCGAGCGCTTTCACGTCTGACGGCCCGTCAGGCCCATTTTCCAAAATCCAGCGATAGGCGGCGCGCGCATCGGTAATGCTATCGCGGCGCGGATTTTCCGGCATCAGGCGGTAGTTTGGTGTAAAGATCGCGCAGCCTGTGCGTTTCGCCAGATTATACGTCAGCGGGCGGTGGGAGATATCGCTGCCGACCGTAAACGCTCCGCCGTGATAGTAAAGAATGCGGCGGTCCGGGTCATAGCCGTCGACCAGCGTCCAACGCCCATGCAGCGTATAGCCATCGACCTCGATCGTATCGTCCCGATATTCGGCGACACAGTCAGTCCGGGCCAGCCCTGCTTGCTCAAAGCGCTCACGCTTATCTTCCCACCCTGTTTTCGCATTCGCGGCTTGGGCGGGCTTGATGAAATTCTCCACCAGATAGGCATTCACCTTCGCCAGACCTTCGCTATTTCTATCCGCTTCGGCATAAAGCGGTGGCTCCGTGTCAAAGCGCGACAAATCCGGCCCACTCAGCCGCTTATAGGTGCGGTAAAGGGCATAACCGGCAACACCAGTAAGAATGGGGGGCAGAAGAAGAGGAAGCATAGATCGCGCTTAACGCGCCCCATTCCCTCTGTCATTATTTTAGCTGTTGATGGTTCATCTGGGCCAAGGACCGCCAATCATTGGCCCAATCCTCGCCCCCAGCCGAAACGCAGCGCGCGCAACGCAGTGAGCACGGTGTGGCTTCGGGTCGCAATCGCAGGAGCCGAGCGAAGCGAGAGATCGGTGCTGGTTTGAAAGGTGGAGGGTGTTGGGAGATGGGCTCGCTGGTCAAGCCAGCGAGAGCGGATAAATTATAGGATACTGTCCCCTATACTCCGCTCAGGCCGACTTGATCGGCCTGCCCATCACCCAAAGCTATCCATCTTGAGGATGGGCATGAGTGAGGCAAACACGTCGCCGCTTACGCGGCGAGGTCCTAGAGGACGCTAGCCGAAACCACACCTTACTCACTCGCTTTGCTCGCTCCGTGAGCTGCGTTTCGGCTGGGGGCGAGGATTGGGCTTTGATTTGTGAGCTTTGGGTCAACAAAAAAGCCCGCCATGTGGCGGGCTTTGAAAACTTGAAGCTTGAAACGCCCTTAAGCGCTTTCGCCGTCACCGATCTCGGCAGGCGCGTCTTCCGCCGGGGCGGGCGCTTCTGTGGGTTCGGCGTGGGCCGCGCGGGACAGGTCCGCTTCTGTCGGCTGAGCCGCAGAGGCGTCGCCTTCGACGACTGTTTCTTCGACAACTGCGTCAGGCGCTTCGCCGCCTTCGAACATTTCGGCGGCGATTTCAGCGCGCTCAGAAGCGGCGTCTTCAGCGTCGGCGCGTTCTTCGGCCATTTGTGTCGCGATCACGTCTTCGCCTTTGGCTTGACGTTCGGCTTCGTCTTCAGAGCGGGCCACATTGACCGTGATCGGCACAGAGACTTCGGCGTGCAAACGCACAGAGACGTCGTGAATGCCGAGCGCTTTGATCGGCGTTTCAATGACGATCTGGTTACGCTTCACAGACTGACCTTTGGTCTGCAGCGCCTCATAGACGTCGCGGACAGAGACAGAGCCGTAGAGCTGTCCGGTATCGCCAGCGCGTCGGATCATGACGAGCTGTGTGCCTTCGATGGACTTGCCATCGAGAGCGGCTTTTTCGCGGTTTTCCGCATTGCGCTGCTCGAGATATTCACGCTCAGCTTCAAAACGGGCTTTATTGGCTTTCGTCGCACGCAGGGCTTTTTCCTGCGGGATAAGAAAGTTGCGGGCAAAACCGGGCTTTACGGTGACGACGTCACCCATATTGCCGAGCTTTTCAACGCGTTCGAGGAGGATAACGTCCATGATTACTTCACCTCATACGGCAGCAGGCCGAGGAAGCGGGCGCGTTTGATCGCCTTCGCCAGCTCGCGCTGCTTCTTGTGGGACACAGCCGTGATGCGGGCCGGCGCGATCTTGCCTTTTTCAGACATGTAGCGCTGCAGCATCTTGGGGTCTTTATAGTCGATCTTCAGGCCATTATCGCCAGAAAACGGGCATACCTTGCGACGACGACGGAACGGGGTCCGGCTCGGCAGGTTTTCAATACGAATATCTTGTTTCGCCATGATCAGTCCTCCTTAGTTCCGGTCGCGACGTTTGCGCTCTTCGCGCTTTTTCAGGATCGGGGAGGGGTCTTCGTTAAACTCCTCAACGCGAATCGACATGTAGCGCATCACATCTTCATTGATGCGGTGCTGGCGTTCGATTTCGTGCAGCGTTCCTGGCGCAGCATTCACTTTCAGCAGGGAATAATGCGCTTTACGGTTTTTGTTCATGCGGTAAGCGAGGTTACGCAGACCCCAATATTCCGCGCCTTCCACAGTCGCACCGAGTTGCTCGATACGGGAGGCGAGATTTTGCATGAATTCTTCGACTTGGTTGGACGAAATGTCCGGGCGCGTCAGCACCACATGCTCATAGAGAGCCATATCACAGTCCTTCAGATTATGGCGACGGCAGCGATCGTCCGAGAAGGTGGGACAAACGCTGATGGCTGGAAACCTGCGGAGTAGCCCACAGCTCCACCGTCAACCGGTGATGGCGGGCCGTTAAAGAGCAAGGGTGTTAAGGTCAAGCGGCAATGGCGGTCAGGCGACAGAGCTTCTGCGCATGTCAAAAGCCTATATGCGCTTCATTGGGCTTGATTTAACCAATGTCGCTGCGAAGACCCAGAGCAAAATCTGTGATGCGGTTGGCAACGGCCTCATCTTTATCGTCCAGATCAGACGTGATCGGATAGCTATCTGCCGGTAGCGCAGGGGCTTCAAGAGGCGCTGGGTCGAAAACCGGTGTCTCGAGAGGCGGCGCTGTGGGGAGGTCATCATGGAGGGCCCCTATTGCCATACCCGGCATGATGTCAGGGCGTTCTGCGGGTGGGCTACTTGCACGCTGGGCCTGCTGCTCGTTCAGGGCGGCGGCAACGTCACGATAGCGACGGTCAAAGTCAGTGACATTTTGCTGGGCCTCGATCAGGCGAGAGCCCGCTTGATCCAACTGGAAGGTCTGCGTTTCGATGATCGCTTCCAGGCGTTCGCGTTCCAAATCTTGTGCAGTCCGAATTTTCCGAAGCTCTTGAACATCGCGCGCGGCGTTACGGACAATTTCGTCTTTGATTTCCAGTTGCTTGGTCAGTTCGTCAACTTGGGTCTTCAGTGCGGTCATTTCGTCTTCGCGGGCGATGACGTGGAACTCGCTTTGGGTTTTGAAGTTACGAATATCCTCGTGCAGGCTGACCATTTCGCCTTTCATCTGATTGTTGGCGCGTTGGGCCTGATCGAGCGCGTTCCGTAACTCAATGTTCTCACTTGACAACTCTTCGGCTTGCGCGCGGAAATCGGCAGCATCCTGGCGCAAGCTATCGGTCATTTTATGCGCTTCGAGGGTTTGCGTGTGACGCTCTTCCATTTGTGCCGTCAAGTCTGTCACCTTGTCGCGCAGGACTTGGTTTTCGCGGCGTTCAACCTCCAAGGACGTTTGCGTGCGTTCCGCCGCCAAAGCATGCTTGTCGCTCGTCTTGCGGGTTTGATCGAGGACGCGCTCATATTCTTGTACGCTTTTCTGCGCCAGGCTTATCTTGCTTTGCAGCTGTTCCAGCAAGGTTGAGCGCTCTGCGAGGCGACGGCGATGATCTGCCAAATCTGCGCGGGTAGTTTCGAGTTTGCGCTTGGCGTCATCGATTTCAGACTCAAGTGTGCGATTACGCGCTTTCAAGCGACGATTTTCGGGCTCCAAACGATTGAGAAGCGAAAAGTCGAGTTCGGCCTTTTCAACAAAACCAGTCAGATTTTCGATACGTTTCTGGGCGCGGCGGTAAAGCTCCTCGCCGGATTGGATATCAGAGGCAATCCGCGCCACATCCAAGCGCATCGTGCCGAGGTCTGCGCGACCATCCCGTGTCGCCAATTGTGGAACGCTGAACTGAAAGTCTTCTTTGGTTGTTTGCTGTGTCTTTTTGGATGTCTGACGTGGGTCTTGAATATTTGTATCGTTGGCGGAGGGGAGCAGCGCGTCAACATTTACCTCAATCGCGCCCGGTGTTGCGTCTTCAACGGGGACGTCACCCAGATCTGCGGAGAGATCCATGGCCTCGTAACGTTTTAAATCTTCAGAGACCAAATTTTGCTTCGAGAGATTGGTATCGCCTTCTGTGAGGCCTGCGCTGGCTTTCTGGCGCGCAGCGAGGGCCTCCATCTCTGACCAGGCTGTATCGATATCGCGAGGCGGCGCTTTCGGATCCGGTTTATCCGAAGGCTTAGTCTTGCCGCGCTTGAACAAACCCATGGCTTATCCCCAGTCCGTATGTTCAGCAAAGTTTACGAAACGCCATACCTTGCATCTTATCCAGATGCATCGCTAGGCGCCTATGGTTAACGAGGCGTAAAGGTTAACGCCTAAACGCTAAGTTTAAGAGAGGTTTTGAAGATGTTTTTAAGGCTTTTAAGTCCTGTTTTGGGCGGCCTTATTTGTCGCTAAAACGTTGGCATTGTGGATCAGCCTGTCTATGGCTGTCTTTCACGCGAAAACAGACCGCATGAAGGGACCTATCTCATGGCATTTGCCTTCACCTTTCCGGGCCAGGGGAGCCAATTTGTCGGCATGGGGTTAGCTTTGGCTGAAGCCTCCCCTGCGGCGCGCACTGTTTTTGAACGTGTTGATGCCGCTCTCGGGGAAAACCTATCAGACCTGATGTGGAACGGCCCAGCGGAGACGTTGACCCTCACGGCCAACACGCAGCCCGCACTAATGGCCTGCGGCATGGCGGCGATGGCGGCGCTAGAAGAAATGCAAGGCATTACAGTGGATCAGGCGCGGTTCGTGGCGGGTCACAGCCTGGGCGAATACACGGCATTGTGCGCGGCAGGCGCGATTAGTCTGGAAGATACGGCCCGCCTTTTGCGTATTCGCGGCAATGCGATGCAATCGGCCGTTCCGCCCGGCAAAGGGGCGATGGCAGCACTTTTGGGCGCGGACTTCGCCCAAGCGGAAGCCGTGGTTCTGTCCGGTAAAGCGGTCGGGGACTGCCAGATCGCCAATGATAATGCGCCGGGCCAGATTGTGATCTCCGGCGAAAAAGCGGCTGTCGAAGCGGCGGCGGCTTCCGCCAAAGAGCATGGCGTGAAAAAGGCCGTCATTTTGCCGGTTTCGGCCCCGTTCCATTGTTCGCTGATGCAGCCCGCCGCCGATGCGATGGCCGACGCGCTGGAAGACATTGATATTAAAGAGCCTGTCGTGCCTGTTGTGAATAATGTCCAAGCGGGACCTGTCACAGATCCTATTCAGCTGCGGACAGATCTGGTCACGCAGGTCACGGGACGCGTCCGCTGGCGTGAAAGTATGCAATTCATGTTCGATGACGGTGTCCGTATCTTTGCAGAGCCAGGATGCGGCAAGGTTTTGAGCGTGATGATGCGTCGGGCCTTAAAAGAGGCAAAGGGCTTGCCCGTCGATACGCCAGACGCGCTCGCCGCCCTATCCGATGAATTAAAGAAGTAGAGGAAATGACAATGTTCTCACTCGAAGGCAAACGCGCGCTGGTTACAGGCGCAACAGGCGGTCTGGGCGGGGCGATTGCCCGCAAACTCCACGCGGCGGGAGCGCATGTCGCTCTCTCTGGGACGCGGGCCGAAAAGCTCGAAAGTCTCGCGGCGGAGTTGGGGGATCGCACGGCGATTACGCCTGCCAATCTCTCTGATTCTGATGCGGTTGACGCTTTGCCAGGCCAGGCAGCAGACGCGCTTGGCGGGTCTATTGATATCTTGGTCGCCAATGCAGGCATCACACGCGACGGGCTGTTGATGCGCATGAAATCTGAGGATTTTGAGGACGTCATTAAGATCAATCTGGAGAGCTATTTTCGTCTGGCGAAGGCCTGTTTGCGCCCAATGATGAAAGCGCGATCTGGCCGAATCATTGGGATTACGTCCGTCGTCGGCGTGACGGGAAATCCGGGACAGACAAATTACGCGGCCTCAAAAGCGGGCATGATCGGCTTTTCTAAATCGCTGGCGCAAGAAGTCGCCTCGCGCGGGATTACGGTGAACTGTATCGCGCCCGGCTTTATCACATCGCCTATGACGGATGCGCTGACAGACGCGCAAAAAGAGGCCACTTTGGCCCGGATTCCGGCGCAACGCTTGGGGTCTGGGGACGATATCGCCTCCGCAACGCTCTATCTCGCCTCAGATGAGGCCGCTTATGTGACGGGCCAAACCCTGCATGTGAATGGCGGGATGGCGATGATTTAAGGTCTATGAAGGCCAGATTTACGCGCATATTCGCCTGAAATCCGGCTGTGGAAGGTCCGCCTGCGGCACTTTGCACAGCGGATATGCCGTGCTAGGCGCGCGGAGATAAAAGATGGGCTGGGTTGTAATTCAGTGACCAAGGCCCACATTCGCAAGCAGACCCGCCGAGCAGTTCGGCGCAAAATAAGGGAAAACCTATGTCTGACGTTCTCGCGCGCGTAAAGAAGATGGTCGTGGAGCATCTCGACGCGGAAGAAGAAAAAGTGACGGAAAAAGCGCACTTCATTGATGATCTGGGCGCTGACTCGCTCGACACAGTCGAACTCGTCATGGCGTTCGAAGAAGAATTCGATATCGAAATTCCGGACGATGCCGCAGAGCACATCCAAACTGTGGGTGATGCGGTGAAGTTCATCTCTGAGAAAGTCGGCTAAGGACATTTTCGACATGAAAAGACGGGTTGTCGTCACAGGCTTAGGGCTTGTCACGCCCGTCGGGTGCGGGGTTGAACCCGCCTGGAAAAATCTTCTTGCGGGCCAATCTGGCGCTCGCAAGATCACGTCCTTCGAAACGGACGATCTGGCCTGCAAAGTGGCTGCGCCCGTCCCGCGCAAAGCGGACTTCCCTGATAGAGATGATGCCTTTGATCCTGACGCCGTGATGAGCGCGCGGGACGCTAAACGCATTGACGATTTTATCCTCTATTCCATCGCCGCCGCTGACCAAGCGCTGGCTGATGCGAATTGGTCACCCAAAGATATTTCTGAAACGGCGCAGCATCGCACTGGCGTGATGCTCGGCTCTGGTATTGGTGGCCTGCAGACGACCTATGACGCCTCGATCACGCTGCATGAGAAGGGCCCACGTCGCCTGTCGCCTTTTGTGATCCCGGCCATGCTGATCAATCTGGCGAGTGGGCAGACCTCTATCCGGCACGGTCTGAAAGGGCCTAACCATTCCGTTGTGACCGCCTGTGCCACGGGCGCGCACGCCATTGGCGATGCGGGTCGCCTTATTGCGTATGGCGATGCTGACGTGATGGTCGCAGGCGGGGGCGAAGCGGCGATCAATCGTCTCGGCATCGCGAGCTTTGTGGCCTGCCGCGCGATGACAACAGGCTTTAACGAGACACCGGAAAAGGCGTCTCGCCCTTATGATAAAGACCGCGATGGGTTCCTGATGGGCGAGGGGGCAGGCGTTGTTGTCCTCGAAGAATATGAACACGCCAAAGCGCGCGGTGCGAAGATATATGCGGAACTGGTCGGCTATGGCCTGTCTGGCGATGCGTTTCACATCACCAGCCCTGCACCCGAAGGCGAAGGCGGCTACCGGGCGATGAGCGCTGCGCTGGCAAATAGCGGCTTGGACCCGTCTGATATCGGCTATGTGAACGCACACGGCACCTCCACACCGATGGGCGATGAGCTGGAAGTCCGCGCGGTGGAAAAGCTGCTCGGGGACCATGCGGGCAACGTCCTAATGAGTAGCACGAAATCCGCCACCGGCCACTTGCTCGGCGCGGCGGGGGCGGTGGAGAGCATTTTCTCTATCTTGGCGCTGCGTGACGGCATGGCGCCGCCGACGCTGAATTTGGATAATCCGTCGGTCGAAACGCCGCTTGATCTGGTGCCGCACACAGCCAAATCGTTCTCGGCCCGCGCTGTGATGAGCAATAGCTTCGGCTTCGGCGGAACGAATGCTGCCGTCATTTTCGCCAAGCCTGAATAGGGCTTAGGCACGTGGACGAGGCGGAGGCCAAACGCAAAAATCGCTCAGCGCTTTGGATTATGGGTCTTGGCGGACTGATCACGCTGGGCCTCGGCTTTGTTCTGCTCGCTTACAGTGTCATCAATTGGCGTTATGAAGCCCCCCGCAACGCGCCGGAAATTGCGCAGACCTTTACCGTGCCCAGCGGCGCAGGCTTGTCGCGGATTGCGGATAAGTTGGAGGCAGAAGGCCTGATCGATAGCGCTAATCTGTTCAAATTAGTGACACGCCTACGCGGGAATGAAAGCCAGTTCAAAGCAGGGGAGTTCCTGCTCTCGCCCAGCCAATCTATGGCCGCCATCGCAGAGGATTTGATCGAAGGTCGTGCGGTTCTTTATCCCTTTACCGCGCCAGAAGGCCTGACATCGGCGCAGATCGTGCGCGCTCTTGATGGGGTCGAAACTCTGGTCGATGACGATCCGCAGATTCCGGCCGAAGGCTCCCTTTTGCCTGAAACCTATCTCACGCCGCGCGGCATGACCCATAGCGCCGTCTTGGGTAAGATGGCCGCCGCGCAGACGGCGCTGCTGGACGAATATTGGCCCCAGCGTGATCCAAATATTCCGGTCAAAACGCGGGAAGAGGCGATCATCCTCGCGTCCATCGTTGAAAAAGAAACCGGCGTGGGTATGGAACGCGGCAAAGTGGCGGGCGTGTTTAGCAATCGCTTGCGCCGCGGCATGCGCCTGCAAAGTGATCCGACGATTATCTACGGCATCTCCAAGGGCGAAATCCTACTGGGGCGCGATGGCAAGCAACGCCGCATCCGCCGCAGCGAGATTGATCGCCGCACGGACTGGAATACCTATCAGATTGACGGCCTGCCGATTACGCCGATCTGCAACCCGGGGCGCGATGCGATTTTGGCGGTGCTGAACCCGGAAGAGACGGACGCGCTGTTTTTCGTGGCGGACGGCACGGGCGGTCACACCTTTTCGCGCACACTCGCTGAGCATGAGCGGGCGGTGGCCAAGTGGCGGAAAATTCAACGCGAGCGGGGGCTTCGATAATGAGCGGCTTGGATAGTTTGAAAACGCAGCGTCGCGGTCTGATGATCGTGCTATCCAGCCCCTCTGGGGCCGGCAAGACGACGATGACGCGTCGTTTGCTGGCGCAAGACCCGGCCATTGCGATGAGTGTCTCCGTCACAACCCGTGCGCCTCGCCCGGGGGAGCGGGACGGCGAAGACTATTACTTCATCACCAAGGAAAAATTCGCGGAGCTTGAAGCAGATGGGCAATTGCTCGAACATGCGCGGGTCTTTGACAATTATTACGGCACACCCCGCGGCCCGGTCGAAGAGGCGTTAGGCGACGGTAAGGACATCGTCTTCGACATTGACTGGCAGGGCGCGCAACAACTCACCGAAGCCGCCGCCGATGACTTGGTCAAAATCTTCATCCTGCCGCCCAATATGCGCGAGCTGGAACAGCGCCTGCGCACGCGCGCCCAAGACAGTGATGACGTCATTGCCAAACGTATGAGTAAGTCAGAGGCCGAAATCAGCCATTGGGCCGAATATGACTATGTGCTGGTCAATGAGAACATTGACCGGGCCATGGGTGAGTTGCTGTCAATTGTTACCGCGGAGCGGATGCGTCGGCGCCGTCAGCCTTGGTTGAGTAGCTTTGTGAAGCGCCTTGTCGATGGCGGCTAAAACGGCTCAAGGCTCAGCGCTTTGCAGGCCGTAGTCCGCCGTCCCTTCGTCCGGAATGCTGACCAGAACACCGGCCCTTTCGCCCGTTAAAATCTGAACGACGCGACGATCATCGTCAGCCTTTGCAATGATCCGGCGACCGAGGGCGATCTGTTCTTCAGTCGGCTGACGTTCACGCCAGCTTTCCGCTTCGCTTTCAACGGCCAGCCCGGGGAGTTCTGTTGCGAGGGCCTGAGCAAAAAAGGCCTGCGCCTCTTCTATGACGGATGTGATGAGGGCCGCATCAGACGGTGTATCGGTCGCGGCCTCAAGGCCATGCCACTGCGCGCTGCCCAGGACGATGCGCTCCATTTTATCCAACTCGCCATCTGTGGCCGCCTCTAGGCTTTTGGCGAGATGTTGATCGGCCTTTTGGTAGGCTTTGTCCCGCTTGCGCGCCGCACGCTTGAGCTTGCGCGGATTATCCTGCCCTTGGGTGGCGGTGGCATAGAGCGCGTCTGCATAGGCGTAGCGGGCGTCCCGTTCGGCCTCGAACGCTTCGATCAGGGTTGCCTCTAAGTCGTCCCGCTTATCATCAGAACGGATATCGCCCGGTTCCGGCAAGATGAGCCGATCGGAATGATAGACGAAACTATTGGAATATTTGGGGCGATAAGCTTCCCGGCGGAGGCGACGACGCCGTTCCCGTTCATAGGCCTGATAGCGATAGGTCGAGGTTGTGCTGTAGCCCATTTGCTCTTGTTGGCGGCGTTCGCGTTCAAGTTCCAAGGCGCGTCGATAGTCAGCGGCGTGGCCGACACGGGCGGTCGCGCGCAGGGCGCTGCCATCATTGGATAAGGTATAATCCGTGAAGACCAACCATGCATCTTCGGGAATATCGCGCAAACGGTTGAGTGGTTGGACTGTAATGTCCGCTTCAACGGTAGGAGAGGCCGCGAAAGCCGCGTCCAATTTTTCGGCAAAGGCACTATCCAATGCGCCGTTTTCTAGACCCCCATTCACAGCTTCAGCGGTGCGTTTGGCGCGACCTCTGGGTTTGGCGTCTAGCGCGACAATGGCCGTCACAGCACCAATCACGGCAGGGGGGCCGCCCAGGTTAGAAAGCTCTGTCGCGGTTCGCATGGCGGGGTTATCGGTCACAGATGTCCAAGACATGCCGACGCCGTCGTTGTCTTCGGCAATGACGATCTGGTTGGTGATAGCGGGCGCCTTTGTCTTCTGCAGGGGCGCGGCATCATAAATGGGGTTGGCCGATCCGCCGCCATTGCTGGAAGTCGCTGCGGTCGTTGTGCAAGCGCTCAAGCTTTGGAGGGCCGCCAGACTGATGAGAAGCGACAAGACCTGCCAAACATTCATTGTCCGTCCTCCACCTGACGCCCCGCCTTCAACTTTCGGGCGGTCGGTCGCGCGGAGTCAAGAGCGGGCGCTAATTTGTGATCGGCTAGAGGCTTGCTTTGGCCGATAGGGTCAGGGCTTGAAAATCGCTCACAGACAGGGTTTCGGGTCGGGCTTGTGGGTCGATGCCAGCGCTTTCGAGCCAGTCTATGACGATGAGGCCTCGCGCTTTCGCGTAATGTTTTAAAGAGGCGCGGAGCATTTTTCGCCGCTGGCCAAAGGCGGCTTGCGTCAATTCGCCGAGGCCTTTCAGGTCTGAGAAAGGGCTGTCCAGCGGGTCCAGAACGGCAACGGCACTATCCACTTTCGGGGGCGGGGAGAAGAGCCGCGCCGGCACGTCCATCGTGATCCGGCAATGGGCAACAGATTGGCAGAGAACGGCGAGCCGCCCATAGGCTTTTTCCCCCGGCTGCGCGCAGACCCGTTCGGCCACTTCTTTTTGGAACATCAAGACCAGTTGATCCCAAAATCGCGGCTGCGCGCTGATCCAATTGATCAGCATTTTGGTCCCGACATTATATGGCAGGTTAGCAACGATTTTGCGTGGGGCGGGCAGGGCGTCAGCAATGTCGAGGCGCAGCGCGTCACCTTGATGAATAGATAGTCGCCCGGCACTGGCGCGCGCGAGATCGTCCAGAGGCGGTAAGAAGCGTGCATCCATCTCAATGGCGAGAACGGAACCCGCGCCCTCTAGCAACAGCGCCCGCGTTAGCCCGCCCGGGCCGGGGCCGACTTCGGCGACATTCACACCCTCAAGCGGGGCCGCTAAGCGGGCGATGGCTCGTGTGAGGTTGAGGTCTAAGAGAAAGTGCTGGCCGAGGGATTTATCGGCGCGCAGACCATGGATCGCGACTGTTTGCGTGAGGCTCGGGAGTTGATCGAGCGCGTCATTCATAACGCTGATCCGCGATAAGACGGGCTTGGCGGATCGCGGCGATCAGCGAGTCCGGTCGGGCTATCCCTTTTCCCGCAATATCAAAGGCGGTGCCGTGATCAGGCGATGTCCGCACAATCGGCAGGCCGAGTGTGACATTGACGCCGCCGTGAAAATCCAGGGTTTTAACGGGGATAAGGCCTTGATCATGATACATGGCGAGGACCCCATCATACGTCTCGCGCGCTTCGGCGTGAAACAGCGTGTCAGCGGGCAGAGCGTCCGTCACAAGATGACCGTCCGCGCGAAGGGCCGCGCAGACCGGATTAATCAGATCCTTTTCTTCCGCGCCAATCGTGCCGCTCTCGCCCGCATGCGGGTTCAGCCCGCAGACAGCCAGCCGGGGCCGCTCAATCCCAAAATCGACTTTCAGCGCCCCTAATAGGGTCAAGGCGCGGCGGCGAATAAGGTCTTGGGTCAGGGATTTTGGCACGTCCGCTAGGGGGATATGGATCGTGGCAAGACCTACGCGAAGCCCTTGCGCCGTCAGCATCATGACGGGGCCGGGCGCATAGGGAGCTTTGTGATCTTCGCACAGCGCGCCGAGAAACTCCGTATGACCCGGAAAGGTGAACCCCGCCGCATAGAGAATATCTTTGGCGATAGGGTTGGTCACAACCGCTGCGGCCTCACCCGAAAGGGCGGCGCTCACCGCGCGTTCAATTGATCCCGTAATAGTCGGTGCATGTGCCGGATCGGGCGCGCCTGGACGGGCCGCATCACCCTCAACCGGGAGGATCGGAAGGGCCTCGGCGAACGTGTCATGGGCGTCTGATAAATGATCGATGACCGCGATGGGGTGCGTGTCTCTGTCAACGGACGCCAAAACAGACCGCGGCGCGATCACGGCGAAACAGTTTTGCGGATGCCGTTTGAGCGCGTCCCACGCTTTCCAAGTGATTTCCGGCCCGATCCCCGCCGGGTCGCCCATGGTCAGGGCGAGGGGCGCTGACATGCTAGGACCGAACGCTAATGGTCGCTTTAGTGCGAAGGTCACGCAGATGCTTACGACTGGCTTGGGCGAGCTGCGTGTCCATCAGGCGGTTTTCGATCTCATCTCGTGTCGGGATTTCAGACCCTGTCGATGTCCGCTCACAGACCATGATGGCGGTTGCGCCTTGCGGGCGCTGAATCGGCTCTGACAAAGCGCCGACCTCTGTATTGGCCAAGACACTGACAAGCTGTTCATTCAACTCAGACGCTTTGAGCTCGCCCATATCGGCTTCTGTTACGCCGTCTAGTGAGGCCACATCATCAGCAAGCGTGTCGCAGCTGTTCAAGCTGTCTGTGATTTCGGCCAAACGAGCTTTGGCGGCTTCAAAGTCTTCATTTTCTGCCGTGACCTGACGGAGGCGGTAGAGCGTATCAGAGGTCGAAACCCGCTTGCCCAGAAGCGCGACGACGTAGACGCCGCCGGGAACAGGAATGGGTTTAGATACTTCTGTTTCGCTCATAACTTGAAGAACGGCGTCGATTTCCGGACGCAGTTCGCCTTCCTGAACCCAGCCAATCTGTCCGCCAGCCGCAGCAGACGGCGCGGAAGAGAATTGCTGCGCTAAGAGCGGAAAGGGCGCGCCGTCCGCCAACTGCGCGATCATGGCGTTTGCGCCTTCCATCGCGCCGTCCATGCCGCCAATATCGGGCGTGGCTTCAATGTAGATTTCGGCCACATTATAGTTCGGTTTGGAGGCGTTAGCGGCGATCCGCGACAGCGTTTCATCGATGACCGAGTCAGAAATGCGAATGCGCTGCCCGAACAGGCCGTTTACAATACGCTGCCACGCTGTGTCGGACCGGACCTGATCGCGCATGGTTTCAATCGAAATGCCAGCGGCGGCGAGCTGCTGCACGACTTCTTGTGGGTCTAGGCCATTCCGACCGATCAGCTGCGCGACAGACTGGTTTACTTCCTGGTCGCTAATCGTCAGCTCAAAGCGTTCCGCCTCTTGCATTTGCAGATGTTCGTCGATCAGGTTCCGCATCGCTTGCGCTTGAATGCGGCGGAGGTTGGCTTCCGTGCGTTCCGCGCCAGTTGTCGCCAGCATGAAGACAACGCGCTGGCGCAAATCATAAGTCGTGATGATATCGTCATTCACGACCGCCGCGATCCCGTGCGCTGACGGAGAGGCCGCAATGCCTTGCGGCTGCGCCTGTTGCGCGACAGCCGGGCTGACGAGCAGCACGGCCAGAGCGGTTGAACGAATGAAGGTGCGAAGCAGGGCCATACGAACCAGATTCCTTAAAAGTCTTACCCACCTCTAACCGCGCAAGGCCGTCGCTGCAATGATCTCGGCGCGTTACGATTCAGTCAGACTTTGTCTATGATGTAAGGGCCCGCTACCCATCCTCGATGTGGGCAAGGTGGCTAATGCCTAACATCAACACAATAATGGGGACGGACCAGGCGGCGGCGTAGATCGGGATGATCGCCACTTCGCCAAAGGCGCTCACCATACTGTCAGCAAAAAAGACGGCAAAGCCCAATGCGGACCCTGTGACGAGTAGGCGCAGCGTCCCGCCTTCACGCGCCAGGCTCATCGACACGCCAGCCGCGATAAAGGTCATGGCGATCAACATAACGGGTAAAGACAGAAGGCGATTAAACTGTAGCCTTAGGCCTCTGGCAGAGAAGCCCGCTTTTTCATTTTCGCGGATCGTGCGGGGCATCGTCCAAAAGGCGGTGCGTTGGTTGCCATCAGCTTGCTCGGCCAGCTGCCTGGCATCAATCGTTGTCGGTAGAGAGATCGCTGTGTGGCGTTGCATCTCCTCACCGGGCGCGTTCTCTATGACATTTGTGAGTTGCCAATAGCCTTGGGTGACAAGCTGCGCCCGCTCTGCATCATAGCGCCGGGCAAAGACCGTGCGGCCATCATTGGGGTCAATGTCCAGGGTTAGAACCGTCACATCGCTGAGCGTGCGGCTGTTCAGATCAAGCTGGCTACCGCGGATGACAATCTGATTGTCGTCTCGCCCCTCCCGCAGCCAGATATCGGTGTTAAAATAGCGTGGACCTGCGCCCAACCATTCGGCGGATTTATCTTCAAATGTGTCATACATGCGGGATGCGAGTGGATTGAGCGCCACAGCCCAGACAACGCCCAGACCGGCCGCCAGCCAAAGCGCGGGGCGGATAATCGTCCAAGCGCTCTGCCCAGAAGCGCGCATGACGATCAGCTCTGAGCGTCGGTTCATCCCGTTAATCGCGCCCATCATGCCGAACAAGACGACGAACGGGATCGTTTGTTCAATCAGGGACGGCGTTTTGAGGGCGGTCAGCGCTAATAATTGCAAAGAGGTGATATCTGTATCCGAGCCCAAATCGCGGTTGGCCTCAACAAAGTCGACCAGCATGATAATGCTTGTCACAACCAAGAAGGCGACCAGCAGAGAGAGCGCGACGCGACCCAGAACATAGGTGAATAAACGGCGCGGCATCAGGACGCCGCCTCATTTATCCGGGCGGCCACGCCGGCGTCATAGGCCTCGCGCCGTCGTTTAGCGCCCCGACGCAACGCTTTGCCACGACGGGTCAGATAGACGAGGCCGACAAGAATAACGATCCCGGGAATGGCATATTGGACCCCGTTCAGCGCCGGATTGCCTTCTGACGCCGATGTGGCCGCAAAGCCCAACAGCCGCAAAACAAAGCCACTGACCGCGCAAATAATGATGCGCCGTCCATAGCCGAGCCGTAAATGTTCCCCGCGGATCATAAAACACAAGGCGAGGATGATGAGCGCGGGATTATAAAGCGGGGCCGATAAACGCGAATGTCCTTCGGCCGCATATTCGGCGCGCTGCGTGCCATAAATGAAACTGCGGGGATCGGGAATGAGAAGTTCATGCAAGAACAAATCGGACGCTTTGTAGCGAAGCTGCGTATCAAAGGCGAACGCGTTAGAGAGGTCGAGCCGGTAATCTTTGAACTCCACCACGTCTAAGCTGCCGTCCGGCAATTCTTGTTGAACGGCCCCATCGCGCAATTGCAGCGCCGCGCCGATTGTCGTTCGCTGTACTTCCCCTGTTTTGGCCGTATGCAGCAGCGTATTATCCGGATCGCGCGCATCATAAATGATGATATCCTGCAGATCGCCACTCTGGCTGATTTCCCGCGCATAAAGGGTGAGGTCCCGCGCAGGCGTCACGAATTGCCCGGGCTGAATTAATTGCGACGCGAGGTCCGTGCGAACCTTCAGGACTTCCGCGCGCATCTGCCGAAAAGACAGCGGCTGCACGAGCATCGTCAGGATCAGATGGGCAATCATGGCCAAGACCCCCAGGCGCACCAGCGGGGAACCGATTTGCCACGGGGAGACACCAGAGGCTTTTGCGACGATTAGCTCGCTATCGCCTGTCATGCGGTTCAGCGCATAGAGCGTGGCCATAAAGACAGCGAGCGGTAGGATAATGCTGATGAGCTGCGGCAGGGCGAGGCCGGTGATCTTCAAAAATGTCAGCGCGCTTTGCCGATTTTCCACAATCAGATCGAGCGTTTGCAAGGACTGCGTCAGCAAGGCGAGCAGGGCCAGCGCGGCAAGGGCCAGCACGGTCGGCCAGAAAGCCTGACTGAAAAGATATCGCTGTAACAGCGGCATAGGTCTCGGGGCGTCCTTGGCTTAAGCGCCTCGATGTGACAAGGCTCTGCACAGTTCGTCTGCGCACTCTAGTTTTATTTATCTTAGGCCTTATTTACCAGCGTAGAAACGTAAATCTTATTCATTTCGTAGGTATTCCATGACGTCTCCCGCCGCTTTGCTCGACCTTACTGCCACTGTTGATGTGAATTTCATCACCGACGCGCCTGCACAGAGCGGCGCAGCCCTTCTGATCGGTCTGGACAGTTTTGAGACGCACTATCCGGATGCGAACCTCTCGAGCGTGGCGAAAGCAACGGGCTTTGAAGATAAGTCCGGTCAGATATTCTCGACCTTCGCCAAAGTTGGCGACGATGTTGTGCGGGTCTTCGTCGTGGGGCGCGGCAAGGAAGAGGTCTTCGATTTTGAAATGGCTGTGGCGAAGGTGGCCAAAGCGCTGCGGGGATCCGGCCTCACGCATTTGACAATCCATCTCGGCGCTAGCGAAGCCACCGCCGATGATGCGGCCCG
>CAWUKE010000019.1:0-20391 GCA_963922935.1 uncultured Alphaproteobacteria bacterium | reverse complement strand
GGCGATAGGTTTCTAGCTTTACGGCGGCATCAATTTCATCAAACTCGCCACTTTGGGCCTCTGTATCCAACCAGTGCAAGAATTGGATCAACGCGACCGCGTCGCGACGATGGGCGGCCTCTGTTCCGCGTAATTCAGCCGAGCTTTTAATGGCTTTGGGCAGGCTCACCGGGTCGGCTTTCGCCAAGACTTTTGCGCCTGCAGCCCGCAATGTGTCTGCATGCCAGGAGGAACTTGTGGCCGGATCGACAATAACCGTTTTGCCTTTGAGTGTGTCGAGCGATGCCGGTAGATCCGCTTCCGCCGCCACAGAGACATCATTACCGAGATGACGCATCACAGCGCCGTCCAATTTGGCCGTATCTGTGAAGAGCATGACGCGACCATCACGGTCGATAATGGCGTTTCCAAGCAGAAGCGGCGTACATTTGACATCGCTGCCCCGAATATTGAGCAACCACGCAATGGAAGCGGGGGCTGTGATTAGGGCGGCGTCCGCTCCGGCTTCTACAATGCTTGCGGCGATCTGATCGCGTTTGTCAGCATGGCTTTGCCCGGCCAGTGCCTCGGGTTGAATGATCGCCTGACCGATTATCGGTTCTGGGCGATTGATCCAAGCTGTATCGATCGGATTGCTCTCAGTCGCGATCAGCGTTCCTCCCGCGGATTTAACAGAGGCTTCATAAGCCTTGATGGCTTTGGGGGCGTGCAGCCGCGGATCATAGCCAATCGTCTCGCCCGCTTTCACATTGTTTTTCAACCAGGCGGCGATACCGTCTTCCAAGCGGGCATAGTCGAAGAGGTCTGCATCAACCTGCTGTCTGACCTGCAGCGTGTAACGCCCATCGGTGAACATGACGGCGCGTTTGGCAAAAATAACGGCGGCCCCGGCAGATCCAGTAAAACCGCTAACCCATTGCAAACGGTCCAGATGCGGCGGAACATATTCGTTTTGATATTCGTCTTCGTGCGGGACGATAAACCCGTCTAGGCCAAGCGCTTGCAGTGCTGCGCGCAAGAGCGGGACATTCTTACGTCCCATGTCTGGCCCGCCTACAACGTCAAATGTTTGAAGTGTCGTATCGATCGTTTTGCCCATAGGGGTCCCTAAAAGGTTTCGAGGGTAAGGAAAAGACGTTGGTGCTGACTTTTTAGAAACCGAAGACAACAATTACGCGGCTATTTGGTTCCCGACTTTGTCACAGCATTTTTGCATGATGCCGATTAGTTTTTGGGGCTACTGTCCAGAATTTTCATACCCATCTGCTGCTCGTCCCTCAGAGGTGTAAGACCATTCCGGTCAATTACACCCAAATGAAAGAGAAATGAGACCCATGTCCTATCCATTTGACAGGACCCAGATTGAAACCGCCCGCCTTATGGCTGCCGAACAGGTGCAACCAAGCCGCCGGCGTCTTGCCCGTCGCATGGCGCGCCAAGCCCGCCGGGTTGCCCGCGCGATCTAGTCCGTATTTTACGTTTGTGTGCGAAAAGCCCAAAGAGAGGTCCAGCCATCAAGGCTGGGCCTTTTTTTCATGGTAAGGCCTGTCGCTTCAAAGGCCTGTGCGACCGCCTCAGCTTGCGCATCGAGAATGCCGGATAAGATAGCCCGTCCACCAGGCGCCAGCGCAGCGGCAATATCAGGGGCTAAACCCTTCAAGGGTCCAGCAAGGATGTTGGCGATGATCAGCTCAAACTGCTGACCTTTCAGCACCTCACTGTCAAAACCATCAGCTTGGAGGCAAGAAAAGCTCACCGCATTCACGGTCGCATTGTTCGCGGCAACAGTGACCGCTTCGGGATCAATGTCTGTCGCCAGAATTTCGGCACTTGGGAAGAGCTTTGCAGCAGCAATAGCCAGCACGCCGGATCCCGTACCAAGATCAAGTATGCGGGTAGGGGACGCTAAGTCTGTGAGACTGTCCAGCATCAACAAGCAGCCTTTTGTGGTGCCGTGATGGCCTGTCCCAAAGGCCGTGCCCGCATCAATGCAAATCGGAAACGGAACGCTGGGATCAGGTTCATCGTGACTGCCATGAACGACAAAGCGGCCTGCATAGATGGGCGCAAGCCCGGCCTGACTTTCGCTGACCCAGTCCGTTTCCGGGAGTTGCATTATCTCGAACAAAAGAGAGGGCGGCAGACTTTTGCTGGCGTCTCTCGCCGTTGCTTGCGTCGCATATAAGGCTTGAACCTGCAGGCTTCCGTCCGGCTGATCAAAAACGGAGACGGATAGCGCGTCGTTAAGCTCATCAAAGCCTAGCGTTTCTGCAATATCGTAGGCACGATCAGTTGTCGTTGTGATCGTTAGCGCAAAAGGGCTCATTTCGGATTGCTCGTTGCGAGACATCCTTCGGTTTTGGCGATACCTGCCTCAGCCCCGCATAAGATCAGATGCATCAAGCCGGGTTCTTGCGCATGACCTGTATGGGCGTCTTTCGGATCAACGAAGCTCCCAACAACGGGAATGATTTTATCTGCAAACCGTGTGCGCACATCGACAACATTAAAGCCAAATTCTTTGACGAGATCATCGCGCGCAGACGTCGGAATACTAAGCGGGACACCATCTGGCCGATAACTATTCCGGTAAAGCTGCTCTAAAAACGGGACGATTTCATAGCTGAGGAAATCATTGATCTCAGAAACCGCGATCAGGGTTGGACGATCCGGACCCAGGTCCGGCATGCGGGTCTTTATGCGCCCAAGATCGGACAGGCCAAAGAGCGCGATCTGATTAGCCAGCATAAATGTTTCGCTGCCGACAATCATAGTGTCATGAATGGTCTCTTGTTGGTCTGTCCGCACGTCACGCATGACGTCAAACATAACTTTGCTGCCAAGGCTTTCTGTGACGAACGCGAAGGGCGCGAAAGCCTTCTCCTGAACCCATGTTCGCGAACAAGCGGTATCGACATCAATCGCTGTTTGGTTTGAGAAGGTGCCGCCTGCCGCGTCAATCGCAGCGATACACATAGCCCCGCGCACGGCATCTCGGATCAAGTCGCCGGCCTCGCCTAGATACATGACAGCATCGGAAAAGCCGTAATTGACAAGATCGTCTTTCAGGATGCGGTTATATTTTTGCCGTTGCAGCGCCAAGGTTTCGGACGAACCGCGATCATCGTCTTGACCAACATGCGGATATTGCAGGGCGTCCCAAAACACGGTGTCCCAGAACACACGATAGAGGACAAATTCAATGTCTTCGCCAATATCGAGCTTTTGCTTATCCATACAAGCGAGCCGCGAGAGCTGTAGCTGGCTATCCGGAAGTAAGGTTCTAAAGGGGACAGGTTTTGAGGCGTTAATATAGAGGTGGTTGTCGCCTTCACCGCAGAGCGCACCAATCAGGCCATCTTCGGCATCGAGATCATAGGCGCGCGCGATCCCGGATAAAAAGTCAGACGCTAGAGCCGTCGCTGTCCGGTCCTCCGTATATCCAATGCCGTGCAGATAAAGAATATTGACCCGAGCCTTATTTTGCCCCGGCATCGTTTGCGCCAGAAACTCAAGACCTTGAAAGCTTCCATTATTCTCATCCGCTGACGCCAGCGAGTTAATCTGCAACAGTTCGTAATCGACCCGATTATTAGTGGCGCAGGCCGAGAGGGTGACAAGGCTGCAAAAGGCAAAGACCTTTTGGACGAATTTAAACAGAGGACGCACGTTCAACAAAACCGTCTAAGACTTTCTTTTCGCCCGCTTTATCAAATTCCACGGTTAGCTTCGTGCCATCCGCGGCCATGACCTCGCCATAGCCAAACTTTTGATGGAAGACGCGTTCGCCAACTTGATAGTTGGATTGTTGGCCTTTGGCGGGGCGGCGCACCGCATGACCTTCAATGTCTTTGGGTTCGCGTCCAAATTGGCGGTCTTTATTGCGCTGATATCTTTGCCAGCCGGGTGACGTCCGGCCCGCATTTTGGGCCTTCTGAAAGCTGCGTCCAAAGTCTTCTTGGACACGTTCCAACACAAGAGACGGATTATAGCCGCCGGACTCGCTTTCCACTTCGACGTGTTGGATCGGCAGTTCGTCAATGAAGCGGGAGGGCAAGCTGCTTTGCCAACTCCCATAGACCTGACGGTTAGACGCGAAGTATATCTTCGCCCGCTCTTGAGCCCGTGTAATCCCGACATAGGCGAGACGACGTTCCTCTTCTAAGCCCGCCAGTCCGGCTTCGTCCAAAGCGCGCTGGCTCGGAAATGTTCCTTCTTCCCAACCTGGGAGGAAAACCAGCGGGAACTCAAGACCTTTAGCAGAATGTAACGTCATCAGGCTAATCTCATCTTCCTGCGGCCCACTATCAACATCCAGGACAAGGCTGACATGCTCTAGATAGGCTTCAAGCGTATCAAACTCGCCCATGGCATTGATCAGTTCTTTGAGGTTTTCGAGGCGCCCTTGGCTTTTGGCATCCTTATTGTCGCGCCACATTTGCGTGTAGCCGGACTCGTCCAAGATGCGCTCCGTCATTTCAGTATGTTTGATCGTCTCGGCTTCTTTGCGCCACCGATCGAGATCCATCATAAAGGCGCGTAGCGCGGAGCGGGCGCGTCCGCGTATTTCATCAGTTCGGATCAGGCTGCGCGTCGCTTGTTCTAAACTGACATTCATGGCGCGCGCAGCAGTTTGCAGCTTCTTGACCGTTGTCGCGCCAATGCCACGTTTGGGAACATTGACAATGCGTTCAAACGCCAAATCATCTGTGTTGGATTTTAACGTCCGGACATAGGCATGAGCGTCACGGATTTCTTGGCGTTCGAAGAAGCGCGGCCCCCCAATCACACGGTAAGGCAAGCCGAGTTGGATAAAGCGTTCTTCGAAATTCCGCATTTGACGCGAGGCGCGCACCAGAATGACGACATCATTGTAGGACCGCCCATGGGATTTCCAATTTTCGATCTCGCCGCTGATAATGCGAGCTTCGGCGGGGCCGTCCCAGACACCGGCCACAGTCACTTTGTGTCCGCCTTCATCTTCGGTCCAGAGCGTTTTGCCCAGTCGGTCTTTATTGGCGGCGATCAAGCCTGAGGCGGCGCCGAGGATATGCTCTGTGGAGCGATAATTCCGCTCAAGGCGAATAACTGTCGCGCCGGGAAAGTCCGTTTCGAACCGAAGGATATTATCAACCTCTGCCCCGCGCCATCCATAGATCGATTGATCATCATCGCCGACACAGCAAACATTGTTAGACCCTTGGGCGAGCAGACGCAGCCAAAGATATTGGGCGACATTCGTATCCTGATACTCGTCCACCAACAGGTAGCGGAACTTATCATGATACTTTTTCAGGATGTCAGGATTGTCGCGGAATAGTGTTATATTGTGCAGCAGGAGGTCGCCAAAGTCACAGGCATTGAGGACTTTCAGACGATCCTGATAGATTTGATAGACCTTGACGCCTTTTCCGTCCGCGAACGCAAAGCCTTCATCTGCGCCCAACTTATCAGGGGTCAGGCCTTTATTTTTCCATCCATCAATCAAGGCGGCCATATAGCGGGCGGTCCAGCGCTTGCTGTCAATGCCTTCGACTTCGATCACCTGTTTCAGCAGGCGGATCTGATCATCCGTGTCCAGGATCGTATAGGTGCTTTTCAGGCCAACCAGTTCAGCGTGAATACGCAGGATTTTCGCCGCAATAGAGTGGAAAGTCCCAAGCCAGGGCAGACCTTCAACCGCTTGCCCGATTGTCTGCCCCACACGTTCACGCATTTCCCGGGCTGCTTTGTTGGTGAATGTCACGCAAAGAATCTGGCTCGGATAAGCCAGGCGTTGGTTCAGAATATGAGCCAGTCGCGTTGTTAAAACCCGCGTTTTCCCGGTCCCAGCCCCGGCTAAGACAAGCAAGGGGCCGTCTGTCGTCAGGACCGCTTGGCGTTGTTCGGGGTTTAAGCCATCCAGATAGTGCGCCTGATCGATAGAAGCAGGTCGCATCATCGCTCGTTGGCTGATGCTTCCACCGGTTGGGGCAGGCGGGGCTGGTTCGAATGATTCGGGTCGGTTCACGATGTTTTAAACATAGGGTGAAGCCCGCCGACTGGCGAGGCTAGACTTGCACCTTTCCGTGAGCCCTTTTGGCGCGGCCTTGGGCCGAAAGGTTGCGGCCAAAGAGTGGACGGTGGACCTACAAATCCCTACATTTATGCCATGCTTTCCGATCTCTATAATTCGGATATTCTGACACTGGCCGGGCAGTTGCGTGCAGAACGTCTGACGGACCCTCACGGCACGGCGCGCGTCGTCAGTAAATTATGCGGCTCTGAGCTTGAGATTGATGTCGAAATGGATGGAGACCACGTGAAAGACGCGGCTGTGCGCGTTCGGGCATGTGCGCTTGGCCAAGCCAGCGCCGCGATCCTAATGGACGGGATCGTTGGGGCGACCTTGGAAGACTTAAACGCGGCGCGCGACGCGCTTTGGGCGATGTTGAAGGCAGGTGAGCCAGCACCAGAAGGACGGTTTGCTGGGCTTTCCACCCTCGACTGTGTCAGTAACTACCCCGCCCGCCACCAAAGCGTCATGCTCGCCTGGAACGGAGCCGTCGAGGCGTTGAAATCGGCTAAAAGCACGGCTTGAGGGCGGAGATCGTGTTCCAATCAACTCTTATGGCTCACCGCGCCACATCCTCGCGGTAGTTTTCAAGAACAGTCGGCCAGGCTTTGGCGAAATAGTCTCGGCCTTCTGCCCACGCTTCGCCTTTGCCAAACCCGGTGTGGAAAAGACGAACGCGGGACCGATCATCGCTGATCGGTTCGAACAGGATTTGCACGACGGTCATATGCGGGCGAATTTCAGGCATATAAGGCGGCATTGCCCAGGTGAAGGATACCATACGCCCATCCTGCAACCCAAGAATTCGGCCCTCATCATTACCGCAAGACCCTTCCGGCGCGTCAGGCGCGAAGCAGAGTTTATATAGCCCGCCAGGTTCAGCTTGGATGTCCGCTTTTACGGCGAAAAAGTCTTCGATACGTGCGGCTGTTGTCCAATCGTTGAAAGCGTCGTCCGCGGAAGCAGACACGGTTGTTTCTGCATAGACCATAGGTCGCAATTGAGCGGACGCCGATGAGCAAAGCCCCGCCATAAGGGCGAGGCTCAGCATAAAAGCCTTTGGGCCAGAACTACTCAGCATTGGGATCGATGAAATCGCCATCCGCCTCGCTGGCATTCGGGTCGGTTTCAATGTCCTCAATAATCACAATGGCATTCAGGCCGCGTTCGCGAATACGTTCGAACTTCTCGTTTTGCTCCCGGATAGCGCGACCTAGCGCCGAGTTATCAATTCGGCCGCCATTTCTATTCTCGGAGACGACCCGGCTGATAGGGCGTCGATTACCGTCACCGCCGGTCATATCCGCGATCACATCCTCATAGCGCGCAATCGTCATCGGGACGGCCGCAGATTGGACGTCAGCTTTGCTGGCCTCGCTGCCAAATTCAATCAGATGGGATCGCACGTCGTTTTCAAAGTCTGGGAAGAAGAACGGCGCTGTATCTTCGTAAATTTTCGACACGCGTAAGGCGTTGCGTGTCTTCTCGACACCGCGCAGCGACCCTGCAAATTCACGGGCTGACGTGTTGAGCGTTGACCAAACATTGCTGCCTGTAAACGCCGTCCGCTGGAGAGAAGGTCCGCCTAATTCGCCTAAGAAAAACCCATAAATCACACGCGGGTCATCCCAATGTTCGTAGACAATTTTTTCTCGAATATCGCGCAATGACAAATCTACACCATCAATCGTGGCGAGCTTTGTGTCTTGCAGGTTTAAACCATCTTTGCCGCGAATACGGGAGGGGACTTCAATGGGGTAGCGTTGGGCGATCCGACGGACAATCAGCGCATTGTGTAAGTTCATCCAATAGGCGAGCTGCTCATTTTTAGACAGCGCCGGAATATCAACCCGGTTTCCAACATCAATCAAATCATCGACATAGGCAAAGAGGCTGTCTTCAAAGTCGCCTTTAATGCCCTCAAAAGCGACTTTGTTGCCTTCAAGACGGAAAGGCGACGTATGTCCAAGAACAAATCGTGAGCCCGTGACAGGTCCTGGCCGTTCAGCGCGGCGGCGAAGGCTGGGGCCGCCATAGAGAACGATTTCCTTTAGAGCGACATCCCAGATTTCATAGTCGATGCGCGTTGCTTTGCTGGGGCGGGGGGCAAATCGTGTTGAAACCTCGCTAGATGTGGCGGAAAGCGCGCCAATCGCAGGCGATGATTGAATGGCCTGAGCACTTTGCGCCATTGCGACAGTCGTGCCAGCTAAAACGCAAAGAGCCGTACCGGTCAGCATTCCGGCAAAAGTAGAGCGAGCAAGTTTCATGTCGTCATGCCTTTAAAATTCTTTGGCCTCATATCATAAAAATTATCGATAAACAATAATAATTAAAGAGGAAGGCTCAATCGTGTCAAAGGTCCCGAGATAGGTTCCAGATTTTATACGCACCACGCAAATGTGGGGTTCCATGCAAAAGAAAAGCCCGCTTAGGGCGGGCTTTGATCGGCAGAGTTTTGATAAAACAAACTCAGCGTTAGTTTAGGGCGTCGCCGATTTGGTTGAGCCCGTCTTTGAAGAACCGTGTTTTATCCGCGGCGGTCAGTTTTGAGCGCATCAGGTCTTCCGCTGCATTGACGGCCAGATCGGCCGCTTTGGCCCGAACTTCGGCTAGGGCTTGCGCTTCTGCTGAGGCAATTTTGGCTTCCGCTTGGGCTGTGCGGCGTTCAATTCTATCGGCTAGATCAGCCCGAGCTTTGGTTGCCATTGTTTCGGCGTCACGACGGGCGCGCTCCACAATGTCTTTGGCTTGCTCTTCGGCTTCCGCTTGCTTGCGCTGGTAAGAGGCAAGGAGCGTTTGGGCCTCTTCACGGAGTCGACGCGCTTCTTCGAGTTCGTCCGAGATCGCTTCAGCGCGGGAGTCCAGCGCTGAGCCCATCGCTTTAAAAGCGCCCTTCCAGATCAGAAGGGCAAAAAACAGCAGGAGCGGGATGAGTACCCAGAATTCCGACTGTTGGTAAAAAGGCTTTCCGGGCGTCGCTAAGATAAGTTCGAATACCATCATTCTAACCTTTCTTAACCGCTGCGAGCACTGTTTTGGCTGGGACGGTTTTACCCGTCAGTTCCGAAACAAGTGCGGAGGCA
This sequence comes from uncultured Alphaproteobacteria bacterium, assembly GCA_963922935.1. Classification (GTDB taxonomy): domain Bacteria; phylum Pseudomonadota; class Alphaproteobacteria; order Caulobacterales; family Maricaulaceae; genus Litorimonas. Next base: position 11,250 of record CAWUKE010000019.1, on the reverse strand, counting down.
ACATCAGAAGCAACCGTATCAAGCTGTGACAAGGCGCTGGACTTAATGTCTTTAATCCGGGTCTCAGCGAGGTCCGCTTGCGCATCCGCTTCAGCATCAGCCGCGGCGAGTTCTGCTGAGATTTCTTCGTCGATGGAGCGACGCGTTGATTCAGCCACATTATTGGCTTTCGCGCGCGCGTCCCGCAAAGCAGCGCTGTAGGCTTTTTCAGCTTCTTCAGCTTCCCGTTGCATACGGTCCGCCGCATCTAGGTCGTCAGCAACCCGGTCGGAGCGCGTCGCGATCGTGTCGCGAAGCGCCGGAAGGATAAAGCGCGATAGCGCAAAGTAGAGCACGGCAAAGCAGATGATCAGCCAGAAAATCTGGCTCGCCCATGTGCTTACATCAAGCTGTGGCATACCAACAGACGCCGCAGCTGCGTCGTCATATGTTGCAGGTTCAGCTGCCATGTGCCGTGCCTCCGTAAGGGGATCAGGTCTTTCGGGTTCTTAGAACGCGAAGAGGATGATCATCGCCAGAACAAAACCGAACAGGCCTGTTGCTTCGCAAAGCGCGAAACCGAGCAGCAGGTTCGTGCGCTGACCAGCAGCAGCGGATGGGTTACGCAGGGCGCCTTCCAGATATTTCGAGAAGATCGAACCGATACCGAGGCCGGCACCGACAAGAGCGAATGATGCCAGGCCAGCACCGATGAATTTTGCGGCTTCTGCTTCCATGATGGGTTCTCCGTTTTAAGCAGTCACTTTTTTCGTGAAGGGTGGGTGTTAGGTGAGGGTGATCGTTAGTGATGTTCGACGTGGTAAACGTCATTAAGATAGACGCAGGTCAGGATCGCAAAGACGAAAGCCTGAAGTGCTGCGACGAGAAATTCGAGAGCGACAATCGCCATTGTCGCGAAGACCGGTAGAATGATGCCGAGCGCTGTGACACCGCCTTTCGCCGCGAGGAACGCTGCGAAGATAGCAAAAAGCTTCAACATAATATGTCCGGCTGTCATGTTCGCAAAGAGACGAACAGCAAGTGTGACGGGGCGCGCGAGGAATGAGACGATTTCGATCGGCACGATGATGACATACATCACAGCGGGTAGGCCCGCCGGGGCGAACAGTTTAAACCAGCCGAGGCCGTTCTTGTAGATACCCGCAACAATCACGACCAAAATCGTGAAGACCGCCATGGCAGCTGTCACGGCGAGGTGAGACGTTGTCGTAAAGGCGTAAGGATTCATGCCGATCAGGTTGGCGGCCAGAATGAAGAAGAACAGCGTAAAGATGAAAGGCATGAAGCGCATGGCTTCTGGGCCGACTGTGTCCCTCACCATGTCGGCGATAAATTCATAACAGAGTTCACCAAGGCTTTGCATGCGCCCTGGGATTAACTTTTTTGAAGCGTGAGCAGGAAGAAAGCGACGATCAGGACGACAGCAATCACCATCCAGAAGGCACTATTGGTCCAGCTGATCTGCTGGCCAAATATTGTAAAAAGATCGACTTCACGGTCGATCTTGAACTGGTCCATGGGGCTCGATGCCACGTCCCGCTCCTTTAATCTTCGGCCCGGTCATCAGGGGGTAGGTCATCGCCGATCGGGATGTGCCGTGTTTTCGCATCCATGGCCGCAGCCGTACGAAACACACCCATAAATCCCGCCGCGATACCGAAACCCAGCCCGACTAGCGTGCCCCATGGCCGCGTTCCTGCCAGAGTGTCCACCCCGTAGCCGAGGAGAAACCCAACCAAGACCGCAGCCAAAAGCTCCGTACTTAGCCGCCAAGCCATTCCGAGAAGGGAACCGTCGCTGTCCTCTGTTTTTTGCTGTGGCCCCTCGCGGCGAGCGCGTGCGGCTTTTAGCTTTATCTCGAGTTCATCAAGATCAGATGGAGTAGGGTCGGATTGTCCGTTTCGTTCCGGCATGAAGACTATGCGTTCCACTTACAAAAAGGGTTACAAAGCAACCCCTCTCAAAGCGCCGCCTACCTAACGAAGGGGGTAGGGGAAGTCAACAAAAGGGGTGAGCGCAGGAAACCATTTAAATCAGTGGTTTAACTAGAAAAGTCGCAAGATGTGCAGAAAGCCGCATCTGGCTGTCACTATTAGTCAAGCGAGTCGGATAAATCAGACCTTATTCCGCCGCGAGAAGGGCTTCTGCCTTTTCAAGCTCGACACTTAAGAGTTGGCTGACCCCTTGCTCGGCCATTGTGACGCCAAAGAGGCGGTCCATTCGGCTCATCGTGACAGGATTGTGCGTGATGGCGATGAATTTCGTATCCGTCAGGCGGCTCATCTCGTCGAGGACATCGCAGTAACGGCCCACGTTGAAGTCATCGAGCGGCGCATCGACTTCGTCCAAAACACAGACAGGGGCGGGATTGGAGAGGAAGACCGCAAAGATCAGCGCTGTCGCCGTCAGAGCCTGTTCCCCACCGGAGAGAAGGCTCATCGGTTTCTGCGTTTTGCCGGGCGGGCGCGCGAAGACTTCCAGGCCCGCTTGGAGGGGGTCGTCACTTTCTGTCAGTTCTAGCCACGCCTCGCCACCTTGGAAAAGCGTCACAAAAAGCTTGGCAAAATGTCCGTTCACTACGTCAAACGCTTTGAGGAGGCGTTCACGCCCTTCCGTATTAAGCTCATCAATGCCCTCGCGGAGTGTCGCAATGGCCGCGAGAAGGTCATCGCGCTCCGTTGCCATTTCTGCGATTTTGGCTTCGGCTTCTTCCGCTTCTTCGTCTGCGCGAAGATTCACGGAGCCAAGGCGCTCGCGTTCACTGGCGAGGCGTTCCAGCTTTTTCTCAATATCATGCTCAGACAGCTTCGAAGCGGGATCGAGGTCGCCCAAATGATCTGTCAGTTGCGAGGGTTCGCAAGAGAGCGTTTCATTGACCCGCGCTTTTGTCTCCGCCACGCGTTCTTGTGCGGCCGTGAGGCGCGCTTCAGCGGCGGCCCGCGCTTCCCGCGCTTCCCCCGCAAGACGTTCAAGATCGCGCGCTTCGATTTCAGCGTCTCTTAGCGTGGCTTCGGCTTGGGCGAGCCCGTCCGCAGCTTCGGAGCGGCGTTGTTCCGCGTTTTCCAATTCGGCAAACAGCTTGCGGCGGCGATCTTCAAACACATCGGGGCCGTCTGTCGCCGCGCTTAGAGCCGTCTCAGCGGCGTCCTGACGCCCTTGCAAGCTAATGACCCGCGCTCCCGCTTGTTCCCGGCGACGCGCCCAATCTGCGCGTTCCGTTTCAACAGCTTTCAATCGCGTTGTTCGGGAGTCAATCGCGGTCTTTAGGCTTCGGTAAGCGCTATTGGCTTCGTCTGCAATGGACCGGGCTTCTAGGAGTGACTCTCGAAGTGCGTCCCGCTTAGGGATAAGCGTTTCGTCCTGATCCGTACCATTGACGGCAGACTGAGCCGCATCGCGCTGTTGCGTCAATTCTTTAATCTCGATCGTTAGTCGTTCTATCCGTTCTTCGAGGGACCGTTTTTGCGCTGTTTCCCGTGCAACATCCGTTTCATATTGAGCCAGAGCGGCTGTCGCTGCGCGTTCCTGACGTTCAAGCTCTGGTAGAGTCGTGCGGGCTTTTTGGGCGGCATCGCGCGCGCGGTCCCGATCCGCGCGAGCCTTTTCAAAGGCGGATTGGGCTGCGGCCACAGCCGTTTCAGCGTCTTCAATTTCGCCGACCATGTCTTGTAAACGGCCTTGCTGTTTAAGGCGGACGGACGCGGCCGTTTCAGCGCCGGCTTCGATGATAAAGCCATCCCAGCGCACGACATGCCCGTCTGGTGTGACAAGGCGTTGCCCGGGGGCGAGTTTATCTTTCAATCCGGTCGGATCATCGATGACGCCAATTTGTGAAAGCCGCGCGACCAACTCAGCCGGGCCTTCCACCAAATCAGACAGCGGGATACAGCCCTCCGGTAAGGTTTGATCAATTGGCTCAGCCCCCGTCCAGCGCATGGGGGCTTGCCCCCCAATTCGAGCATCGAGATCTTCCCCCAAAGCGGCGGCCAAAGCCTGCTCATATCCCGTCATAACCGTCAGATAGGACAGGGCCGGCGCCGCATCATCTTCGTGACGTTTGACGATGCGTTCCAAAGCGCTGCGTTCACTCGTAAGCGTGCCGAGCGCAGATTTGGCATCATTAAGCGAGTCACGGGCGGTTTGATCCGCTTCATCGGCGGCGTTGCGCGCTTGCGCGGCCTCGCGTTCGGTCTCTTTTGCGGCCTCTAGTGCGGACCGAGCTTCTGTTGCAGACGCCGCGAAGAGGTTAGCAGAGCTTCCGCGGTCTGTTGAGATGTCGGCCAATTTGTTTTTGGCGTCTTCGAGCTCGCCTTCGCGTTGCGATAGGCGGCGTTCGCTTTGTTCTAATTCGCGCGCTGCGCTTTCCGCGCGGGCTGTCTGCCCTGCAATCTGCGTCGTAATTTCGCTCAGGTCGGTTTCGATCGCATTGCGCTTTTTGATAGCGGCTTCGGCTTCATCTCTTGCGGCATCTAAGGCGGCGGATTGATCGCCGACTGAGGCCAGAGAGTCATGTTCAATCTGCAAGCGCGCTTCCGCGGCTTCCGCGTCTGAGACGATCCCTTGCTCACGTTCAATATCGGCGAGGAGCTGGCTGACTTGGCCTTGGAGTTTCTTTAACTCTGATTTTGCGGCGGTTTCTTCGGTCTCCAGCGCCTCTTTGGCGGCGTTGAGGCGGGCGAGGACGGCTGCTGCAATCAGCTGCTCTTCCTGTTTGGGTTTCAAAAGACCTGAAAGCTCTGCGGCCTGTCGGGCGGCTTCAGTGGCTTTTAAAGCGCTCTCTTGGACGTTGGTTTCGCAGGCTTTCCGTGCATCTTGTGCCCCAGCCAATGCGTCCAAAGCGGCTTTCCAGCGCTTCAGCCATAAAAGCGCGCGATATTCATGGATTTCACCGGCGAGCCGTTTGTAGCGGGCCGCCTGCCGCGATTGCCGACGTAGCGATAAAAGCTGGCTTTCAATCTGGCCCATTATGTCTTCAAGGCGCTCAAGATTGGTCTCAGTGGCGCGAAGACGAAGCTCACTTTCATGACGTCGTGAATGCAAGCCACTAATCCCGGCGGCTTCTTCCAGGATGCGACGACGATTAGCGGGTTTTGCAGCGATCAGTTCGCTGATCTGATTTTGCCGGACGAGGGCGGGGGAGTTGGCCCCTGTGCTGGCATCGGCGAAAAGCAACTGTACATCTTTGGCGCGGACGGTTTTGCCGTTGATCTTATAGGTCGAGCCTTTGCCTTTCGTGATTAGACGCTGTACTTCAAGCTCATTGGTATCGTTAAAAGCGGCAGGCGCGATGCGCGCGCTATTATCGATATGAAGTGTAACGTGGGCCTGATTTCGGCCCGGACGCTGACGCGTCCCGGAGAAGATCACATCATCCATGGCTTTGCCGCGCATGGCTTTGGCGCTGTTGGCCCCCATGACCCAGCGTATAGCTTCCAGCAGATTAGACTTGCCGCAGCCGTTCGGACCGACAACGCCTGTCAGGCCAGGCTCAATGATGAAATCAGTCGGCTCAACGAAAGACTTAAAGCCCGTCAGCGTGATCTTTTCGAAGACCAGTGAGCCCACGTCAGCGATTACTCAGCGGGTGCGGAGTCGTCCTCGGACTCCGGTTCTGGAAGGGGCTCACCAAGGGCGGGCAGTATGAATTTTTCAAGATCTTCCAGCAAAAAGGCGTTCACCTTTTCGTCGTTCACGAAGAAGGACGGGGTTCCTGTTACGCCCAGATCAATACCGCTTTGGATAACAGCATCATAACGTTCGCGGATATCCTCATTTTGCAAACAGCTGACGAGATCGTCCTCTGAAAGGCCAGACGCTTGGGCCAAGCTGATATAGGCTTCACGGCCCCGACGGGACTGGAACATGTCGATGATTTGCCGCTGGCGGTCAAATTGCAGCTTGATATTCGTGAAGTAATCTTCGCGCTTCCCGCAATAGGCCAGTAGGTGGCCTGTATCCGCCATTTGAACAGGCGGTGTTGGGAAGGGCCGGAAGACATAGTTGACCTTGCCAGTCTCGACATATTTTTCGCGGAATTCTGGATAGACTGTTGCATGCCAGTTCGCGCAGGCGGGGCAGGAGACGGAGGCATATTCGATCAGCGTGACTGGCGCATTGACGTCGCCCAGAATATAGTCGTCTTCAAAGAGAAAGTCTTTATCTGCGACGGTCGCTGCTGCGCTTACAGTTGCGACATTGTTTGAGGTTTCTGCACCGCTGCAAGCGGCTAGAAGCCCCGCAAAGACAGGCAAAGCAAATGTGCGAATCACATGTTTCATGTTCAATCTCTTCCCAAGTGAGGCGCTAGAGAGCAAGCCATAGGCCTGTCACAGCAGTGGTCAGCTGTGGACGGCATAGCGCGAAACCGTGCAAAAATAAGCTTAGGGACGCAGTTTGTCTGCAATTGAGGCCGCAGTTTGGTCGCCAGCCATTAGCGTCCCGTTCAAGATAAAGCCTGGAATGCCGCGAATGCCGGCGGCATTGGCTCGTTTTCCCGCCGCGTGAATTTTGGCGAGATTGTCTTCATCGCCGAGGCAGGTGTTGAGAGCCTCTTCATCAGCCAGTCCAGCTTTGGCGCCCATCGCGGCATATTCTTCGCGTAAGCCCCCGTTTTGCGCCATTTCATGAATGGCGGATTGGCGCTCGAATTGATGCTCAATATTCGTGAAGTAGTTTTCCGTCCCGCCACATTCCGCAATCATAAAGCCAATCATGGATAGCTGTGCTGGGGCGCTAGGCAGGGGCCGGAAAATGACCCGTAATTGCTCTGTCTCAACAAGCTCAGACTTCACGCTCGGCCACTCATCGACGAACCAGTCGCGACAATGTGGGCACATATTAGAGGCATAGACGATAAGTGTGTTCGGGGCGTCCCCAGAGCCTGTCGCGTGATCATCGGGGGCAGCGACAAAGACATAGTCGGGCGCTTGCGGATCAACAGGCGTCGCGTCTTGGGCATACGTTGTGGTGACGCTTGTAAGAAGTGCGGCCCAAGTGAGGGCTATAAGCGTCAATATAATGCGCATCATGGTTGGTTCCTCATGACTTCCCGTCCCAGAGCCCCCAGCGCTTTCTTTAAACGCGGATTTTTTAGCTTGCCCAGTCCGCTTTGCAGACGATCCTCTTCTTGTGGAGTAAGCCCGCGTTTGCTTTGGGGGGAAACGTCGCGCGCGACAGAGGCGGCCTGCACAATCTGCAAAGCTTGGACATACTCTGTCCCATAGTGAGCGTTTAATCGCTCTAAGATCGGTCCTGATGCAGCAAGGATGAGGGCTGCGGCCGGGCCTGGCGCGCTGATCACGAGTGTACGCCCGTCTTTAGAGCCCCGAAATCGCACTGGCGCGCTAATTTTGCTCCAGCGCGGTCCCATAATGTCAGGCCAGATTTCGGCCAGAGCGAGAGCAGAACTGCCTCGGCTTTTTCGCGAACGAGCGGGACCTGTTGCCAGCGGTTTCATGACCCGATTGACCGCAAGGCCTGCGCTTGGGGTTGGGCGTATTTGCGGCCGCGCGCGGCGCGCTTCAATATAACGCTCCATTATTGCGCGTCTTTTGGCCGGGTCTTTCACACGTGGCAGCATGCGCTCTTGCGCGTTGAAGGTAAAGCGCACAGCTGTGGCTTGTGAGTTGGTCTGATTCCGAAATTGCTGCGATGCGTAAGACGCTACTGGATTGGTATGATCGGGAAGGTCGTCGCCTGCCTTGGCGCGTCCGGCCAGAGGACAGAGCCGCAGGTGTGCGGCCCAACCCTTATGCCATATGGCTTTCCGAAATCATGTTGCAGCAAACGACCGTGGCGCATGGCACGTCTTACTGGTTGAAGTTCTTGTCGCTATATCCAACAGTCGAGGACTTAGCGGCCGCATCGCTGGATGATGTTCTGACCCATTGGGCCGGGCTTGGATATTATGCACGGGCGAGGAACCTGCATAAATGTGCGAAGATCGTCGCAGAAGGTGGCGGGGAATTTCCGCAAACCAAAGCTGAGTTGATCAAACTGCCGGGCATTGGGGATTACACGGCCTCGACAATTGCGGCGATTTGCTTTGATGAGCCGACAACAATTGTCGACGGGAATGTCGAACGCGTCATCGCCAGATTGCACCGCGTTCACGAGCCTCTGCCGAAATCAAAGAAAGTTCTCAAACGCTTGGCCGCCGTGCTTTCCGATCCCAATCGACCCGGCGATTATGGCCAAGCGCTGATGGATCTGGGCGCAACCATTTGTACGCCGAGATCACCGTCCTGCTTGCTTTGCGTATGGAAGGATTACTGTCAGGCTTATTCGCAAGGCGATGTGGAGCGTTATCCCATCAAAGCGCCTAAGAAAGCTCTGCCGGAGCGTTATGGCCATGCTTGGGTGATTGTGAACCAACATCAGGTGTGGCTGCGCCGTCGTCCGGAGGCGGGCTTGCTAGGGGGGATGATGGAGGTTCCCATGACGGCTTGGGCAGATGAATGGCCGAATCGTGACGCGCCGGTGGAAGCTGACTGGCGGGTTATGGCCGCCCCTGTGCGCCACGTGTTCACGCATTTCGCGCTGAACCTAAACGTTCATGTTGCTGAATATGAAGCGGAAATCCCCGGGGAGGGGAAGTGGGTGGATATCGCTCATCTCTCAGACGAAGCTTTGCCGAGTTTAATAAAAAAGGTTCTGGACAGAGCTGAACTGGGCCGAACATAAGACTAGCGGGCGGGGTCATCCACAATGGCCCCGCTCACGTCTTACCCATTTTCTAACTCAAGCTCTTAAGCGCTAGCTGCCATCTCAGCGCGGATTTGGGTGCGCAGCGCATCAATGGAGGTGAGGCCTTCTGGACCCATAAAGTGCCAGTAGGTCCAGCCATTACAGGACGGCGCATCTGTGACATGGGCCCCAACCTTATGGATCGAGCCTTCAAACCCCTCATCGGTCGAGAGGCTTCCATCAGCCCGGACGCGCGCTGATATGGTGCCTTTGGAAGAAAAAAGACGCGCGCCAATATCAATCATGCCGCGTTCAACCAGGTGGGCGAAGGGGACGCGAGGTTCAGAGCGTTTAGACCGCGTAATCTTAATCGCTTCGCGACCCGCTGGGCGGACTTTGGCAATCCGCTTGCGCGCATGAGCGATATAATTCGCGTCTTGTTCCAAGCCAATGAAGTGACGCCCCAGCTTTTTGGCAACTGCACCCGTCGTGCCTGTCCCGAAAAACGGATCGAGAATGACATCGCCTGGGTTTGACGTGGAGAGGATAACGCGGTGCAATAGGCTTTCGGGTTTCTGGGTCGGGTGAGCCTTCGTGCCGCCTTCTGTTTTGAGGCGTTCGCCGCCCGTGCAAATCGGCAGGGTCCAGTCAGAGCGCATTTGCACGCCGTCATTCATCATCTTCATCGCGTCATAATGAAAGGTCGGGCGCGCATCCTCAGACTTGGTCGCCCAGATCAGCGTTTCATGCGCATTGGTGAAGCGAGTGCCGCGGAAATTGGGCATCGGATTGGTCTTGCGCCAGATTATGTCATTCTGGATCCAGAATTGCTGGTCCTGCAGGACCGTGCCAACGCGGAAGATGTTGTGATAACTTCCCATCACCCAAATCGCGCCGTTGCGCTTCAAGACCCGACGCGCCGCTTGCAGCCAATCGTGGGTGAAAAGGTCATAGGCGTCCATCGTGTCATAATGGTCCCAGTCTTCCGTCACACCGTTGACGCGGGAATTGTCCGGACGGGATAGGTCTCCGCCAAGCTGCAAATTATAAGGCGGATCGGCGAAGATCAGGTCGACGGACGCTTCTGGCAGGCTGTTCATCAGATCGACGCAATCCCCCTGTAGGATCTGATTAAGCGGTAGCGCCTGATCTGCCTCAGCGCCCTCGTCATGGGTTTGGTCTGCGGACGCCGTATTATCGGCAACGATACGAAGGTGGCTCATAAAGGTCCCAAAGTTTCGAAATTCTCTCAACGAAGGTTTGGGCTGAACGAACAGGGTAAACAGTGTGTTATTACAGGTGGTTAATGCGTTGTTTACGGCTCTTAATATCCACAGGGCATCTGGTTAAGACTTTGGCGATTTCGAGCGGAATTTACGCAAACATGGTCTGACTTATTGAGGCTTTCGATAGATTGATCCGTCTTAGCGGTGGGTCATTTTCCCTCTTAAACTCTAGGATTTCTAGCTTAGTAGTCTTTTTGACCGCCTTTCTTAAACTCGCGAAACGGCGCGCGCTCGCAGGAAAGGTTTTCTTCACCTTCGTGAATATCCCAAAAAGGTCCTCGCGCAGCCTATTTAAAATAGTCGTTTCGCGGGCGATTCGATTGTCATGAAGAGAGGCTCCGAAAGGCGTCAAAAGCAAAATCTTCGCGCCACTAGCGGAGCAATCCATTGCAAAGTGTCACACTATTGCAGGAAATCGTGGATGACTGGGGCAGGCGTTTGGCAAGACTCACTGTGCGCGTTAGGTGTTTGTTATGCGCGCATATCTCGATCTTCTTCAGCATGTGATGGACAATGGCGTTGACCGTTTGGACCGGACGGGAACGGGCACACGCGGTGTTTTCGGATATCAGATGCGGTTTGATCTGTCTGAAGCGTTTCCGCTGCTGACGACCAAGAAGCTGCATCGCAAATCCATTGTCCATGAACTCCTTTGGTTCATCGCCGGCGATACCAATATTCGCTACCTGCAAGAGAACGGGGTGCGGATTTGGGATGAATGGGCAGATGAAAATGGCGAGCTCGGCCCTGTCTACGGCAAGCAATGGCGGCGCTGGGAAGGGCCAGATGGTAAGGTCTTTGATCAGCTTCAGTCGGTGATCCAAAACATCCGCGAAAATCCGTTCTCACGTCGCCATATCGTCTCTGCTTGGAATCCAGCGGAAGTGGAGGGAATGGCCCTACCGCCTTGCCACACACTGTTTCAGTTTTACGTGACGCCTGACGCGGACGGAAAGCCGTCGACACTGTCCTGCCAGCTTTACCAGCGTAGCGCCGATATCTTTCTTGGCGTGCCTTTCAATATTGCCAGCTACGCGCTGCTGACGGAAATGGTGGCGCAGGTGTGCGGGCTAAAGGCTGGTGATTTTGTCCATACGATGGGCGATGCGCACATCTACTCAAATCACTTCGAGCAGGTGAAGCTACAGCTCACCCGCACACCCGGCACGCCGCCAAAGTTGAAACTCAATCCTGAGATCAAACGGATCGAGGATTTCACCTTCGCGGATATCAAAGTCGTCGGCTACAAAGCGCAGCCGCATATTCCTGGCAAAGTCGC
>CAWUKE010000018.1:0-20963 GCA_963922935.1 uncultured Alphaproteobacteria bacterium | reverse complement strand
ATATTGAGTCGCTTCCGTGACAGTCACGCAACAGAGACATAAAATCTTTGTCGCAAAACCAAGGCCTTAACTGAGTCTTAACCGTGTTGGGTGCCATAAGCAGACACAAGGTGTTGACGCGGCGGGTGAAACAGCCACTATATATAGTTCGAAGCGCCCTGCTTCGGTCTTACGCTTTGTAAAAACGGAATGTTCGTCACTCTGGCGAACCAGGGTCCGCATCGACTGGAAAAAGGGGTTGGGAGACCCCAAATATAAGGGGGATTACAAGACGGTGAGCATGAGCGAAGAGGAACTCGGTAAGACAATGGATGTTGGCGAAATGGACATGGCGGACATCGCAACAGATGCGATGCTAAGTCGTGCCGTACAGAAAGCCGCGCCCAAAAAGCGTCAAAAGCCTAAAGCCTCTGAAGCGCGTCCCCATATCCGCCCCCCTGTGCAAGATCGCTCCCGCGATGCTCTGCTGACAGACTTTGGTAAGAAGACCCTCGTCGATCGCTACCTCCTGCCGGGTGAGAGCTATCAGGACATGTTTTCGCGCGTGGCGACGGTCTATGCGGACGACACAGAGCATGCCCAGCGCCTTTATGATTACATGAGCCAATTGTGGTTCATGCCCGCCACGCCTGTTCTCTCTAATGGGGGGGCTGGTCGTGGGTTGCCTATTTCCTGCTTCCTGAACGCTGTTGACGATAGCCTCGAGAGCATTGTCGAGACGTGGAATGAGAATGTCTGGCTCGCCTCTAATGGCGGCGGGATTGGCACCTATTGGGGTAATGTCCGTTCAATCGGCGAGAAGATTGGTCGCGCCGGGAAAACGTCCGGAATTATCCCCTTCATCCGCGTGATGGATAGCTTGACGCTTGCGATCTCCCAAGGTTCGCTGCGGCGGGGTTCTGCGGCGGTCTATCTCGATATTCATCACCCAGAAATCGAAGAGTTCTTGGAAATCCGCAAACCGTCGGGTGATTTCAACCGGAAGTCCCTGAACCTGCACCACGGCCTGAATATCACAGACGAATTCATGGAAGCTGTCCGCGAAGGCACAGAATTCGCCCTGCGGAGCCCGGCCACGAATGAAGTGATCAAGACTGTCAGCGCGCGGGCGCTTTGGCAGAAGATCCTAGAAATGCGTCTACAGACCGGTGAGCCTTATCTGGTTTATTCCGATACGGTGAATGAGGCTCTGCCAAAGTTCCAACGGGATCAAGGCCTGAAGGTCCAGCAATCTAATCTTTGCGCGGAAATCATGCTCGCGACCGGTCAGGACCAGATGGGTCGGGACCGGACAGCTGTCTGCTGCTTGTCTTCCATCAATGCTGAAATGTTTGATCATTGGTCAAAAGAAGACGGCTTTGTCGAAGATATTATGCGCATGCTGGATAATGTCTTGCAGGACTTCATTGATCGTGCGCCGTCCGGCATGTCTGATGCGGTTTATTCGGCCATGCGCGAACGTTCTGTGGGGCTCGGCCTTATGGGCTTCCACAGCTTGCTGCAAAAGAAAGGCGTGGCTTTTGAAAGCGCGATGGCGAAGTCGCTGAATATGCGCCTGTTTAAGCACATTCGGGCGGGGGCTGATGCCGCGTCCAAAAAACTCGCCGAAGAGCGTGGCCCGTGTCCAGACGCGGCAGACGCCGGCATTATGGAGCGGTTCAGCCATAAGATGGCCGTCGCGCCTACCGCGTCAATCTCGATCATCTGCGGCGGGACAAGTGCCGGTATTGAGCCTATTCCGGCGAATATCTACACGCATAAGACCCTGTCTGGTAGTTTCACCGTCCGGAATAAATTTCTGGAAGAGGTGCTGGAGCGTTACGGCAAGAATACGGATGGTATCTGGGCGACAATTCTAGAGAATGAAGGGTCCGTCCAACATCTCGACTTCTTGGAAGATCATGAGAAAGACACGTTCAAGACAGCTTTTGAAATTGACCAGCGCTGGGTGATTGAACATGCGGCTGATCGCGCTCCGCTCATTTGTCAGGCGCAGTCCCTCAATATCTTCTTGCCGGGTAACATTGATAAATGGGACCTGCACATGCTGCATTGGCAGGCCTGGGAAAAAGGCGTGAAGTCGCTTTATTATTGCCGCTCTAAATCTGTCCAGCGCGCGGGCTTTGCAGGCTCTGAAGACGCGGATGAAGGCGAAACAGAGATGGAAAAGGCGATGAAAGCGGCGGCACCGACCGATTATGAGGAATGCATCGCCTGTCAGTAAGCTTTAAAGGAACCTAACGCCTTTGCGCGCGTAATTTAGCCGTCCCATGCGGGGGCGGCTTTTTCGTGAGGATTTCGAAAAAAGTGGTCTGCGTGATCCCGATCACAGTCACGAACCGTCTCATTTGATACGGGATTTTGCCATATTGTCATCATTTTGTGGCTTCACGGTCACGGTGCTGGTGAATATAGCCATATAAGGAACGGCCTGGGCGCATTTGGCTTGATTCCCAATAAGAAGTGCGGGCAGTTGGTGGGCTATGTGCAGGTAACGTTCATGCGTTACAGCATAAGTACGCGTAAGTTCGGTCCAAAAAGGACCGGCTGAAAGAGAAGGTGTAGGCATTATGGCCGGAATTTTCCGCCATAAATTTGAAGGAAAAGCGGTCGTTGTGACGGCTATTTTTCTGCTGTCTGCTGTGTCGGCTCTCGCTCAAGACGCGTCTGTTGAAAAAGAGACCTTTGGGCCCAACTCTCCTGGCTTGAGCCTTAATTTAGGAACGCAAAGTTCTATTGACCGAATTGGCGCGATCAATGTGCCGCGCTTGGATATGCCTGTTGATGCCGTGGGCTCGACACTTTTTAAGCTGGATCTGTCTGATAGCTCTTGTTTGACCGGCTCTGGTCTGTGTGAACGCAGAAGCTCAGAACCGCTCTCATTTGGACTATCAAGCGCTATCACAGCCAAAAAAGACGACGGCATTGATTTGGTGCTTCGACCCCGCGCGAGCTTGAGATTTGACGATGAGGGCTCAAGCTCAGCGATTGTCGGCGCAGTTGTGGAAATCGGCGAGGACCTGCGCACAGGCTCAGACCTTGCTGCCAATACATGGTACCTTTTTGCGGGTGCTGATGCTGAAGCTCTGACTTACTCGCCAGATAGCCTTACCCGGTTCAACAATGGAAATTTCCACTTACAGGACCGGATCATCGTCGGTGATGCGCAAGCGGGCGTTGGCTACAGAATTGGCGATGCGGATGTATCCGTCTCTTATTTGCGCCGGGAAGCCCAAGCCGAAGGGATGAGTTTCACAGAAGATGCGGCCGCACTTTCCTTTACGTGGAAGCGCTAAAGGTTCGATCTTTTTAAAGCGACCCAACAAAAAAGCCGCCTTAAAGGCGGCTTTTTCGTATTTTTGACAGTGAGGCCTAAACCTTACTTTTTCATACCGCGGCCCGTCGTGCGCTCCGCAATCCGGGCAGACTTACCGCGACGGTCACGCAAGTAGTAGAGCTTGGCGCGACGGACTTTACCGCGACGCTTGACCTCAATCGCTTCGACGAGTGGGCTGTAAACTGGGAAGACACGCTCAACACCTTCGCCGTAAGAAATCTTACGAACGGTGAAGCTCTCATTCAGACCCGCGCCAGAACGGGCAATGCAAACGCCTTCAAAGGCCTGCAGACGGGTACGAGACCCTTCTGTAATCCGGACTTGAACAACCAGCGTGTCACCGGCTGAGAAATCAGGAATTGTTTTGCCAGAATCCAGCAGACGCGCTTCTTCGGCTTTTTCAAGTTTTTCAATCACGTTCATCGTTTCACTCCGTGATGGGCGCTTGGCCCGTCTTTTTAAGGTACGCCGCCCAAAGATCGGGGCGACGGGCCTTGGTCATCTCTTCGCTTTGGTTTTTTCGCCAACGTGCCACGGCCCCGTGGTCGCCTGATGTCAAAACCTCCGGGATAGCCCGGCCTTCAAACTCTCTCGGCTTGGTATAGAGCGGATACTCCAATAAGCCGTCTTCAAAACTCTCTTCGGCGATACTTTCGCTATTGCCCAAGACGCCGGGCAGAAGACGAACGCATGCTTCAATCATGGCCTGTGCGGCAACCTCGCCCCCTGCGAGAACGAAATCACCGACGGATATTTCTTCCATCTGCCGGCTATCGATCACCCGCTGGTCGAGGCCCTCAAACCGTCCGCAAAAGCATATAAGACCCGGCCCAGCCGCAAGGTCCCTCACACGATTTTGTGTCAGAGGCTTGCCCCGGGGGGTCAAATAGATCAGCGGGCGATCCCCAAGGTTGCCCTCGGACTGGACCACGCTGTCGATCGCTTTAGCGGCGATGTCGGGTTTCAGGACGAGTCCTGCCCCGCCTCCAGCCGGTGGGCCATCAACAGTGCGGTGCCTATTAGTGGCAAAATCGCGAATGTCCACTGAATCTAGCTGCCAGATGCCAGTTTGCGCAGCCGTTCCGATAATGCTCGTCCCTAAAACACCGGGAAATGCCTCTGGATAGAGGGTCAGAACCGTCGCCCGCCATGGACGCTCTGTCGAAGATGTCGCTGATTCAGACATAGAGGCGGCGCATAACGGATTAAATGGATCAGTGGAAGAGACGGGCTTCAGACACTGTGTGGACGAGGAAAAGTTGGAACGGGTAAGTAAGGGGGGCTTACCCGTTCCGGTTTTCAAAGCGAAGCAGGGGGGAGGGGACAAGTCTGCCGTCGCTGTTAGTTACATATACGGTGGGGCCAAGACTGCACGTCACAAGGCAATAACGGTCGATCACAGCGTTGTTAGCGACTTGTCAGTGCGGCGTTAGGACAGCGTTAACCCTGTTCCGCGAGGCGGGGGCGTGTTTCGTCTTATTGGACAGATCGCCCTCGGGCTCGTTTTTGTAGGCGGTCTTTCAGCATGCGCCAGTGGTCCAGCGGCACCGACCTACGCGTTCACGCCACAACCCGGACAAGGACAATATGTCAGGCCGGATTGGTTGAACCCTGCGCCTACGCCGCGTTTTCCCGCTGTAGATCCTTGTCGCAGTCAAATGTTTGCAGGACTTGTGGGTCAAAATGAGGGCGCGATTTACATCCCGGGCTTGCCAGGTCGGAAACGCATCATTCGCCCAGCCTTTTTTGAAGGACCGGAGAATGATTTTCTAAACGGCGGTATGATGAGTGACACATATGTCGAAGTGCAAAACTATCTTCCGGGTCAACAACTTTACGCGCCGTCGATCCGTGATGTGACGGAGCGGATTACAATTGGCCCAGAGGATGTCTCGCGCTTAACGATAGAGCTGGACCGCGAAGGCTATGTCCAAGAAATCCGTTGTGGTTGAGCGGTAAGCTCTGTCCGTATGCGGCCCCGTGGGCGGGGCTGCTTCTGCTCAGACATGAGACGAAGTAGTTTAATCTCCGCCTCAAAGCTTTCGATTTGACGACAAGTTGCCGGAACTTTTTTTCTTATATGTTTGGGCAAAATCGTGCCGTAGGTTGCAACGATTTGCTCTGGGCTCTGACGGTTGACGCACAAAGCCACGCAGGCAGCAAATGTCAGGATATTTTCTACGAACCGTTGTGGTGTGTTCGCGTGATCTAGGGCGTGGCGCGTCGCCTCGGGGAGGTGCGTGAGAACAAAGCCTTGGCGGAAATAGGCCGCCGCTGATAGCAAAATGACGGCGGCTTGAAACGGGCTGGGTTCGAATTCGGGATCAAATGTGGCTAATTTTTTGTCACACAGGTCTAGGACCAAGTCAGCGACAAACCGCCCTTTTTCGCCGCAGAGTCGCGGATCGTAGGTAACCAGGTCAGCTGCTTCCGGAACGGGTTCGAGGCTCGCGATAAAGCGAAATTCCGCTGGGTTTAAACCCATAGCATCATTGACGGTCGCATAATTATCTTGCGCCCAGTCGAAAACTTCCCGACCATCTGAGGCGTCATGCACTAAGGTCTCAATACCTTGGCTTTTATGTAACGGAGACGGAACAATGGGCCGCGCAGGCGAGCCATATTGTCGGATTAGAAACGCTAAGGTTTCGAACACCAACAGGGCGTCATCAGAACGCACAATACGCGGCTGGAACATCTTTCTCTCTCATCCATATGTGATGCGTTCGGCCCCAGCTTCCGAACACATCTGTTTATAGCCCTCTCATAACCTCGCAAATAAGGCGAAAAAGGGACTCACATGGTAGCGTGGTTAATGCGCTCTAAACGCCGTGTGTCGGCTTAGTTGTCGCCCAATCCAGCCTCAATGCGGGCTGTTTCATAGGTATCGAGGGCCTCAAGCCATTGTTCTTCCAGCATTTCAATGCGACCCGCCACGAAAGCACGGTCTCGCCCTGTCTTGACGGCGCGCTCCGGGTCTTGGGTGAATAGGTCGGGGCTTGCCAAGATTTCATCTAATTTGGCGAGTTCCGCGGTTTGCTTGGCGATGTCGGCTTCGATCTTTGCGGCGCGCTTTTTTAAGGGAGCGACCGATTTTCGGGCCTCAGCGCGGGCGCGGCGTTCATCAGCTTTGCTCGGTCCGATGTCGGTTTTGACCTTCTTTTCGGGCCGCGCACGCTCGGCCTGAAGCGCGCGGTAATCATCCAGGGTGCCGTCATAAGGCGTCACAGTGCCGCCTTCGACCAGCCAGAGACGTTCAACACTCGCTTCCAACAGAGCCCGGTCGTGGCTAATCAATAGAACCGCGCCGGAATAGGCGTTCAAGGCGCGCACAAGCTCCTCCCGGCTATCAATATCGAGGTGATTAGTCGGTTCGTCGAGCACGAGAAGATGTGGCTTGTGAAAGCCGATGAGCGAGAAGAGCAGGCGGGCTTTTTCTCCCCCAGAAAGATCACCGGCGGGCGTTTCCGCATTCTTGGCCCCAAGCCCAAATTGCGCCAGCCGCGCACGCCTTTCGGCTTCAGTCGCATCCGGCATCAATTCTACGACGTGATCATAGGCCGAGGCGCTCTCATTCAGGGCGTCAACTTCGTGCTGGGCGAAATAACCGACGCGCATTTTCTTATGGCTGCGGATATAGCCGTCTTGAGCCTCTAAGATGCCGAGTAACCCTTTGGCGAAGGTCGATTTGCCTTCTCCGTTCCGTCCTAGCAGTCCAATCCGATCATCCGGCTGCACTTGCACATTCAGATCCCGCAAGACGGTCACATCACCATATCCGAGAGAGGCTTCATCAAAGCGTACCATGGGCGGAGAGAGGCGGCGTTCGGGTCCGTGTAGATCAATGGGTGCGATGGGTTCACTGACGAGGGTTGCGATCGGCTCCATCTTTTCCAGTCGTTTCACGCGGCTTTGCGCTTGTTTCGCCTTAGACGCCTTGGCTTTGAATCTGTCGACAAAGGCCTGGAGTTTCCGGCGTTCCTCCTCTTGCTTGGCGACAAGCGCCATATCGAGACGGTTGCGTTCGGCGAGGCGCCGTTGGAAATTCTCATAGCCACCAGAATAAAGCGTGAGCTTACCCTGCTGGAGGTGCGCGATGTCGGTGACTGCCGTGTTGAGAAAGTCCCGATCGTGACTGATGACAAAGATCGTGCCGCGATAGTTGCGGATATGGGACTCCAGCCAGAGCGCGCCTTCCACGTCCAGATAGTTGGTCGGCTCATCGAGCAGCAACATGTCCGGCTGCGCAAAAAGCATAGCCGCGAGCGCGACGCGCATGCGCCAGCCGCCGGAGAAATCGCCGCAAGGTCGCTGTTGATCTTCGCCGGAAAAGCCCAAGCCCGACAGGATCGATCCGGCGCGGGCTTCAGCTGTGTAGGCGTCAATATCACCAAGGCGCGTATGAATTTGCGCAATGCGCATCGGGTCTGTCGCGGTCTCAGATTCCGCTATCAGAGCTGTGCGTTCTGTGTCGGCTTGCAGCACTGTGTCCATGAGCGAAGTGGGGCCGCCTGGGACTTCCTGGTCAACGGCGCCCATGCGCATATTGGCGCGTAGGGAAATGGCGCCGTCATCGGGGCTCAGTTCGCCTTTAATCAGGCGAAACAGCGTGGATTTGCCAGTACCGTTTCGACCAACAAGGCCAACCTTCTGGCCTTGATTGATGGCGAGGGTCGCTTGTTGGAAGAGGGGCCGGCCTTCAATCCGGTAAGTGAGGTCATTAATGTGCAACATGGGAAAGTCTGCTCTTGGAATAGGGTCTTGTCTGGAAACAAGGCTTTGGGGACAGCCGCTAAGACGGCTTGCAAATCGCTGCGCTCGCGATTAGGCGCTCGCGCAAATTAAAGTCTTGTCCAAAAGGATCATCCCATGGCTGTGCAACGCACCTTTTCCATCATCAAACCTGACGCCACAAAACGCAATCTGACTGGCAAAGTCAATGCTATCATCGAAGAGGCGGGCCTACGCATCATTGGCCAGCGCCGTATCCAGATGACTGAAGCCCAAGCCAAGCGTTTTTATGCTGTTCACGCAGAGCGTCCGTTCTACAATGACCTTGTAGCCTTTATGACTTCTGGCCCTGTTGTGGTCCAAGTCTTGGAAGGCGAAAATGCGATCGCGAAATATCGCGAAGTCATGGGCGCAACGAACCCCAAAGAGGCGGCAGCAGGGACCATCCGCGCCAGCTTTGCTGAAAGCATCGATGCCAATACGGTTCATGGCTCTGACGCGCCTGAAACGGCGGCTGAAGAAATCGCACAATTCTTCTCTGAGGCCGATATTGCGGTTTAAACCAAACCAAAGCTTTAAAAGAAAAAGCCGGGTCGATGACCCGGCTTTTTTTATGCGTTAGCCATAAGGGCCAAGGTCTAAGATTTGACGCGAATAACCTCTTCGACAATGTCTTTGCCAATCCTCGCGAAGGCCGCGTTAAGCTCTGCCCCGTCAGTGGCCGTGATAAATGTATCTGGGCTACTCGCGCAGTTTGACAGGAACGCGTAAGCTTGGTTGGTCGTATCCTCGTCAATGTGGGTCAGGCCTTCATTGCCCCAACTATTTGTAGCGTTTGTCCCATAATAGCCGGGCTCGAGCGCAAAGCCAATTGTGTAGATTTTCACGCCATTATTCTTCAAGGTTGTGCACGCAGCTAAGGTGTTCTCATCGTCTGGCATGACCCAGCGACCTTCATTCCAGGTTCTGCCATAATAAGTCCGATTCCAACAACTGTACCAACCGCAGACTCTTTTGGTCCAAGAATCAGGAAGAGAATCTGGATCAGACGAATATTCATAGTAGCTACTCCAACCCCAACCATTCCAATATTCGACCAGACGACGATATTCGTCCGTTTCATCTTCGTTCGTCCAGTAGGTCCCAGAGTTATTGTTGACCCCGTCCGTCATAAAGATGACGAATTTTAGCGGATCTTTGCCGTTGATAGCCTGGTGAACAGCATCTTCGCCAAGCATCCAGGTATTCGTTGCAATCGTGCCCATGGGCGGCGAGGAGTTCGTTCCGCCGCCAGAACTCATTGCGTTGATGTTGGAATCAGAAATCAGATTCCAGCCCATGTTGATGGTTCGCGATGAGATGGTCCCTGAGTTGTAGGCTAACATCCCCGTTCGGACGAGTTTATCTGCATCATTTGTTTGATCGCCGACCAGAGTTGATAGGTAGCTCATAAAGCCGGACATAGAGGACTTTAAGCTAGCGAGACGTGAACTGCCTGAGCTATCGGGGATATAGTTCCCGGTGACTGAGGTTGTCGCTTGAATGTCGTCCCACGCCATCGACCCACTATTGTCCAAAACAAAGGCGATAGAAGCCACGTCGTTGAGCTGCACTTCGGAATAGGCCACTTCCGCAACGGATTCGAACGGGACGGAGTCTCGTCCGAGCAATCGCATGAAGGTTGTATTGACCTGACCGGAAACTTTCACGGTCGCCCAGTTATTGACGTCGTCACCATAGTCGACGTCGACAAAGACGCCCTCGCTGCCGCCGCTGGCGAATTTTGAAAAATCTATACCAAGTGCTGCCGCTGTATGACGACCTTCCGTGATACCGGTCTCGTTAGGATCCGTTGCGTTAGGTTTGACAGTGTTATTCCGGATGTAAATGGCGGCGTTAAGCGCGATAGAATCGGCGATACTTTGCGCGCGAGATGAGGCGTTTGACGCCATCCCATAATCGATAGACGCTCCGATAATGCCGATTGTGACCGTTGCACCGACAGCAAAGGTCAGAGCAAAGTTCCCACGCTCGTTTTTAACAAAGCCTTTCAAAACTCTTGGCGACATAGCCGATCCCATTTTTTCTTCGGCTATACTTCGCTAAGGTTCATACAACACCAAATAGGATAAGTACAAATATTAGCGTAAGTGCCGCAAAGTTTTCGGAAATATATAACCTCTCAAAATTAGAAAGAGGTTTCGAAACAGGTTTAATAAACTCTTGAACTACAGAAACAAACCGTTGTTGATTTGATAACTCCTTGGAAACATCCTGGGTGAGCTGACAGGGCTCACCCAAGATATTCTATTCGACGACGCGAATGCCCGTATCGCTGGTGATCGAATCACCAATATCGTTAAATGCTTTTTCTAGCTCGGTCGCGTTTGCCGCGAGAATGAAATTATCTTCGCTCGTCGCGCAATATTCAAGAAGGTCTCGCGCTTGGGCAACTTCATCCGGGCTGACGCCCCAAAATTCATTAGGCGGGCGGTTCGGAATATTACGACGATAGACCCCCGGTTTGAGGGCATAGCCGACGGAGAAAATTTCCCAGCCTTTCTTTTTCATCTGATCGCACCGCCAACGGGTTCGATCTTTATATTCGATCTCTTTCCAACTCCGACCTTCATTAGGCATGTAAGGCTGCGTGCGCTCGCGCCAGTGCCATTTGGTACTTTCTGGAACCCATTCTTTCTCTTCAGGGCCTCTTTCAACGCAAACATTTTTGTAAGTCGTACCGCCCTCGCCACCTTCGACAGGACGCATTTCCGTTTTGGTACAGGGGCGCCATCTCTTCTAGTAGCCAGGTCGCGTAATTTTGATTTGTCCACGCCAGAGGCCTGACCCGGACTTATCAACACGGACCCGAGAATTGGTCGTATTATGACCATCGGTCATGAAAATAACGTAGCGCTTCAGGTCGTTACGAATGCTGGCGTGATAGCGGTTATGTTCGTTTTTCAGCCAGTTCCAT
Source organism: uncultured Alphaproteobacteria bacterium (assembly GCA_963922935.1). Classification (GTDB taxonomy): domain Bacteria; phylum Pseudomonadota; class Alphaproteobacteria; order Caulobacterales; family Maricaulaceae; genus Litorimonas. The sequence goes on along the minus strand of CAWUKE010000018.1, from coordinate 9,918 downwards.
GCCTTATCCATGCCTTTTGACGTATTGGTTTCGCCGCTGGGGCTCATTGCGTCAATCTTGCTGGTTGGGATGGTTCCCCAATTCATAGAATAAGACTTGCTGCCGATGAAGTTGTGATTGAATGGAACCAAGCTCATGCGCAAATAACGCTGATCTTCATCGTCTTCAATCGCCTCAGCCAGGTTTTCGTTCAAAGACTTAAATGCTTTGCGCAAGCTATTGATGCGTTGCGAAGTCCCTTCTGGGACAGTTTCAACACCCGTAGGCACTTGCCGTGATTTATCTTCTGCAGTGCTATGGTTATTATTCTGCCGATAATGGTTGTACCAATAATCGAAATGCGCCTGATCCCACTCCGCAGAGGGGTCCTCATCATACCACATGGAATTCGAATTATCGATTACCATAGAGATAGATGCGGGGGAACTCAGTTCATTCTTAGGATAGGCCGCCGTTGCGCTAGACGAAAAGTCGATAGAGCTACGGCCCATAAACGTCGAAAATATAGATTTATGCTGGCCTGATACCCGCGCGTTTACGAGGCCATTTTCATCATCATACTCGAAAACAACCTCTACGTCGGTGTTCTCGACTAGCCCGGAGAAGTCATATCCAAAGCTAGACGCTTTATGAACAACGCCTTCGGCATATTTAGAGTCTTTATTGCCATCGTCGTCATCGTCGTTATCGTCATCGTCGTCATCGTCGTCATCGTCGTCATCGTCGAAATCTTCGGGGCCTGAGTTATTGATCGCGACAGCCGCTGCCAGAGATAGTGTATGAGCAATATCCTGGCTGCGTTGAGCGTTTTTAGACACCATGGTATAGTCCATGGCGACGCCAATCGCTGTCAAAATGGCGGTCAATGACACGGCGGTCATCAAAGCTACATTCCCGCGCGTATCATCGCGCAGGGTTTTCAGGGTGGTCCACATATCACCCTCCTTCCAATTTTTTTTGGCTATGAGCCACTCCCAGATGGGATGGTCTTAGGGAGAAGGTGTTGCGAACGTCACAAGGAAAATAATAAATAATGACTTAATTGTAATATGCTTATCTGCGCCACTCCCCGTCGCAAATCTATCCGCCAAGGGTACTGTTTATCGCAGACTTTAAGGCCTTAGGGTAAAGGTTTAGTTCCTGCTCCAGAACGCGGGCCTGCAAGCTTTCATGCGTGTCATCATCAAGGATGGGGACTTTGACTTGATCAATAATGTCCCCGCCATCCACTTCGGAGACGACCCAGTGCACGGTCGCGCCTGCATAGCTATCGCCGGCCTCTAGGGCTCTTTGATGCGTGTGCAGCCCTTTATACTTCGGCAGCAAGGACGGGTGGATGTTGATGAGCTTTCCGTCCCACCGGTCGACAAACCACGGAGTCAAAACGCGCATAAAGCCAGCGCAGGCAATGAATTGGATGTCGCGATCCTGCAGAGCACCATCAAGCGCCTCTTCAAAGGCTCGCCGATTTGGGAATGCTTTGTGGTCCACGCTAATCGCGTCAATTCCAGCGGTGGCTGCTTTTTGCAAACCGGCCGCATCAGGCCGGTTGGATATGACACAGCTGATTTCCGCCGGGTAGTCTGGATCCTGTGCGGCCTTTACAAGCGACATCATGTTTGAACCGCGCCCGCTAATCAGGATAGCCGTTCGAACGCGGGGTCTCATGCGGGAACGAGCTGCCCGATGACATGTGCCGGAATGCCGGAGGGCTCTAATCCATCAAGCACACTTATCAGCGCGTCCGGTTTTACGCAAAGAACAAGCCCAATACCGCAATTAAAGGCGCGCTGCATCTCAGCTTCCTCAATCGCGCCGTTTTCTTGCAACCATTGAAAGACGGCTGGGCGTTCCCACGCACCCATATCAAATTGTGCTTTCAGACCGTCAGGCAACATGCGCGGTACATTATCGGTCAGGCCGCCACCCGTAATGTGCGCGACGCCTAAAGCATCTTTCAGCACGGGTTTGACGGCCTTCACATATATCCGCGTGGGCGTGAGTAGCGCTTCGCCCAGGGTGCCTGCGGAAAAAGGTGAGGGTGCGTCAAAATCAAGACCCGCTCGCGCGACAACTTTCCGGATAAGAGAATAGCCATTACTATGCGGACCGGAGCTTTCGAGCCCGATCAAAACATCACCCGCTTGCATTGCCTCCATATTGGGAAGCATTGCCTTGCGTTCGACAGCTCCAACCACAAAGCCGGCTAGGTCAAATTCCCCGTCCGCATACATGCCGGGCATTTCCGCTGTTTCTCCGCCGATGAGCGCCGCGCCTGCTTGGCGGCAACCCTCAGCGATCCCGGAAATAACGGCGGCCGCGCTCTCAACGTCCAGTTTTCCAGTGGCAAAATAGTCGAGGAAGAAGAGGGGTTCTGCCCCTTGGGCAAGCACATCGTTAACGCACATCGCGACCAGATCGATTCCGACCGTATTCAGAATTCCAGTCTCAAACGCGATTTTTAATTTTGTGCCGACCCCATCTGTCCCTGAGACGAGGACAGGATCGTGAAATCCTGCGGCCTTAAGATCAAAGACGCCGCCAAACCCACCAATGGACCCATCCGCGCCCGGACGTTGCGTGGCGCGCACGAGAGGTTTGATCCTGTCGACCAAACGGTCACCCGCATCAATATCGACACCAGCGTCTTTATAGGAAAGCGGTTTAGGTGTGTCCGTCATGGACGTGCGGTTAAGCAATGGCGGCGGCCCGCGCAATGGGCCGATCCAGAAAGAGCCGCATGGGTATGGCGCTTTTCCACAATGCGTCTGCGGGTTATAGCCTGTGTCATGAAAGCGCTTCTCTCACTTCTTGTCTCTGCAGCTTGGGTTGTCTCGGCCAATGCGGCGGATCCGTTCACTGTCGCGAAAGTTCGCGTCGATGCACGAGCCCCGTCCGCGATTGAGGCCCAGTCCAAAGCAATCCAGGAAGGTTATGTCGCCGCCGCGCAAACCCTGCTGCAACGCTTAACCCTTGAAGGGGAACGCCAAACACAGGGCTTGCCAGAGCTGACCCCTGAAGTCGTTGGGCCTCTCATTCGGGGTCAGACGATTGAGAATGAGCGCCGTTCGACGACCCGCTATCTGGGGGATGTCTCCATCGCGTTTAATCCGTCAGCGGTTCAACAGCTCTTACGCGCGCAAGGCCTCACAATGGTGACCAGCCAAGCGCAAGAACGCTTGCTTGTTCCTGTTGATGTGAGCCTCCAGAGCGCACTGGCGCAGGATAGCCTCTCAGGTCGCTATGCCCACTCCCTGACACCCTTGCGCACTCCGCAAGTGGGTGATTTTCAGTTCGGGTCGGCTGACCCGGTTATGGGAATGCAAGCCCAGCTTAGAGCCGCAAACCTGCAGCGCGGTTTGCTTGTCTATGGTGACGGTCGTATTTTCGATATTGGTGTTGATGGAACGCAGAGAGATTTATCCAATCCTCGCGGTCTGGCAGGCGCGGTTGCGACCCTAGAGCGCGATTGGAAAGCGCTGACAGCCGTTCCCGTCGCTCAAGTCACAACAGCGACAGCCTCGATCTTGTATGACAATCTTGCGGCGTGGCAACGCTTGCAGCGGGCTATCAATACGGCGTCGCAAATCAGCGACGCCCGCCTGGATGCTGTGGCCAAAGACGGGGCGCTCATGACGTTGCAATTTGGCGACTTCGCGCGCCTGCAATCAGAGATGCGCCAGAAAGGCGTCATTGTCGAACAGGACCCAGAGCTTGGGCTGATCATTCGAGGCTGACCCGGCTCATGAGTCCGAAACAAATTCCGATGGACCTGGCTCCAACGGCGCCCTTGACCTTTGAGAGCTTTATCGAAGCGCCAAGCAATGCAGGCGCGCTTGCAACCGTACAGACGTGGCCGAACTGGCCAGCGCCGGCCATCTTGCTTTTGGGTCCGGAAGGCACGGGTAAGACTCATTTGGGCGAAGCGTGGCTGGCGCACTCTCATGGTGTTTTTCTGGATGATGCGCACACCCAGACCGAAGAGGCGCTGTTTGGGTTTATCAATCGGGCTTTGCGGGGTGAGATTCCCGGATTGCTTTTGGCGTCGCGCCTGCCGCCGTCTAAGTGGGGGATTAACTTGCCGGATCTCCGTTCCCGCCTGTCGGCGATGCCCGTGCTACAACTGTTTGAACCTGATGATGAAAGCCTGCGGCCGATCACCCGCGCACTGTTTGAACGACGCGGACGTGTTGTGCCGGAAGCGGTCATTGATACAATGCTAAAATACGCCCCGCGCGATGTGCCGTCTTTACGGACGCTGATCGCTGAGATTGACCGCCTTGCCAGCGCCGATAAAATCGACGTTGGCCCGCGACTGGTCGGGCGCTACCTTCAAGATACGCCAGACCTATTTGATTAAACAGCCCCTTGGCTAAGTCGCGTGTTCACCACGTCGAGGACCTCTAAGACCGCGTCGGGGATATTTGTGCCCGGTGGGAAGACGGCCTTCGCCCCCATCTCTTTCAGGGTTTCAACATCCTCTGGCGGGATCACGCCGCCGACGATGATCAGAATGTCTTCGCGCCCTTTCGCTTTCAGCGCGTCGCGGAGTTCTGGCACGAGGGACAGGTGACCCGCGGCTAAGCTAGACGCGGCTATTACATCGACGTCTTCGCCAATCCCCAGCGTCGCGGCTTCCTCTGGCGTCTGGAAGAGCGGTCCGATCACGACCTCAAAACCGAGATCTGCAAAGGCGGTGGCAACAACTTTCTGACCGCGGTCATGGCCGTCCTGTCCCATCTTCGCGATCAGGATTTTGGGTTTCCGCCCTTCCAGCGCTGAGAAGGCTTCCACGCGGGATTTCGCTTCGGCAAGGGCGGGATTGTTGGGATCAAAGGCCGACGTGTAGACCCCTGTTACGCCAGCCGGCTTGGCTTCAAACCGACCATAAACTTTCTCGAGCGCGTCGCTGATTTCGCCCACGGTGGCTTTCTTCCGCGCGGCATCCACGGCTAAGGCGAGAAGATTGCCGTTTCCTGTATCGGCAGATTTTGTCAGCGCATCCAGCGCCGCATAGACCGCGTCCGGATCACGATCTTTTTTGAGTTGTTTCAGACGTTTGATCTGCCCGGCGCGAACGCTCGCATTATCGACTTTCAGGATTGGGATATCGTCGTCGTCTTCTGACAGGTAGCGATTAACGCCGACCACTGTCTGCGCGCCGCTGTCGATCCGGGCTTGGGTCCGGGCCGCGCTTTCCTCGATCCGTTGCTTAGGGATACCGGCCTCAATCGCTTTTGCCATCCCGCCAAGGCTTTCCACTTCGCGAATATGTTCTAGCGCACGATCGGCGAGCTGGCGGGTGAGGGCTTCGACATAATAGCTGCCGCCCCAGGGATCGATGGTTTTGGTATGTCCGCCTTCGGTCTGTAAGAAAAGCTGTGTGTTCCGGGCAATCCGGGCCGAAAAATCGGTCGGAAGCGCCAGCGCTTCGTCCAGACTATTGGTGTGTAGGCTTTGGGTGTGGCCGTCGACCGCGGCCATGGCTTCGATATGCGTCCGGCCAACATTGTTGAAGACATCTTGCGCGGTCAGAGACCAACCAGAGGTCTGACAATGGGTCCGCAGCATGGTCGACTTTGGGTTTTCAGGTCCGAAGGGGCTGATGAGTTGCGCCCAAAGCAGGCGCGCCGCCCGCATCTTTGCGACCTCCATGAAATAATTCATGCCGATGGCCCAGAAGAAAGAGAGGCGCGGCGCAAATCGATCAATGTTCATGCCCGCTGCCAGACCTGTGCGGACATATTCCAGACCGTCTGCCAGCGTGTAGCCGAGTTCAATATCTGCCGACGCGCCGGCCTCTTGCATGTGGTAACCCGAGATCGAGATCGAGTTGAACTTGGGCATATGTGCGGATGTGTGCGCGAAGATATCGCCAATAATCCGCATGCTGGGCGCGGGCGGATAGATATAGGTGTTGCGCACCATAAACTCTTTTAAGATGTCATTCTGGATGGTCCCGGCGAGCTGTTCTTGTTTGACGCCCTGTTCTTCTGCCGCCGCAATATAGAGCGCCAGCACGGGCAGAACCGCGCCGTTCATCGTCATGGACACGCTCATCTTATCCAGCGGAATCTGATCGAATAGGACACGCATGTCATAGATCGAATCAATCGCCACGCCGGCCATACCCACATCGCCAGGTACGCGCGGATGGTCACTGTCATAGCCGCGATGCGTGGCGAGATCAAAAGCGACTGAGAGGCCTTTTTGACCGGCTGCGAGGTTGCGGCGGTAGAAGGCGTTAGAATCTTCGGCTGTTGAGAACCCGGCATATTGGCGGATCGTCCAAGGCCGTTGCACATACATGGTCGGGTAGGGACCCCGCAGGTAAGGCGCAAAACCCGGATAGCTGTTCAGGTGTGCCGCGCCCTTTACATCCTCTGGGCCGTAGTGAGGGCGCACTGTAAAGCCTTCTGGCGCGTCCCAAGGCGTGCCGCGCTCAGAGCCATTTTTCCCCGGAGATAGGGGTAGGCGCGTGAAATCAGGTGTCTGGCTCATGACCGGACCTCCGGCGCCCGTACGTCGTCACTCGGATAGAGTGTCACGCCTAAGATGGGGTCGTCGCGATCTTCTCTGGCCTCATTGGCCGCTTCGATGCGGGCATTTAGAGCGCCGGTTGCGCGGAAGGCCTCTATCCCGCCACTGGCTTCTATATGTTGGAACTCGGTCCAAGCCGCCTGTGCCAAATCTTCGGTCAAGCGTTCGTGGAAATAGCTTCCAAAAGCGGGGTCACGCACTTGGCCGAGATGGCTTTCTTCCATCATTAAAAGTTGTTGGTTGCGGGCGATGCGGCTCGCAAAAGACGTGGGCTTGCCAAGATAGCGATCTTCTGGCGTTTCGGTGAAAGGGCGCAGAGCAATATAGTCCGCCCCGCCCCAAACCGCGCCCATCCCCGCGCTTTGTGTACGCAGCAGATTGGTCCACGCATCCGCGCTTTGCATCATGCGCAGCGATGAAATGGCGTGGATTGGTAAGCTGTGGGTCTCGGCCTCAAAGGCTTGGAAGACGGCTGTTATAAGGCGTCGCGCCGCCCGAATCTTGATCGCGACCAGATGAGCGTCGGTCCCACAGGCAAGCTGTAGAGCGATACTCTTGGCGACATCTTTGCCGTGACTCCGTAGCGCTTCGACCAGAATAGCGGTTGAGATGGCCAGCTCTAGCGCGTCATCCCCTCCGGCCTCATAAATTGCGGCACCGTCAATGGTAAAAGCTGTCCAGTGATTCGGTATGCTGGGCCATTCGCCCAATGGGTCAAAGCCCAGGGATACGGGCGTTTCGTAAAGTTCTTCTGTGCCGGGGGCAAAACTGGCCGCAGCGCTATCAGGGGCGAAAATAACAGGGACAAGGTTCAAATAAACCCCTTCTAAGACCCGTTTTAGATCGGCGCGCCGCGAAATCGACGTCGCGCCAATCCGCACAGCGCTCGCCCCGCCTTTTAAGTCTTCAAGCAGTTGTTGGTTAGCAAAAGATAGGTCTTCATCTTCGACCATCGCGCAAATATGCCAAGCACGACCCTCCAGCAAAGGCGCTTCGGATCCGTCCAATCGCGCTGCGGCCACTGGGCGATCCCCAGCGTCGAAAAGTGGGCCTCTTGCAACGCCAAAGTCTGTCTTGCGAACCAGCGTTTCAAAAGAGGCCCCTTTGAGGCCGCTTTCGGCAAGCGCGCGCCAGTCTTGGGCGGATTTCGACGGAAAATCAGTGTTTAGCTGAAGCTTACTCATGCCTAGTCTTTAACGCGTCGAAGTCGCCCTGTCTTGAATTGGCGCAAGGAATAAGGCGGCCCCTATCGGCTTATGCTGCGAAAATCGCGCTCTTGATACATTTGACTGGATGTCGTTCTTTATATCGAACGGATGTTCTCTATATAGTCTATTGAAACTTTGGGTGCTGCGCTTTAGGGACCCGTCGTCTTAATGGCCGCTCGCGGCTATATTGCTTTGGAAAGCTGACACTCATGTCTAACGCCCCCACTGAAGAAAAAGTGCTTGAAGTTGAGCACTTCACCGATCGTTTGTTCGCCTTTTCGATCACACGCCCGCCGTCTTTTCGGTTCCGGACGGGGGAATTTATCATGATTGGCCTGCCTAAAACCGAAGACCAAAAACGGCCGATCATGCGGGCTTATTCTGTTGCCAGCCCGGCTTGGGACGAGAAGCTAGAATTTTATTCCATCAAGGTTGAGGATGGCCCGCTGACCTCGCGGCTGCAGAAGATTGAGACAGGCGATACCGTCCTACTGGGCCGGAAACCGGTTGGCACATTGGTGCTGGACGCCTTGCTGCCGGGTAAACGCCTTTGGATGTTTTCGACAGGTACGGGCTTTGCACCCTTTGCGTCCCTCGTGCGCGATCCAGAGACCTATGAGCGCTATGATGAGGTCATTGTCACTCATACCTGTCGGGAAGAAGCGGAGCTGCAATATAGCCAACGTCTTATCGCCGATCTGGTCAACGACCCGCTTGTAGGCGAAATGGTTCAGAACGAAGACGGCACGTCAAAGCTAAAGCTGATCACATCGCTAACACGCGAAGACCATCCACTTATGGGCCGCATCACGACATTGATCGAGACCGGAAAGCTCTTCGAAGTCGCGGGCACGCCGCCGCTGAATAAAGACACTGATCGCGTCATGATTTGCGGATCAAAGGCGATGATCGATGATACAGCCGCGCTGGTCGAAGGCTTCGGCCTTGAAGAAGGCTCTAATTCTGAACCGAAACACTTTGTCGTCGAAAAAGCCTTTGTCGGCTAGGCGGCTAAGTTTCGGTCTTCAGCTCAGCGCTTAGTTGCTGCCAAAGCTACCGAGGGTCGCAAGGCTGATGCGAATCCCGATATTATTATCGTCGCGGATCGTGTCGTTACTGAAGTTACGCTTCGTGTAAAACAGCTCGATCCGCGTACAGTCGTCTGCGTAAGATAAAGAGAACCGTTCAGAGCGCGTCGTCGCTGCATCAAGATCACGAACAATACGGTAGCCTAAGCTGACGCCGTCTAAGGGTCTGACCGTCACGCCCCCGCTAATTTCTTCAGGCGGAGCCCCTGAAAATGTATCCGTCAGGGATAAATCAGAATCCAACGTAAAATAGCGGCCCGTCAGGTCGACATATTTGGTTCGAAGCGTCAGATTTGTATCGATGCGCGAAAAGACGTCCCGATCCTCATCATATCGTAAACGCGTATTAGACGTCAGACGACGCCCGAAATTCAGATTTACGTCACTGACCCATTCTGATTTTTCGCCCACAAGGCCCGAGGAAACTCCAAATTCGTCGGTGACATTGTCCGAAAAACTGCGTCCGAGAAAGACTGAGGTTTGGGTGTCCTGGCCGAAGAGTTGAAATTGGGCTTTTACGCTACTGCCGACATCAATCCGGCGCCCTTCTTGGAAGAAGTCATACCCGTCCGCTTTGTTGGGCTCGAATAGTAAGGCCGGATCGAGATCAGGGGACGTGCCGTCTTCGAAGAGTGTACTGCCCGTTACCGGATCAATAAATTGATCATTTTTTGCGTTACCAAAGCTTTCGGTAAATAAAAGCCGCGGTTCGATGATAACGTCAATGTTCTTGCCGCGTCGGATAAAGGGATAACGCAGATCAAGCCCGGCTTGGCCAATCGCGCGAGAGAACGATATATCAGACCCTTCAACGGTTTGGCCACTGATGATCGCCTCGTCTGTTTTAAAATCAAAGCTATCAAAGCGCCCCCAAACAAAGGGTTTGGCTTCCAGGCCAACAGGCAAGATCCAGTTTTTGCTATATTCAGCGCCTGCACTGCCGCGCGTGTAATCATTGCCCTCTTCACGGCTCAGAGAGGTCGCATTCCCAAACAGGCGCATACGCCCGCCGACAATGGGGTCCTTTACGTAATATTCGCCGTCAATTCTGGGCGCGATGATGGGAAGGGCATCATCATTGT
>CAWUKE010000017.1:0-20979 GCA_963922935.1 uncultured Alphaproteobacteria bacterium | reverse complement strand
CATCCATGCCGTCCACAAGGTGGCCTTCAATCTCAAAACTAATGCCGCGCTTATAGAGCTCGGTCTCAGCCGAGGCGCGCTGCACGCTCGTCCCCATGGCATATTGATTATTTTCGATCACAAAGACGACCGGCAGGTCCCAAAGCTTCGCCATGTTGAACGCTTCGTAGACTTGGCCCTGGTTTGACGCCCCGTCACCAAAGAAAGCGAGGCTGACCGCCCCATTTTCAGTATATTTATTGGCAAAGCCGAGACCCGCCCCAATCGGCACTTGCGCACCGACAATCCCGTGCCCCCCGTAAAATTTCTTCTCAGTCGAGAACATATGCATCGAGCCGCCCTTGCCGCGGCTATAGCCAGTCGCGCGCCCGGTCAGTTCCGCCATCACGCCTTTGGCCGTCATATCCAGCGCCAGCATATGGCCGTGGTCGCGGTAACCCGTGATCATCTGATCACCATCTTTCATGGCCGCCTTACAGCCTGTCACGACCGCTTCTTGACCGATGTAAAGGTGACAGAAGCCTGCAATCTGACCCATGCCGTAAAGTTGTCCGGCACGCTCTTCAAAGCGACGGATCAGCAGCATGTCCCGATAATAACCCAGCAACTCGTCTGCGGTCGTCTTACGGGCTTTCGCTTTAGTTGTCGTTTTGCGTTTTGTCGCCATCATTCACTCCGACAGCGCTGTCAGCCTATCCCAGAGACTGAATTAAGCGCATTTTTGTCTCGTTACAAGCGGACTTGTTGACAGGCTGACGCTAGGGGTCAAGCCAAATTGTGATTTCGCCCGGCTTTGCGACATATAGCGCGCGCCTGGCCTCTATGTCGAGTGTGTCTAAGTCCAAAGTCTTTGCGGACAAGCGGTCCACTTGGTTTTGCAGCGTGGCGCGGTGGTCCTGCAGGGCCGATAGCTCGTCTGACAGACGTTCAGACCGCGCCTCATGCGCCCACCATTGGCTTAACCCTTGGCTGCCAGATAGGGCATGAAATCCAATGTAGACATAAAGTGACAGAAGCGCGAGCGCGGGTGCGCGACGTCGCAGATCAAAGCGCGGAAGGCGCGGTCGAAAACGCATTAGCCGTGAACTCATACCGCGTCCGACATGGGACATTTACAGTTAGCACTCTGTTAAAGCTCTGTGTCTCCCGCGCCTTTTCCGCTGCAAATCTTATTTCAAGATTGAGCGCCCCGCATAGACCGCCATCTCGCCCAGCTGCTCCTCAATGCGAAGAAGCTGGTTATACTTGGCGAGCCGATCAGAGCGCGCGAGCGAGCCTGTTTTGATCTGCCCGCAATTCGTCGCCACCGCTAGATCAGCAATCGTCGTGTCTGACGTTTCGCCAGAACGGTGGGACATGACCGCGGTAAAGCCCGCACGGTGCGCCATGTTGACGGCATCTAGCGTCTCGGAAAGGGTTCCAATCTGATTGACTTTTACGAGGATCGAATTGGCGGCCTTCTTATCGATCCCTGTCTTTAAGCGCTTCGGATTGGTCACGAACAGATCATCGCCGACAAGCTGGACTTTATCGCCAATCTTGGCTTGCAGGGCGACCCAACCGTCCCAGTCATCTTCGGCCATACCGTCCTCAATGGAAATGATCGGATAGTCAGCCGTCAGCTTTGCCAGATAGTCAACGAATTCTACGGATGAGAGGCTCTTGCCCTCACCTTTGAGCTCATATTTACCGCCTTCGAAAAACTCCGTCGAGGCGACGTCCAAAGCCAGGAACACATCTTCACCCGCTTTATAGCCCGCCGCCTCAATCGCGGCGAGGATGTAGTCGAGCGCATCGCGCGTGCCAGACAGATTGGGCGCAAAGCCGCCTTCGTCGCCAACATTGGTGTTATGGCCGTCCGCTTTCAGTTTCTTCTTCAACGCGTGGAAGATTTCAGCTCCGCAGCGCAGAGCCTCGGAGAAGCTCTCCGCGCCGACCGGCATGACCATGAATTCCTGCACATCAATAGGGTTATCAGCATGTTCGCCCCCATTGATGATATTCATCATCGGCACGGGCAGGACGTGAGCATGTGTTCCGCCGACGTAACGATAAAGCGGGATTTGCTGGCTGTCCGCGACGGCTTTGGCCAAAGCCAATGAAACACCCAGCGTCGCATTGGCGCCCAATCGCGCTTTATTCTCTGTCCCGTCTAAGGTGATCAGGATCTGATCAATCCCGCGCTGGTTCTCCGCATCTAAGCCATAGAGCGTATCAGCAATCTCTTGATTGATATTCAGGACCGCTTTACGAACGCCTTTACCGAGATAGCGATCTTTGTCGCCGTCACGCAGCTCCACAGCTTCGTGTGCGCCCGTGGACGCCCCGGACGGTACAGCGGCGCGACCAAAGCCCCCGTCAGAGAGCGTAATTTCACACTCCAATGTCGGGTTGCCCCGGCTATCGAGAATTTCGCGGGCGTGAATATGTTCAATCGTAATCATGCGCGCCCGCTATGACTGAGGCTGCGTAGAGTCAACCACCCTGACGCTGCACCCGCCTGCAGCCAATAAAAAAGCCGCCCTGACGGACGGCTTTCTAAAGGTTATTGCGAAAAGCTAGGCTTTTGGCTCCAGCACCTGACGACCGCGATATTTACCGCTTTTCAGGTCAATGTGGTGTGGACGGCGCAACTCGCCGCTGTCTTGATCTTCGACATAAGTCGGGTTGTTCAGACGATCATGCGCACGACGCATACCACGGCGCGAATTGCTGATCTTACTCTTAGGGACCGCCATGGTCACCTCCATAATGAAAACTTAAAAGGGCGACATCACGCAGGTGTGCCGCTCGCATCGGCGCGCCACATAGCGACTCGCCCGCCTTGACGCAAGTCCTAGGACCAGTCCCTCACCCGTCCCCGCAAGGCTTTGATTTCAGAGCGCCGTTTTTGCGCTTTCACCGCGCGCCGCGTCGCGGCCCGAGACGGTTGTGTCCGCTTGCGCGGTGGACGGCGATAGAGCGCTTTGCGGAGCAAATCGGCTAAACGCTTACGTGCTTCGCCCGTATTGCGATGAAAGCTGCGGTGCGTATCGCAGTGAATGACAATCGCGCGTTGGGCCTCGCTAATGCGGCGATCTGAATGCGCCAGCACGCGATCTCGTAGCCCTTCCGGCCAGCCGAACGCGTCGACATAAGCGCGTAAGACACAGGCGCTGTTCGTCTTGTTCACAGACTGCCCGCCAGGCCCAGACGCTTTCACCGCATCGGTCGCCAGGGCGCTCGCCGGCACACTCAAACCAGATTTGATGTAAAGATCATCCATTCTAGCCTTAAATACGCACAAGCTATCACTTGGTGACAGATCAAAGACGCCTCGGCGATTTTATAATGACAGTTGTCGTTATGCTCGCTAGTCGAGGCGCCATGAAAAAACTTGCTCTTCTCTTATTTGCATCTTCCCTAGCGATAGCGGGCTGTGCTGACACGGCGAATATATCCGAGGAAACAGTCGCCGCCGATGCCCTGCCTCAACTGGAGTTTGAGAAATTTACGCTCGACAACGGGCTCGACGTCATCTTCCACGTGGACCGATCAGACCCAATCGTCGCGATCAACTTGGCGGTTCATGTCGGCTCTGCACGGGAATTGCCTGGTAAGACAGGTTTTGCCCACCTCTTCGAACATTTGCTTTTCCTCGATTCTGAAAATCTCGGCTATGGCGGTTTGGATGAAATGAATACGCGGATCGGCGGTGAAGGCACGAATGGGTTCACTACCACCGATATGACGCAATATTTCCAAGCCGTCCCAAAGGACGCGCTCGAGAAAATCATCTGGGCGGAAGCCGACAAGCTCGGCTGGTTCATCAATACGGTGAACCAGAACGTCATCGACCGCGAAAAGCAGGTCGTGAAGAATGAAAAACGTCAGCGTGTCGACAATCAGCCTTATGGCCATAATTTCTACGTCATTGGTAAAGCGATCTACCCCGTCGGCCACCCTTATAATCACCAGGTCATTGGCAGCTTGGAAGACCTGGAAAATGCGACACTGCAAGACACAAAAGACTTCTTCGCCCAATGGTATCGCCCTGATAATGTGACCGTGACGATCACAGGCGATTTCGACAAAGCCGAAGCCAAAGCCATGGTCGAGAAATATTTCGGTGAAATCCCGGAAGGCGCGGAACCAACACCCAAAACCATCGCTGAGCCCGCCTCACTCTCTGAAACGAAGAGTTTCTTGCACGAGGACAATTTCGCCAAAGTGCCGCAACTGACAATGGTTTGGCCAAGCGTCGCGGAATATCATCCGGATAGCTACGCGCTTAATGTTCTCATGACCTATCTGACGGATGGCAAACAAGCGCCGTTCAACGAAGTCATGATTGATGAAATGCAACTGACGACCTCGGTCGGGGCGTTCAACTACACCAAAGAACTCGCCGGGGAGACTTATCTCTTCATCAACCCAAAGGCAGGCGAGGATATTGACGGGCTGATCCCAGGCATTGAAGCTGCTTTCTCGCGATTCGAGGAAAATGGCATCCCCGAAACGGCCCTTGAGCGCATCAAGACCGAAGTCGAAGTCGCGGTTTATGATGAAGTTCAAAGCGCGCTCGGCAAAGCCATTGCCCTTGGCGAATATAATGTGTTCCGCGACGATCCCGGCTATCTCGACGATGACATCCAAGCCCTTCGCGCCGTGACAGCCGAAGACGTTATGGATGTCTATAATCGCTACATCAAAGACAAGCCTTATGTCGCGACGAGCTTTGTCCCCAAAGGCTCGCCTGAACTCGGCCTAGAAGACGCAGAGATCGCCGAAGTCGTTGAAGAAGTCGTCGTTCAAGGCGCGGAGGCGGACGTGCCTTACGATCCCGACGCCCGAATTTTTGAACCCACACCCTCTTCCTTTGACCGGACTGTCGAACCGCCCTTTGGCGATCCTTACACGCCGCCATCCCCAGCGATTTGGCGCGCGGAAGCTTCAAACGGGATCACGGTCGTCGGCATTCAGTCCGATGAAGTGCCTCTGATTGAGTTTTCGCTCGACATTGATGCCGGGAAAAACCGGGCCACAGCCGATAAGCCCGGCGTCGCCTCGCTCATGGGGGACCTTATGTTAAAAGGCGCGGGCGATATGGATACGGCTACGCTCGAAGAAGCGCTTGGTAATCTCGGTTCCAGCCTCAACGTCGTCACAGGCAATCGTTACACGACAATCCGTGGCAAGACACTGGCCCGCAATCTGGATGCTACACTCGACATTTTGAATGATGTCATCTTTGCGCCCGCCTTTGATCAGACCGAATTTGAAACGCTTCGGGAAGCCTATGCGCAAAACGCTGTGGCGCAGCAGGCTAATCCAAACTTCCTAGCGTCCGTAGTTTCGTCCAGCCTGATCTATCCTGAAGACAGCGCGCTTTCGGTAGCGGGCAGCGGGACGGAAGCCCAAGTTCGCTCGATCACATTGGATGATGTGAAGGCCTTCTATTTGAACTACTTTGACCTCTCCACGGCTACACTCAACATCGTTGGCGCCTATAATGAGGAAACGGTGCTGAGCGCTTTCGGAAGCCTCACCGACCCCGTCGAGGGTGACCTCTCCCCGAAAGCCCGTCCGGCTATGGCGCCAGTGGAAGAGACAGTGATCTACTTCAAGGACTTCCCAGACGCAAAGCAATC
Source organism: uncultured Alphaproteobacteria bacterium (assembly GCA_963922935.1). Classification (GTDB taxonomy): domain Bacteria; phylum Pseudomonadota; class Alphaproteobacteria; order Caulobacterales; family Maricaulaceae; genus Litorimonas. The sequence goes on along the minus strand of CAWUKE010000017.1, from coordinate 15,349 downwards.
CGTCATCCGGATGAACCGCCCTGCTCTGCCCTCAAGCGACCCGGACTATGCGCGGCTTGATGCGCTCAACTTCCCGCTCGGCGCGATTTATACGTCGAAGCTCATGACGGAACTGCGCGTCAATAAAGGCTATACTTACGGCATTCGTTCCGGCGCCTCTGGCGATATCGATATGGGCAGCTTTGGCGTCGGTACATCTGTGCGCACGAACGCAACACTCGAAAGCCTTGAAATCATTCGCGACATTGTCGGCGCACATGGGCGAGACATGTCCGAAGACGAACTCGCCGCCATGAAGGACGCGCTGCTCCGCGGCCAAGCCCTCAAGACAGAAACGTTGGGTGATAAGCTACGCCTTGTCCAAGATATAAGCCGCAATGCCTTGCCTGATGATACGCGCGCGCAAGAAATGGCGCGCATCCAAAGCATGAGCGTGGAAGACGCGGAAGCCCTCGCCAATGCTTATATGACCCCAGAGGCCATTCGGATCATCGTTGTTGGTGATGCCGCCACACAACGCGACCGCTTGGAAGCGTTGGGCTACACGATCGTCGATATGTAAGTCGGTTGAAGACGTGCGCGGAGTGTTTCACGTGAAACACTCCGGTTGGCCTTAAAGCTGATCGATAACGGCGGCCATCGCATCCAGCGTATCGCTGCCTAATTGCGCGCAGCGATCCGGGCTCCAGCCAAACTCCGCGTCCGGCGCATTGGCGTTATCCTTGAACGGCATTTCCAGTGTCATGGACAGACAATCATAACGATTCGCCGTTTGTGTCGTGCACATGGTCATATTGGCTTTGCTAGGCGCAGATTTAGGATAGCCGATTTCGGTTTGGAAATCCGGACTAGCCTTTACATAGGCCGCAAGAAAGGCATCTAGGTCGGCTTGTTGTTTTGCCGTATGACCGGGAATGCCCTCAGCGCCTGCAATAAAGTTATAGGGTAAGGCCTCATCGCCGTGAACGTCCAAGCACAAGACCGGCGGGTTCGCGTCCATGGCACCGCGCACATAATAGACCTCTGGACTACGGTCCAGCGTCGGCGTTTCCCATTCTCGGTTCAGGTTCGCGCCGGCCGCATTTGTGCGAAGATGCCCCCTGAAGGACCCGTCTGGGTTCATATTCGGCACAATATGGAAGGTCGCTTTTTGGCGAAGGACTGCTGCCCCTTCATCGTCAGGATCAGTCAAGCGGGCGATAAACCCTTCCATCCACCACTCGGCCATACTTTCGCCGGGATGCTGTCGGGCAATCACCCAAAAGGTTTTCTCGCCCTCACCCAAAGACAAGCAATCCAAATCGCGGCCATCTAGAGTTTGGCCGAGGACCTTGAGCGAAACCCCGTCATGGCTCAACGCATCCGCGATCAAATGGTGGTGCCGCTCCAATGTGTAAGGCGCAAAGTAAGCGTAATAGACGCTATCAGTCCCCGGCGTATGCTCAATGATTAGCGCGCCGTCCTGCAGTTGCGTCGACGCCACCCGCGGCCAGCTTTCTAGGTCTTCGCTGTAACACGCGCGATAGCCCTCGAACCCTTTGGGATAAGCCGCCCCGCCCGCATTTTCGATGATGAGCCGTAGGGGAGTATTCTTCGCGCCCGTCACCCGAAAATGAAACCACTGATAAAAATCGCTATGGGCATCTTTCAAAATCCGAAGACGAATATTTTGCGGATCAGAGGCGTCAATGACCTCAATATTTCCCGCATCAAAAGCCGCATTAATTTGGAGTGTCATTCCAGTCCTATTGAAAATCGATGGGTGCCTCAGAGGCCGCTTTAATGATGGACGGCAGATCTTTGGCATCCAGACCCCGCCAGAAAACACGCCACGGTCCGCTTTGCTGCATCCCGTCACACATTTTCAGATACCATCCATTGAAAGGATTTTCAGATCGTGAACGCCAAAAAAAACTTTCTAAGTCTTCGCAGATGACTTCCCAAACGTCGCGTGCGAGCCCTTCACCGCGAGCTTCGGGCACAACCCAGAATTTCGACAAATAGGGGCGCTCTGCAAGCGTCTTGAAAATGGCGCCCGCCCGATAATCGGCTTCCATGAAAGCCTGAGAAATCGGCTGATCTAAAACACCGGGTTTTAGGGTTTGTCCAAAAGCGTTTGAGATCGCAGCGGCTAAGGCGGGATCGTCTGGCAAAGCGTCCATCGTGACGACCTCCGCCCCTTTCCGGATCAGAGTTCCGGATCCCTTGGCGGTAAAGAGTTCAGGCAGAAGGTTTAACGGTGAGGCCAGAACATAGGCCCGCCGCCCTTCGCTGGCTTCAAGCTCAATGCGTTGCACCATGCGCAAAAAAGCCGCCTGCCCCGATGAAATTTCATTCCCATCGATTAGCGCGCCAACCTCTGACATGCGCAGATTTCGACGACGTTCCCCTTCAAAGGCAATGCCGCCGCTCGGCTGTAAGGACACGATCTTTGTCGGCCGGAGATCTGAGACGAGCTTCGGCAAATTCATCGGCCCGCGCCGTTCCGTCATTTCCAAAATCGGAATGTCATTGGCTGCAGTGCGCTTTTTCAACTCCGCCACCAAACCATAGCTGGCCGTATTCAGCTTCGTACTCTTAACGCCAGAGGCGTCTAAATCCCGTTTCAAACGTTGGGCCTGAAACTTAATGGCGGTGCGATCATCATCTAACGCGCCGATCAATAGGATCGGTGTGAGATGAAGATTAGATAAAATCTGTAAAGCCGCTGTCAGCGCTTCCAGTAGCGGGTTTTTCAGAATGCGCGGATCGAGCAATATCAGCGCAAAGCGCTCCGGATCATCTTTGGAAAACAGGTCCGCATAAAAGCGCGCTTCTTGCGTCGCCCCAACGGCTGACAAGGATGACAGTACGGTCTGGCGCATCGAACTCATAACAAGCCGCCCGCGAGGATTTCGGCGTAGCGAGCCTCTGCCTGCTCTAGCTGCGTGATCTCGACATATTCATCAGGCCGATGCGCTTGTTCCAAATTGCCGGGACCGTAAACAATAGTGTTGATCCCGGCCTCGCTAACCATCGCGGCTTCTGTCCAATAGGGCAGATCAATAATCGGCTCGGTGCTGAAAACAGATTGGAAGACAGTCGGATCCTGACTACGGAAAGGCTCGAAAGCCACGATCGTATCGGTTTCGACCGCGTCCGAAACGGATCTCGCCATTGCCAGAACATCTGTCTCACGAGCGCGAACATCATCACCAGGCGGTGGACGCAAGGATATCCAAACCGTCGAAGTGGTCGGGACGACATTATAAGCACCGTCATTGGTGATATCGCCCACATTCACACACAGGCCTTGGAATGGCGCCTCACCAAAGGATAAGTGATCAGCCTTATAAGCCCCAAGCTTTGAACAAAACTCTGTGGCGCGCAGAAGGGGCGCTTCTAGCGTATCGGCCAAACTACTATGTCCACCCGGCCCGCGATAGGTCGCTGAGATTGCGAGCATACCCCGATGCGCCCGCCCGACGCGGCAGGATGTGGGCTCGCAGACCACGGCCTTTTCAATGCCCCGCAAATGCCCGCGTTCTATGACGGCTGGCATCACTTCGGACCCATGCTCTTCATCGCCTGATAAGAGGATAGCGACATCTTTAGGTCTTTCGACATGGGCCAAAGCGCCTAAGATCGCCGCAGCTGCGCCTTTAATATCGGACGTGCCCAAGCCGTAGGCGCGACCTTCGCGCTCAACGAGCTTTAACGGGTCGTCCGTCCACCCTTCACCGCTCGGCACGGTATCAATATGCACGTTCAGCAAAACTTTCGGCGTTCCCCAAGAGGCGAGCACGAAAGCACTGTCCGGTTTCTCCCGCGACCGAGATACGGTCTCTACGAGAAGTTGGTCTGGATTATGCGCTTTCAGCTTCTCCGCCAGCCACTCAACACAAGCGATTTCATTGCCCGTTCCATTACGCGTATCAAACGCAATAAGAGCGCGGAGAATATCGAGCGTTTCTGTCACCTGAAAAGCGTTACTGATGCCCAGGCCATCTCGCAACTCCTCATCGCGATATAACCTCACTGTAGCACATTGGTTTCGGACAAATTCTCATTGAAAAGCTCTCCCATCAGGCCCATATATTGTGGGCTAGCTTGCTAGCTATGACGATAAACGCGCCTGTAATAAGCGGACTGGACCCGGGGGCGGTACCCGGCGGCTCCACCATAAATACATCTGATCCGGGTGTGTTTTTGATGGGGCCGAAATAGGATCGACAGACGTCTAAAGAGGTTAGCTTTCGTTCGAGTGGGTACCGTTAAATGCCCAACTATAGTAATTGCAAATGACAATTATGCTGAGGATTTTGCCCTGGCTGCGTAAGCAGTCCGGATAATTTCCGAACTTAACTCCTAAGGCATCAGCGCTTTAGGCGGGCTTCGCAGGGTAGCTGGCAACAGAAACCCTGCACTTTCCACATGAGAATGGAGAGCCCGTTCTAAGGCTTAACCTTTTGCCGTTATGCTTCGCAGCATGACAGCGTTTCTCAAACGGCTATTCCCAACCGCATTGTCAATCAGCGGCATGGCGGCTCTAGCAGCCCTTGGCGTGACATTCTGGCTTTTAATCATGCTTGGCCTTACAGGAATACTGACCGATCCCGATCTTGGTGCGATCTTTTTCGAATTTGCTTTTTCTGTAACTGCGGCTGGATTCCTTAGCTTTCTCGGAGCCTTGTCCGGGGCCCTTATCATCGGCTCTGTACTGACGATTTTCTGGAAGATACAACTCTGCAACCGGTTTGCAATTGGGGCTTCGCTTCTACTTGCGTGGTCCGCCTATCAAACAGGGCTTGCACTCATGGACGACGGCTATTCTATCTTGGCCCTTGCTGCGTTCGCCTTTCATATTGGCATCTTTTTCCTCACATACTCAGCCTTACGCGCACAGCGTCGCGTGGCTTAGGCGACACGCTCCAACCGCGCCGGCACACCGCCTTCTGGCCGCAGCGTCACTGTCATCAGCGGCCTTGGATAGACGCTATCCGCCACGATCACATCGTAATCCCGCGCCAGTGTGCACAGCACCATGACCGCTTCCATCGTCGCAAAAGCAGCCCCCACGCAAATGCGCGGCCCAGCGCCGAACGGCATATAGGGCGCGCCTTTGCCTTTCAGCGACGGATTTCGGAGGAACCTGTCCGGGTCGAAGAAGAGCGGATCGTCCCAGAGCCGTTCTGTTCTATGCATCACATAATTATTCAGGATCACCGCCTCCCCCGGCTCTAGCGTGCGGCCCAAGACTTCGACGCTTTCCTGTGGCTCCCGATTGAGAAGCGGCGCAGGTGGGTAGAGCCGCATGGTTTCGTCAATGACAGCTTGCGTGAACGCGAGTTCTTTTAGGTGGCGGTATTCAATCGGACCCTCACCCACGACCTTTTTGACCTCCTCACGCACCCGCTCCAGCGTCGGACGGTGCCGCCCGATGAGATAGAGCGCCCACGTCAGTGTCAGCGCCGTCGTCTCATGCCCTGCAATGAAAAACCCGATCAGATTATCGCGGCGTTCGCGTTGGGATAAATTATCGGCGCCAATCAATAAGCCGACGAGATCATCCGCCGGATTGGCCGTGCGCTCCGCGATCAAATCATCGGCTGCGCGTTTAAGCCGTTTTAAAGCCGCTGATCCGCTCGGCGTCATCGGACGCGGCACCCAACGCGGCCACGGCAGCAAGTCATCAGGACGCAACGTACCGGCCCCCGTTACGACAGAGCGCGTGGCCGTCTTTAAGCGGTCCCGATCAAGACCTTTTGGATCCCCCAATAAGGCTTTCGCCAGCACGTCAAAGGTCAGCTCGGCCATCGCCTCGGACAGGTTCAATCGAGGACGTTTATCGAGCCGGGCGCAGAAATCCTCAATGACCTCGGTTATAAGCGGGGCGAGATCTTCCATATGGCGTTTGCGAAAAATCGGCGCGACGGATTTGCGCTGCCGCTTCCACTGCTCGCCATGGACGGAGAGCAAGCCTTCTTTAGTAGCGGGACCTAAAATTCGCGCATCAATGGCTGTTTTCGTGAACTTAGACGCTTGCTTGACCAGCACTTCATTCATGCCTTCAGGATCGCTGATGACATGCAGGACTTGGCCCATCGTTCGCGCTGTCACGATCGGTTGCGTGTACGTCAGCGACCCGAACCCTTCGACGGGGTTTCTGATAAATTTCCACGTGGCTTCGATAAAGCCTTCCTGACCCGTGAGCGGTTTGGCGTGAGGCGGTTGGAACAATGGGGCGGACATATATCTGCTTACGCAGGAAACGTTCGATTGTCTTTTCCGATATGTCTCTCTCGCAGACGGTTGACCCTCGCCCAACTCCGCTTAAGGTAGCGATATGAGCCACGACCTGATGAATTATGAGCAAATGCGGAACCTCGCTTTGCGCGGGGTTGTGCGCGATGCGATCCGGCGGGTCATCCGCGAAGATGGCCTCCCCGGGGCGCACCATTTCTACATCACCTTTCTCACCCGCTATCCGGGCGTAGAAATCGATGATGCTTTGGCGGCGAAATATCCAGAAGAGATCACGATCGTACTCGAACATCAATTCTGGGACCTGGCGGCCAACAGCGATGATTTTGAAGTCACACTGAAATTTGGCGGCATTCCAAAATATCTCCGCGTACCTTATCATGCGATCACGCGCTTCCACGACCCGAGCGTCGGGTTTAGCCTAACCTTTGATCCGCCGGAAGAGATGAGTGGCCCTGTCTTAGGCCTTGCACCGACCACATCTATCGGCAGTCCGGCCAGCACAGGTCTCGGCGCCCCGGCACCGACGGCTGTGAAAGAAGCAAAGACAGAAGATCCAGACGACACACCGCCCAAGGATGAAGGGCCTAAGGTCGTGAGCCTGGATAGTTTCCGGAAGAAATGAGCGGGCCGCACTATGAATGGCGGGGCACGCAATTTGTGCCAATCACACGTACTGGCTGGGTGATAATTGGGATTTGGGTTCTTATTATCATCGCATTGAGTGTGGGTTTCACGATCGCTCTTTTAATGACCGATATTGACCCAATACTGTCGACTATAGGCTTTACGGGCCTGACATTCGTCTTGGCTGGCGTCCTGATATTCTTATGTTGGAAACTGTCTAAGCCTGCAAAAAACTAGACCATCGTCTACACCCCAGCCGCTAGCCACGAACGCCGTGCCCTGCTAACGGCGCGGGCATGACTGACTACCGCATCGAATCTGACTCTTTTGGCAAGCTTAAAGTCCCCGCGGACAAATATTATGGCGCGCAGACCGCGCGGTCGCTGATCAATTTCCCGATCGGTATTGAGACCATGCCGCCATCCCTGATCCGCGCGCTGGGTATCATTAAAATGAGCGCGGCGAAGGCTAATAAGTCACTGAAAAATCTCGATGCCAAGCGCACATCTGCCATTGTGAAGGCCGCCAAAGAAGTCGCTGAAGGCAAGCTGGACGACAACTTCCCGCTCTCCGTCTGGCAGACAGGGTCTGGCACACAGTCTAACATGAACGCCAATGAGGTGATCTCAAACCGCGCGATTGAGCTTATGGGTGGAGAGATCGGCTCGAAAGACCCGGTTCACCCTAATGATCACGTCAATCGCAGCCAGTCTTCGAACGACACCTTCCCGACAGCGATGCACATTAGCGCGGCGGAAGAAATCCATCACAACCTCCTCCCCGCGCTGCAATATCTGCGTAATGCGCTGAACGATAAGTCGCAGCAGTTCAAAAAGATCATCAAAATCGGCCGAACCCACACACAGGACGCCACGCCCGTGACGTTGGGCCAAGAATTTTCCGGTTATGTGGCGCAGCTCGACCTCGGCATTAAGCGCGTCGAACGTGGCCTCAAGGAACTCTACCCGCTCGCTCAAGGCGGTACGGCCGTGGGGACAGGCCTGAACGCCAAGCCGGGCTTTGCGAAAGCGTTTGCCGAGGAAGTGGCGAACTACACGAAACTTCCCTTCAAAACAGCCCCCAATAAGTTCGAAGCGCTCGCCGCGCACGATGCTTATGTCTCCGCACACGGGGCGATCAACACGGTCGCGATGAGCTTGTTTAAGATCGCCAATGACATTCGCTTCTTGGGCTCTGGCCCACGGTCTGGCCTCGGCGAACTGTCCCTGCCCGCTAATGAACCGGGCAGTTCGATCATGCCCGGCAAGGTCAACCCCACACAGTGCGAGGCGCTGACGATGGTCTGCACGCAGGTTATGGGCAACAATACAACGATCAGCATGGCCGGCAGCCAAGGCCACTTCGAGCTGAACGTCTACAAGCCCGTCATGGCTTATAATATGCTGCAATCGATCCAGCTGATAGCGGACTCAGCGCGCGCCTTTGCGGATAAATGCGTGGTTGGCATTACGGCGAACGAAGACCGGATCGCCGATCTGATGAACCGCTCACTCATGCTCGTGACCGCGCTGGCCCCAACGATTGGCTATGACAATGCCACGACTGTCGCCAAGACCGCCCATAAGCGTGGCACAACCTTACGCGAAGAAGCGGTCCGATTGGGCTTTGTGACTGAAGCGGAATTTGACAAAGTCGTGCGGCCCGAACTGATGATCAAACCCAGATAGGTCTTAGCCACCCTCGGAGACCCGAATGCGCTTTCTGTCCCGCCGCCTTGTGATGCCGATCCACTTAAACAGTCGGGGCACACTCTTTGGCGGGCAGCTCCTCTCTTGGATTGATGAGGAAGCGAGTGTCTACGCGGGCATTCAAAGCGGTGCCGAACTGGTTCTGACCAAATATATTTCCGAAATGGATTTCAAATCGCCCGCCTATAATGGCGATGTGATCGAGATCGGGATGGAAGTCATCGATAGCAGCCGTGTGTCGATCACGCTGCGTTGTAATGTCCGCGAAGCCCGCTCTAAGCGGCAGATTGTGAGCATCGACCGCATGGTTTTCATCGCTATTGATGACCGAGGCCGTCCGACCCGCCACCCACTCGGCCCCGGTGTTTGCGAGACAGACACATGAGCCAGCCCATCAACCTCAACAAGGTCCGAAAGGCCAAGGCAAAAGCGGCAAAGGCGGCTCAAGCGAAAGACAATCGTCGTCTGCACGGCCTCACAAAATCTCAGAAGATAGCCGCCAAAGACGCGCAGGATAAGTTGGCCAAGACTGTCGACAGCCGCAAGCGTAAGCCGTGAAGAAGCGTTCAATCTCGATCCATGGCCACGCGACATCTGTTGCGCTCGAGCCTGAATTTTGGGTCGAGATCGACCGTATTGCAAAAGCCCAAGAGATAAGCGTTTCCGCGCTCATCCGTACCTTGGATGATGAGCGGCTGATTAGAAAGTCAGAGCAAGGCCTGGCCAGTTACCTCAGGGTCTTTGTGCTAAAGCAGGCGCGTCAGCCGACCAATTAGGTCCAGCGTTTCCATATCGAGGATACCGTCGACCTGTACGGGGCGAAAGCGCCGCTGAAAGGCGCGTAGGACCGCTTCGGTTTTTACGTCCAGTTCCCCCGTCACACTCACGCCGTAACCGATTTGAGCGAGCCCATGCTGCGCAACGGATACCCCGCGATCGCGATCTCCGAGACGGAACAAAACCCGGCGGTCGCCATTCGGCTCACCCGGCCAAAGCCCGATCCCCGCCGCTGCAAGCCCGGACCAAGGAAAGGCTTCGCCCGGATCGTCTTTTCGCTCTGGTGCAATATCGCTATGCCCAACGACGCCTTTGGCCGGAATAGTGTGACGCGCCATGATGTCTTTACACAGCGGGATCAATGCATTGATCTGCGCATCTGGAAATTCTGGCAGACTGCCGTCCGGATTAGGCACATTATGCCCACCATTGACCAGTTCAATGCCAATACTGGCCGAATTGACATTGGTGATCCCGGCCCATTCCGCCACGCCCGCATGCCATGCGCGACGATCTTCCCTGACGAGTTGAAAGACGCGTCCGTCTTCTTCGATCATATAATGCGCGCTGACTTTGGCCTCAGCATCGGTCAGCCTCGCGAGAGCCGCTTCCCCGCTCTCCATACCGGTATAATGCAGCACGAGCAGCGTAATCGGTAGCGTCCGCTCATCATGGTTTGGGCTTGATGCGCTAATCAAGGGGGTAGCGCTCCGCCATAATATCGAGGCCCTTTTGCATAATCTCTTTCAGGACGTCCGTATCCACGTCGGACAGGCGTTTAATGTAGAGGCAGGACTTGCCCATTTTATGCTTGCCGAGGCGGGAGAGTTCTTCGTCCAAATCTTCATAGCCTGGCATAATATGGATCGAAATATTCTGGGCACGACTGGCAAAACCAAGGCGAAAGAAGTCGCCTTCCCGCCCGCTGTCATAAACATAGTGATAGTCGCCAAACCCAACGATGGCACTCTTTAGGGTGCCGCCCCACAGCTTCGGTTCCCATCCCGTCATCTCCCCCATCGTCTTGAGCAGCCAGGCACAATCTTCCGCGCGCTGCGGATTTTCAATCGCCTCCATATAATCGCTAACGGCCAGGCCCTTTGGCACGGTTTTGTTCGCCATAGTCTAATCCTCCACGACCGCTGGCGTCGATGCGCCCCGCCTCGCAATAACCCAAACGCAAGGCAGGATCAAAAGCGCTCCGATAAGATAGCGCGGATAGAGCGTCTCTCCTAGTAGCGCCACACCCAGCAGACACGCCCACACCGTCGTCATAAGCGAAAGCGGCACAACCGTATTGACGGGATAGGTCTGCAATAGGCGGAAATACTGCCCATGCGCAAAGACGCTGATAAACAGAGCGGCATAGGCGGCGGCAATCAACAGCTTCCAGCCTGCAACCTCAAAAGCGATCGCGTGGCCCGTCTCAAATAATAGTGTGGCTGTGCCTGACAGAATAAAGACCAGCACGGCCGTCCACGCAACATATTGGCGCCAGTCAACGTCCGGCACAGTCCGCATCGTCACGCTACCAATTGCCATGGCTACATAAGCGCCGAGTAAGAGGAGCATGCCGCGATCTAAGGCTAGCGCACCGGGCTCATAGACCATGATGATCACGCCCATCAGCGCCACGCCAATAGCGAGGCTACGCACCCATCCGATCCGTTCTTTTAAGAACAGGACAGACAGCAAGGTTGAGAGCGGGATGAGAGATTGGCTGATAATTGAACTGGCTGAGGCCGGGGCCGTTTGCAGGCCCGTGTAAAGAAAACCCAGATGGAGCGGACCAACGCACAGCGCCACGATAAGAAGGCGGCCAAATTGCTTAGGCAAAGGGCGAAATAGGAAAACGCCCATGATGAGCAGCACGAGTGAAGCCCGCGCGAAGGCGAGTAAGAACGGCGGCACAGGGTTTGCGCCCACGGCCCAAGCCGTCATCACAAAATTACCACCCCAACCGAGGCAGCACAGCATGAAAATGAAGAAGTCCCGACCCGACATTTTTCGGGCCGTAAGGGTTTAGCGTTCGACCGTCCAGCCTTCGGGTGTCTCTTCCAGATCAATAACTGGCCCGTCTCCAGGAGCGGAGGTATCTGTTCGGGCTGCACCGAAGCCGCCCGCACCATTAGCTTCCATTTGGCGTCTTAGCTCCGCCATATGCGCTTCCATTTGCGCGCGCGGACCAAAAGGCCGTCCTGTCACCTTTGCCCGCAGCCAGAACCCCGCTACAGCGATAAGCGCCACCACGAGGATGATGCCCAGAACGATAAAGGCAAAGGTCGCAGAGATGAGGAACAGAAACAAGCCCGCAAGGCTAACACACGCAAGTGTGACCCAACGGCCAATATTGGCAAAAAAGCTGCTGCCGGCGGGCGGCGTGAGGCGTCCTGTTCCTGTCATTTTTCTATCTCCTACATTTCTTACGTCGTGTGTCTGGTCGCGGACGTCAAGATATGTTGCATTGCAAAAGCGTCACACGGGGCTGGCGGTCAATTATAGGGCGATTAAAGCAATATGGCCGTCTTCTGCCGCCGTTCGGCCCGAATACGCGCATAGGCCCGATTGATCAGCGCCATCTTATGCGTGGCCAGCGCCGTCATTTCTGGCGGAAGTCCCCGGGCCACCAGCCGATCCGGATGATTAGCCGCCGCAGCCCGTCTGTAAGCCTTTCGCAAGCCCTCATCATCGACCGTCTCATCAATCCCTAAAATCAAATAAGGGTCATCCGCTTCGCGTCCGATATGCGTCGCTTTTAAGCGTTTGAACTCGGCGTCGGTAAAGCCAAAGATTTCGGCAACGCGGGCCAGATAGTCCGCCTCTTCCTCCGTTAGGATGCCGTCTGCCAAAGCAATATGGAACAGACCGTCCATCACATCTTCTAGGGCGGCAGGCTGCGCCCGGAAGTGCCGCGCGACAATACGGGCATAGCGCTCAAAGCCGAGGGTCGTTTGACGTGTCAGATTGAAAAACCGCTTTACAGACGACGCACTGCTCGGTTCGGCTTTAAACACGGTCTCAAACGCGTCCACATCCTCAGACCGAACTTCGCCATCGGCCTTAGCCATCTTCGCGCCCAAAGCAATAAGAGCGGCGACCACGGGACCTTGTTCACGCTCTCGCGCTTGACCCCGACCGTCAGGACGGGCGGGCGGGCCAAAAAGCTGCGCCGCGGAAGAAAGGACACGACTCCAAAACATGAGACCTTGTTTAGCCTAATCCGTTACAGCGCAATACCGCTAAGATACGCGGGGCTTAGCCCAGCGTAGCGCGTCTAGGCGGGATCGCTCCGCCTTGCGACTGACCCCGATGGTGCAGTCCTAATATCCGCGATACGCTGGCCGCAATCTCGGCCCGGTTGAGTGTATAGAGGTGGAAATCCCGGACGCCGCGATCATAAAGTTCCGCCGTCAGTTCACTGGCTAAAGACGCGGTGAGCAGGTCGCGCGTCATCGGATCCTCGTCTAAGCCCTCAAACAGCTCCGCATACCAGCGCGGCACCGTCACACCGCAAAGCTTTGACATGCGGGCCAGACCTTTGAAATTGGGCTGCAGCATCAAACCTGGAACGATCGGGATATCGATTCCCGCGTCCAATACCCGGTCCTGAAACCGCCAAAATGTGTCCGGCGAAAAGAAGAACTGCGTGATGGCCCGGCTCGCTCCCGCGTCGACCTTGCGTTTCAGATTATCAATCTCTGCCGACCAATCCGCACTTTCAGGGTGGCGTTCTGGATAGGCCGAGACAGTCACCTCAAAATCAGCGATCTGTTTTAGTCCCGCCACAAGATCGGACGCGTAAGCATAGCCGTTGGGATGGGGTTGGTAGGCTTGCCCAATGCCTTCGCTGGGATCGCCTCTTAAGGCGACGATATGGCGAACCCCGGCGGCCCAATAGTCCCGCGCAATATCATCAATCGCGTCCCGCGTGTCGCCGACGCAGGTCAGGTGCGCCGCGGGATCGAAGTTCGTGTCTTTTGCCATGCGCGCGACCGTGCGGTGCGTGCGTTCGCGCGTCGATCCCCCCGCGCCATAGGTCACAGAGACGAAGTCGGGCTGCAAAGGCTCTAACATCTCAATGGCTGACCAGAGACGGGTTTCCGCTTTTGACGTCTTAGGCGGAAAGAATTCGAAGGAGACATTGACGTCACGCGCCGGACCCGCCGCAACAATTTTCGAACTTGTTCGGGCCATAGCCCCGACAGGGGCGGTCGGATCACGGCGTGGCAAGCGGGCCATCAGGCAGCACTCCTTTGGGTATCAAGACGACGCGCTTGCCAGACAATCACATCAGGCACGTCGGTATCGTTAGGGCTCTGAATTGTTCGGGTCTGTTGCAGATCGAAACTATTCGCGCGCAGATAAGTCTCCATATCCGCAGGTGAAAACCCGAGGCGGCGATGCGCAAATCTATCGCGGAACGCTTCATTATCATGCGCTGAGAAATCAGCGACAAGCAAAGTCCCACCCGGTCGCAACAGTCGGGCCGCTTCGGCCAAGGCCGTGCTCGGCTGGTCCAGATAGTGCAAGACGTGGTGGAATGTCACCAAATCAGCAGACGCATCCGGGAGTGTGGTCGCCGTAATATCACCGAGTTGGACATAAAGATGAGACTTATCGGCACCACCAACAAAGTGCCGAGCAACACGCAACATGTCTGGCGACAGATCAATGCCTGTCCCTCGGCTTACGCGGTCAGAAAAAAGCTGAAGCATCCGTCCTGACCCCGTTCCCAGATCAATCAGATGATCAAACGGACCTGCGCCTGCTACATCAAGCAAAGCCGCCTCGATCGGCGCGCTGGGTAGGAAATCATGGCTAAGCTGATCTTGATCATTCGCGACGCGGGCAAAGAAGGATTCAGCCGCAAGCGCGCGAGCGCGCCTCACGTCGGTTAGCCGGTCTGCGTCTTGGCGGAGCGTGGCATCCTCTACTGGTAGGGTCCGCAGGGCCGTCTCTACGACCGCATGGATACCGCCAACACCCGTCCGTAATCTGACAAAAACCCAGGACCCTTCCCGCAGGCGATCGATGAGGCCCACTTCTTCGAGAGAGCTAATATATTGGGTGACCCGAGGCTGTGACAGGTCCAGCACTTGCGTCAGTTCGGACACGGTCAGATCGCCCTGTCGCAACGCGTGCAAGATCCGCAGGCGGTCGGGGTGACCTAATTGTTTGAACGTTTTGGCAAGCGCTTCCACAGCTGCCCGCTAACATGTTCGTTTTGATTTGTATATAAAGTTTCCTTTATATCAATTAACGAACGAATTTCGATAAAAGCCGGATATAATCGCTCTGATAACTGAGCGAGTTTTCTGTGACGGACCAGCTATTGATCGGCCACCCGTCATTGAACTCTCCATAAGACTTCGCCGGAGGCTGGCCCGAAGGCGGGCTGAGGATAGGGCGACGACAGAGGGCTGCGCCAAAGCCGGGACATTGCATGTCACAGCAGGGATCGCGTTCATAGCCTTCATTGGCACCGCCAACCATCAGGCCTGGCGCGGGTCCATATTTTGATGTCTTGGTTGAGTCATAAAGCGATGAGCCGTCTTTAAACCAGGCGTGATAAAGCGTTGAGGCGGATCGTTCCGCCCCGGCGTGGCGCATATTCGTCAGATAGACGAGGCCCATCGGGTTCACCCCGTGCAGATAGTGCAGATAGCCAGACGCGGCATTGATCGTCTCTATAGAGGACCGATCACTCACCTCGCCCACAAGCGCTTGCGCATAAACTGAGCCCCACCGGGATTTCGTGCTGTTCGAGCCCCACCAATAGCCATCGACGGGCGCGCCATATGGGTCATCCTGCGCGTCAAGGCGCGGCCACCCATTATAGGCGGTCATAGCTTGCTGATAATCACGGCGGATTTGACGACGCAGGCGTTGCGGTACGCCATCAAGTTTAGAAAAATTGAGCAAAGTAAAGCCCATCGTGCCTTCAAAGCCATTCGCCGTATCCGCTTGGATGCCCCCTGTTTGCTGATAGAGGC
>CAWUKE010000016.1:0-21034 GCA_963922935.1 uncultured Alphaproteobacteria bacterium | reverse complement strand
GCATCGTGATGTAAGGGCCTTTGCGCGAATAGTCAGCCGCTTCGAAATCATCGTCGCGGAAGCCATCGACGTTATAACCGGCGCTGATCCAGACATTCTTGGCGGGATTAAAGCCAATGCTTGGGCCCCAGCTATAATCGACCGCGCCACTATCGCTTTGAACCATGGCCTGACCGCGCAGACCGACATCGATCTTACGGGTCACGTCATAGCGGGTCTCACCGCCCACCAAATTGGTCCAATTGGAGAGTTTCGTCCCCGCAATGTCGGTTTCGGTGTATTTCACACCCCAATTACCCGTCAGCTGCCAGCGGTCATTAATCCAAGTATTGGCTGCCAGGTTATTGACGACTTTGGTCTCGGTTGCCCCCGCAGGATCTTTATAATGGGAGATGTCCAGACGATCGAACACGACCATCCCTTCATCTTTGGGGCGCCAGCTCGCCCCAAGACGAACGTCCGCGCGGCTTTCTGTGCCAACATTGTCTGTCGTGCTGGCGGTCAAGCGCGCAGAGCCCGCAAAGCTTAAGGTCTCGCTCAAAGAGCGGGCCGCGGATACGGAGCCAATATAGGTTTCCTGATCTTCGGTGATCCGGGTTTCGCCGCGCATAGACGCGGTTGTGCCATCCTTGGCATAGCCGAGACCGACATAGGCGGAGGTGAAATCTTCATTGACTTCGAAAGGCGACACGGCTGCATCAGGGGCAACTTCGAGATAGTCGGCATCGCTGTCCAGCACGGTACGATCACGCAGGCCCGCAGACGCTGTCCAGTTTTCGCTGAGGCGAACTTGCTGATCAAGGCCCACAGTGGCGCCCACCCGACGACCGGAGTCGTTCGTGACCATATCGGACGCGGCGGTAACCTGCGCACCGTCCCACGGTGTGACGTCAAGACCCACAGCCGTCGTGTTCGCCACGGCAAACTCCCCGTCAGTCCGATCGTGCCGGACAGAGACCCGCGCCCGATTGCCGAGGCGTTTGCTGACCGTCAGAGCCGTGCGCATGGGCTGGGCGGAGACTTCGTCTTGACCGCCAAGCGGTTGTTCATGGGCCAGCTCGACCGTCGCGCCATGCTTGTCGATATCATAAGAGACACGGCCGACCGCCAGAAGGCTGTCGCGATTATCGCGCCCGACAAGCTCGTCAGATACGGCCCGCAGACCCAGAGAACCGCTCAGCTTGCGACCTGTCTGCTCGACAGAGATTTCACCGCTGGAGCGTGTATCGCCTGTGCCGAGGTTTTCTTCGCGGTAGGCGTCGACGCGGACGTGGCGCGTGGTGCGCTCACCCGTTTCGACATTATCGGTTTCCGACACGCGGTAGCTCGCCCGGGCACCAAAGCGGCGAATGTCATTGGTGTTCGATCCGCGCTGACCGAGGCCAAAGCCGCCGTCTTCTTCGCGCATATAGGCTTCGCCGACGAGCTTATCGCTGGTGTGGATCAGCTCGACAAGCTTCGCATCGGCTGTGCCGCCGTCTTTTGTGTCAGTCACCGCATATTCGAGGCGCGCTTGGGTCGTGTCAGAAATGGCGACCTGCACATCGACACCCACTTGCGTCGCTTCTGACCCTGCCGCTTGAGCCGAGCCATCTTCGTGGACGAAAGTCGAGCCGATTTGTACGCGATCACCCGCGAGCTGCGTCTGCACGCGGCCGCCAAAGGTCACATTGCGTTCGACATCTTCGGACGTCTCATAGTTGGCGACAATGACAACCGGGTTTAACGCGGCATCTGTTGCGTCAACAGGAAGGCGGAACAAAAGCTCCCCGGTTAAATAATCGAGTGTATAGTCGAGGTAACGGACCAGCGTTTTGCGTTCTAAGACAATATCAGAGCGCACCCGATCCCGCGTTTCCAAAACAATCTCTTCAGACTGAGCGAGAATATGAGAATTAGACAGCTGATAAATACCGGAGGTCCCATCCGCCGGAATTTCATCTAAGGCAAAGCCTTGATTAGTTTCTGCGGCAAAGCCCAGAACCTGGAAATTATCGCCCAAATATTCGGCCTTCAGCCCGGACAAGCGGCGGTTATAGGCGGTCAAGCGACCTTCCACGACATCCGTGTCATAATCGCCAAACAGCGCATAAGCCTGACGCTTTTCGAGCTTTACATAAAGCGGGTAGCGCGAGACGCCTTCAAATTCTTGGTAAGAGCGATCACCATACAGCGTGTAATAAGCGTTTGGGTCAATTTCGCCGAGGAAATCGCCGTCAGCGCCAGACCCTTTGCGGCTCTTACGCTTATCTGTGTCGAGCGAGAGCGTCATCAGCCACTCGCCTTTGATCATCCCTTTGGCGAAGAAAGCGACGCGCCCATCGCGGGTCAATTCTTCGGCTGGGATATCGTCGGGGTTAGACCCGCTCGCGATCAAACCTGTCGCATTGCCGCGCACGCGATCGAGCGCGGCTGTGCCTTCGGCCAGACCGACTAAAATCCAATCCCGCTTTTCAGGCGCGAGGTTCATATAAACCGGAACAATGCGGCCTGTGTCCGTCACAGCGGTGACAGTGACTTTGCCTGTGCGCAAAGTCGGCTCCAGTTCGACCCGGACAATACCGTCCGCGCCAACACTGATTTCCTGGCTGGCGGACAGAGGCGCCGTCAGCACTTCGCTTTGTTCGCGCAGGAGATTGTCACCATTTTCGTCATACAGACGATAAGGCGCTTCGACCTGAACGCGGGTGATGCGTCCGGCATGAACAGGGCGACCGGCTTCGTCTTCAAAACGGATGGCGATCTCTGGCACAGTGCGTCCATCGGCGACCAGAACAGACTGATCCGGCAGAGGCACGATCCGGGCGATCGTATCGACGAAGTGAATCTCTTGACGCAAGGTGGAGACAATCTCGCCCTGTTTATCCCGAACGGTCGCAATCAGAACATTACGGCCATCTTCCAAAGGCACGCCTTTAAACTGCGACAGGCCCGCGCCATTCGGCGCGGTCAGGACCGCCGTGCGGAAGTAAGGCGGAATATCCCGACCGTTAATGGTCAGAGAGACAGACTGCCCCACCGCATGCTTCACGCCAATATGGCTCGCTTTCTGGCTGGGCGTACGGTCTGGCGAAGGATAGGCGATGGCGGGACTATCGTCTTGCGTCGCCAACCAATCGGCATCAAAATCCTGATAGGCGGTGCGGTCATTAAAGACGTCTTCCTCGACAACTTCTTCGATCTCACCAGTCCGTTTCAGATAGAAGTTGGTCCGCCAAATGCCGCCGCCTTGAACGTCGACGAACTGGCTTTCAATCGATCCAGCGAGCCGCGTATTTTCTTCGCAAGCCATCAGCTCATAGCCTTTTGGCAACGTCTCGCGATCAACTTGGACCACATGTGTGCCTTCGGTCACACCTTCAAAATGGAACAAGCCGTCCGCATCAGAAACGGTGTATGCGCCGGTTTCCATATATAGGCGGACACCCGCCACACCGATGCCGCGATCAATCGGACGCGCCCACGCATCGGCGCCGTCGCAGCTTTGCTCGGTCATACGGCCAATGATCGTGCTGCGCTGACGCAGCAAATCTTCGCGAATTTCGATACCCGCCCGACCCGTATTGGACAGGACTTCGCCATCGGGGCCGCGCATAACCGCTTCATTAATCGCCGTACCAAAGACCGCACCCGGCCCGATGCTCAAAGCGTAGTCAAGGCGAACGCTCCCGCCCGACTGAATTGTCGCCATATCAAAGGTCAGCAAGGACCCGTCGTCCGACACCTCTGGATCTTCAACGAAATCGCCTTCAATGCGCGCCGTTCCTGGCACGTAACGGAAGCCGACAGGCAGCAGGTCGTGCAGCGTGCCGCTGGCTGGGCCTTGGCCAATATTATCGACAACAACAGAATAGTTGACATAGTCGCCCACATCTCCACTGAGACGGTCAACATTTTTGGAAACAGTCAATTCGCCCAGAGGGTCGAGCGGAATATCCAGGCGCAACGGTCCACGCTCAGTTATTGTGAACGGCAGACCAAAAGAGCCCGGACCAATGACGGTGCCGCTCATGATTGGCATATTCTGCAGCGTGTCGCTCTCGACTTGAGAGGCAAAGACATAACCCTCGGGCGGGTCGACTTCGATAATATAAGTTCCGGGCTCTAAAACAGGGTAGCGGAACTCCCCGTCCTGATTGTCATAAATCAGACCGGCCGCATCCGACACATCGTCACCAGACACAACTTGCGCTGGGAAAGGCGAAAACCCGTCGACGCCAAAGACCTGCGCCCGTTCGCCCGTATCGACGTTCAGCAGGGTGACAACCGCCGAAGAGATATCCTCACCTGTGACGGAAGAGAACACCCGGTTGAGCGGGTTCACGGTCGCCGTATCGACGACAACTTCCGTATCGACATCCGCATTGGAGCGCCGGTAGCGGGCCGTCAGTTGTGCGTTGTCGCCAACCGTAATTGTTTCATCATTGCGCGCCGTCTGCTCGAGAGAGCTTGGCATATAGGCGAAAAACTCACCTGTATCAGGACCTGTCTCATAAAGGCGAAGCGTGATTGTGTCGCCCGTATTCGCTTCAACCGTAATCACAAGCGTATCAATTGCTGAGCGATCTACGTTCGCCGCAAGGTCTGTGACCTGCACAAACATGAGCTCGTCAGCTAGATAAGTCGTGGCTTCGATCAGGGGCACGTCGCCAGATAAATCCACGGGGACACCGCCCGCCGTTATAGCTGCTCCTTCCGGAATGAAGGGGCCGTCTTGCGAACCAGAGGGACTATAGTCACTGCCATTGATCGAACGATAGATCGGATCCGGCGCGTTAGGGCTGTAGCGAAAAAACTGAATAGTTGGCGGCGTATCAGGGGCCCGGATCACAAAGACCGCTTCTGCAGGCGGCAGTGATACAACGACATCACCGATCTGATAGCTCGCTTGCGCGACATTCGTGACGGCATCGCCATAGTTAGGTACGTCTTGCGCCCAGGAGCTCTCCGCGGTCGAGACCATCAAGGTTGCCGTCGCCAGCGCGACGCCAGTCGCCGCATCGCGGGACGGTGATATGGAAAAGGAGCGAGCCATGACCAAAGAAACGATTATTCAGACGCATGAATCCTGGTTTGAATTTTTGAAATAAGTCGTCGCTTGGGCGACGCCTCGGCACATCTTCTGATCTCTATGGACACTCTCCACCAAGCCGAGATCAAATTTCCTGGGAGGGTCCGCTCCGAAACAGAGCGGACCCCAACAGGGTTTAGGTCAGCTTATTTGACAAGCGCGTGGATCACGAGCTGGCCAACGCCGTCATTGACGCCGTCATTGGCCGCAACCGTACCACCTGTGATGTTGACTTCATCACAGTTGCTGCCGTTTGCAACGACGCGGCAAGCCGAGTTCGGCGTATTGCTTGGCGTCGGGGCCGTACCGCTAAAGCCGAAGGTCGCAGCCGATGCATATTCGACCTCAAAAGGAAGAATATCTTCGATGTCTACGGCTGTTGCGGGCTGTGAGCCACTATTCGTCACTTCGATGACGTATGCCACACAAGATCCCGGCACCATAAACTCACCCGTTGGTGAAGAGGTTGGAACTGAGGCTGGAGCCGTTGAACAGCCTGTCCCGTCCGTATCAACGGCAAAGACTTCCTTGGTCGCTGCAATGTTTGCGGCGCCTACTGTGTAGGTCGAAATCGCAGAATGGTCACCGTCATTGGCGGCATCACCCGTAAATGTACCCGTCGTATCAGCGAGAACGTTTTCGACCCCGCCAATTGTGTTGGTGGTATCGCCTGTGACTTCAGTCGTGCTACCCGCTGTCGTTGACTTCGCAATGAGCGAGATATCCGCTGTCTGAGTATCTGTGGCTGATGCTGGAATGTCTTGTGTCACGATAACACAAAGCAGACCGTCAGCGGGTACGCCTGCTGCAGGAACAGATGTGGCGGCTGTATAGGTCGTAAGCGTAGCTGTGCCCTCATCGTTACAGATGCCGTCATTATCACCGTCTGTCGCTTCCAGATAATATTGGACGGAGACGCCAGATGTTGGGGCGTTTGTATCGAAGTTATCGCCAGTTGTTTCCTGTTCGAATTCCAGAATGTAGCCTTGGCTGTCATTACCGTTGTTTGTCACGGTAAATTGTACGGTCTGATCCTGCGCCCCTGGCAGAATACCGCTTGTCGAAGACCCAGCCACATTGACGTTGACCAAACGGTCAACCGTGAAATCTGTGGTCGTTGGTGGCGTGAACGTATTCGTCGATGTCCCTGTCGTATATGACAGAGTGAACGTATTTTCGACGACTTCTCCCGCAGGTGTGTAGTTGTTCATGGCAAACGCCGGAGCGGCCATGAAACTCAGTGCAGAAGCACAGAGCAAACTCTTCATGAGTGTTTTTGAGCGTGTCATTTTTCCTATCCCTGTTGTGTATGACTGCGCTCTGTATATCGAAGGGTGGTTAAGCCGGCCCCAAGAGGCATGGTTAATTACCTTTAGGACATCATCTCGCTCATCTTCTATTCATCTAATAAATGATTGTAAAACAATGGGTTATAGAATTGCAACCGAATGCACTTAACGAATTTGAAACGATTATTGTAGGGTTCCTAATGTAAAAAGCCCGATCAGAAGACCGGGCTTTCATGGCATATATTTAAGGCTCTAAACCGCTTAGCGGAGGCGTCCTTTGAAGCTCACAGCCCCTACCTCCCCGGGCATCACCGCATCATTAAAAGTCCAGCGAACCGCATCAATATCATCGGCTGTCGCCGGGCGTGTCTCACCTGCTTCGCTTGTCACAGTCAGAGCAAACCGCGCGCTGAAATTTTCGCCGCCATCAGCCGAGAACTCAACCGTCGTGCCGGGACGTTCTGCACTGCCTTCCATATATTGGATTTGGGCTGGCACTGGCATCGCCAGAACAACTCCAGACGCAGGCTCGTCTTGTGTGTTCACAAAGTCGAGCGTGTAGACAATATTTTCGCCAGGCTTAATCAAGTCGGCTGACTCTAACCGGGTGACAACCGTGCCGTCTGCCTGAGTGATGATGACTTCGCGTTCGACTTTCTGTGTTGCTTCCATAGCGAAAGCGGAGGCCGACAGCCCTGTCGCCAAGAAGAGAGTGAAAGCGGATTTCGCAACTATGTTTAGGGGGCGACGCATATGTGACTCCTTACGCTTATACCTTTGCGTAAAATCTACTGCGCCATCGTTAATGCAAACATAAGAATAGCATGGCCTTTCACAGCCATATAGGTCCTGTTCATCTGACCGGCTCAAGCTCAATTTCAAGTTTAATGTAAGGCTGAGGCATTAACCATTTATCAAGAGTTTTTCTTGGGCAGATGCTCACCCTTTTTCTCAACAACGTCTTGGCATCCTCCCTGTAACGCAACGTCTTGGGTTCTGGGCTGGAGACCGTATGCGAAACAACACGCTAGTCATGTTAGGGGCATCGATCGCCTTTGGGGCGTTGGCCGTCATTCTGGCACGCGGTTGGATCAACGCAGCGGTTGAGAGCGAGTTTGAAGCCACACCCCTTCCCGCCTTTCCGACACAAGCGCCTCTTCCAGAACTGAGCACAACGCCCGTCCTTGTCGCCGCGCATGATATTACCTTTGGTGAAACATTATCTCGGGAAAGCTTTACACTCGCTGATTATCCTGACGCGTCGGTTCCTTTGGAGACATATGAATCGATCGAGGATCTGTTTGAAGATGCAGACCCAAACAACCCGTTACGCGCCCTCGCGGATATACGCGCTCTTGAACCCATTTTCACAGATCGCATTAGTGGGCCCGGTGCAAAGCTCTCTTTGTCGCACAGGATCCGGGAAGGTTATGTCGCCACGGGTGTTGCGGTCGATCCGATCACAGGAGTGGGCGGTCATGTTGTTCCCGGGGATCTGGTGGATGTCATGCATATCACGCAGCCGGATATGAAAGATAAGCCTGAGCTATTCACCACGGATATTCTCCTCCAAGCTGTACGCGTTCTCGGGGTCGATCAAAACGCCGCTGAAAATACGGAAGAGGCTATCGTCGCCCGGACGGTCACGCTCGAAGTTGATCGCCGTGACCTCCAGATCCTCGCTCTCGGGGTTGAAACCGGAACATTGGCCCTCGCGCTTCGCGGGACCGGCGAAACCGATTTCATCACCGCGCCAAGCTTGCGCTCCGATCAGCTTAAACCCGCGCTTAAAACAGCCATGCCGCCGCCGCGCCGAACAAAACCCAAAGCCAAGACAGATGATGGTCGCACCCAAGTCCGCATTGTCCGAGGGGACGAAGTGAAAAGCGTCCGCGTGCGCCGCGCCGATACCATCCAAACGGCTGAAGCTGTGCCTATCACGAATGACACTGTCCTGGCGGGGGGACAATAAGATGCACCTCACAAAACTCTTCCTCAGCACTGCCGCCCTTAGCCTTTTATCCGCCAGCCCGCTTTATGCCGGCACGCGGATCGATACACAGCGTAGTTTGGACCGCGTGCGCGCAGACGTGACGGTCGACGATATGATCGTCCTGAATACAGAAGTACCCTTCGCCGAAGTCCGCGTGGCCAATCCGGACGTTGCGGATGTTGTCATCATGACAGACCGATCTTTCCAAGTTCTGGGCAAAGGCGGCGGCAAGACGAATGTCATGCTCTATGACACAGATCGGCAGCTTGTCGATGTTGTCGATGTCCGGGTCGGGTTTGACCTAGCAGAACTTAAACGCGCGCTTTATGAAACATTGCCGGGTGAAGACGTTCAAGTCCGTCCCATGGCGGGCGGGGTCTATCTGTCTGGGGAGGTCAGCAGTCCGCTGGCCATGACCCGAGCGGAGCGTATCGCCGAAGCCTACGCGCCGGACCGGGTCACCAATGGGCTGGCCGTGCGCGATAGCCATCAAGTCATGCTGGAGGTCCGGTTTGTTGAAGCCAGCCGAGATGCCGTGCGCGCGCTTGGCGTGGGGTTGCTGACCAGTCGCGGTTTGGCGGATGGTGTTCTGAACCCGGGTGACTTTGCGCTCGAAACAGCGACAGGGGCCATCGGAAATGCGGCCATCCAAGGTGCTTTAGGCGGGGGTATTGGCGCTGCCACACTCGACGCCCAGATTGAGGCCCTAGAAACAAAAGGCGTCATCCGGACTCTGGCTGAACCCAACCTTATTTCCATGAGCGGCGAGACGGCGAGCTTTCTCGCAGGGGGTGAATTTCCGATTCCTGTGCCCATTGATGAGGGTCGGATTGCGATTGAATACCGCAAATTCGGGGTAGGCCTAGCCTTCACGCCGACTGTTCTGCCAGATGGTGTGATCAATCTGAAAGTCGCTCCAGAAGTTAGTCAGCTCGATACGATCAATACAGTTCGTATTTCCGGACTGGAAATTCCGGGTCTGCGCGTACGTCGGGCCAAAACGACCGTAGAGCTGCGCAATGATCAAAGCTTTGCCATTGCCGGATTACTGCAAGCCGATACCTCAAACAGTCGCACGCAAGTGCCTTGGCTGAGCAATGTTCCGGTTCTGGGCTCTTTATTTTCATCGACCCGTTACCAACAGGCCGAAACGGAATTGGTCATCATCGTGACCCCGCGTCTGGCCCAGCCCGTATCTGATATTTCAGCGCTGCGCACGCCTTTGGACGAAAGCAGCAGCCCGTCTGATGCCGAAGCGTTTCTCATGGGCCGTCTCGAACCATTGCCGGAAGGATTTAGCTATGTGGGAGAGTAAGCCACAAACACCCGTAATATTGACGAGTTTGCTCGCTATCTCTGCCTTGACGGTCAGTGGCTGCGCGACAACGGCTGAACCGGGGACGGCCGGGCTGGGCTCTGATTTTGGGGTCGCTGTTGCGCATAACCGCAACGCGCAGTTCGTCCCACCGACGGCTGAGCAAAAGGAAAACACCTTCATTCGTCCCAATGCGGCGCGCCAACGCCTCGCCGTGGAGACTTATGAAGCTGGAGAGGTCGAATTGGACGACAGTGAGTTAGCCACGTCAGGTTAAGTTTAAACTGAGGTGACCGATACTGGGAGGGCGGTCACCTCTTACGGCCTACAGAGAAGGCCTTGCATAAAGAAGGATGAGATTTATGCCGTTCACACTCCCGAGACCCTTAGCCCTTCCCTTTGCAAAGCGTTTTGTCAAAGACCGGGCGGGGTCGGTCGCAGCTTGGTCCGCCTTTGCCTTTCCAGTCATGGCTGTTGGGGCCGCTGTCAGCGTGGATGTCGCGCGCATACAAGCGATGAATACCGACCTGCAGGTCGCGGTTGATGCCCTCGCCCGCGCTGGCGCTGCAGAACTAGATCAATCCGCTGATAGTATCGTTCGCGCCCGCCGCGCCGTGAATGAGCTTGTCTCTAACGACGCCCGGATTAGCGCCGATAAGTCTATTGCCGTCAGTGAGATCCGCTTCCTGAACGACCTCCCGACACCGAGCTATAGCGCAAACACAGACAGCGTTAGAACAGAAACCGCATCGCAAGCCCGCTATGTTGAAGTGCGTGTTTCGCCAAAATCAGTGCGGACGCTTTTTCCAAAATCGCTCTCTGGAGCCTTTACCGATGTCAGCCTTTCTGCGCGCAGTGTTGCTGGACTAGAGGGCGGACAAGTCTGTGGTGCAGCGCCCGTTTTCATCTGCAACCCTTTTGAAAACGATACGACAACAACCATACAAGCCGCCGCAAACGATCCTGATTATCAGCGCAAGCAGATTACCTTCAAGCTCGGCGGTCAGGGCAGAAATAAACGATACGCCCCGGGGCATTTCGGTTGGCTCAACCCCTATGGCGATGCGGTCACAAACCAAAAACTGACAGATGCGATTGGGATCGATATCAATGATGTTTGCCTATCAAAATCGCAGGGGATTTACACAAAGGCTGGCAAAGTCAAAGATATGAGCGACGCGTTCAATACGCGCTTTGATATCTACGAAGGCGCTTATGAATCTAAGAAATCTGATATTCAGTTCGCGCCGGCCTCGAATGTCGTCAAAGGCTGGGCGATTAATGAAAACCGCAATGCCTGCGTCCGAAATAGTCGTCTCAACGCTTGTGAACAACAGCCCAATAGCCATGCACTGGGTCTGCCTCGTGATAGCGGATCTGACAAAAAACTGGGCAACCGTATCGGTAATGGGGACTGGGACTTCACCCGATATATGTTGATCAACCATCCCGGATTCCGTCGGATCACGATCGAGGGCGTGACATATACCTACAAGCGTAAACTAAGAAAGTTTCAGCCTGAGACGCCACCGTCCCGCTATGCGATGTATCGATGGGAAATCGACAATAACTGCGTCCCGGGCGCACTGACCTACGGGCGCTGGGCCATCACGCCGGAAGAAGGCTTGCCGCAATGTCACCAGCACGGGGCCTCAAAAACCGTTGAAGATCGTCGCATCATCAATGTCGCAGTTTTGAACTGTCAGGCCATTCAAGACTCCGGCCTTAAGATGAACGGTCGAACGGGAGCTCTACCTGTCGAGACCTTTGTTCGCGTCTTTATCACGGAGCCTATGGGCAAAGGAAAAGACAATGCGCTGCGCGGCGAAATCGTCGGGCTTGTGACGTCTGATCCGAACAGTTCGACCCGTGAACGCGTGGCGTTGGTTCAGTAATAATGAAGCGAAATTCATCTCACATATTGCGACGTTTCCGCCGAAACAGTGACGGGATCGCGACCATTGAAGCAGCCATCTTGTTTCCGTTTCTCATCTTGGCGAGCCTTGGTGTCTTTGACGCGGCGAAGATGATCCAGCAGACCCACCGGATGGAAGCTGGCCTCGCAGCCGCGGGCTCCTATCTAGCCCAAGGCACGGCCGATTTTGACCAAGTGCAACGCGCCCAATATATCGCTGTGAGTGGACAAGGCGTGCCCGGAGGTCAGGCCGCGATTACAGGGTGGAGTGCTTCGGATGTGCGTATATCAATCCGTACCGTCGATAACTCATCTGGGACCTTTCGCGGTGATAGTGATGTTCGGATCGCTCAGATCAGCTCCACTATTCCCTATCAGGGCCTTGGCCTACTGCGGAACGCAAGCGGTCAGTCCTTAGAGATCAAAGCCCGACATGAAGTGAGACTGGCCTCATGAGGGGGTTTGTCAAAGATACGCAGGGCGGCACGGCCATAGAAATGTCGCTCATGGCGATGATCATGGCTTTGCTGACCGTTGGCGCCATTGAAGCGGGTTATGCTTATCATCAACATGGCAGCGCACAGCATGCCGTTAGACACGCGGCCCGTCTGGCATCGTTAAGTGACCCGGTTGCGCGGGCCAGCGCGTCTGATCCAGGTGCCTTTGACATAGAATGCGAAGGCGCAACCCAGCGCTGCGCGAGTGGTGGCTTTAATAGTGCCGCCTTTAACAGGATTTTCTACGGTCCCGACAATGATGGGGCCTGCGCGAAGACGCAGGCCGACCGGCGGGGTCTGTGCGATGTCTGGCAGGGCGCGTCAGCTGAGGATGTCATCATCCGATATCGCCGCGAACGCACCGGCGATATGCCAAGTGTGACCGTGACCTTGCGCGAACGGCCCATCAGTACTGTGCTGATCGGAGCCATGATCCCGGATAAATATACAAAGCTGCCGACCGTATCCGCGACGCTGACAGGAGGGGACCTGAATGGCTAATTTCTTTGGAAAATCTCGTCGTGGAAAGTCTCGCCGTAAAACGGATCCGCGGTCGGAAGGCCATCCCCGGCAAAAAAAGCGCGGCCATAAATCTGGATCTGACGCGAATGTCCCCCTGCCCGACACAGGCGTTTATGCCTTTATGGGGGCGACAGGCGGGGTGGGGACGACAAGCGCGGCCTGTGCCTTTGCTGTCGATCTAGCCCGGCGCGTCACAGCCGCCCGACCCGGCCTCACAGGACTTTCAGTCAATGCCTCTGAACCGTCTGTCGGTCTGATCGATTTAGATTTTGAAGCGGGGGCGTGCGCCCATCATTTGGATCTCTTACCGACCCTTTCTCACGACGATCTTTCGCGTCCGTCGAGCCAGATGGACAGCACATTTGTCTCGTCCATGATTGACCAATCTGTGGCGGGCGTTGCGCTGATCAGTGCGGCGAATGGGGGGCTGAGCACGCCAAATCCCAGAACGGTTCTGGCCCTCTTGGACGCAGCGGCACAGATTTTCGATCATGTTGTTATCGACGTTCCACGGACCTTACAGCCTTGGACATTATCTGTCCTCGCGGGCGCAGATGCGGCGATGATAGTCTCTGAACTCACAGTCCCTAGCCTGCATATGGCGCGATTACGCCGCTCCCAATTAGGGCCGGCCTTGCAGGGAACAGGCCGATCACTTCTGCCGGTCATTGGCAAGCTAGAACGACGCGGTGGACACGGCGCTTTACAGCTCAGCGACGCGCAAACGGCGCTCGGGGAGCCCGCCTTTGCCAGCCTGCCCATGGACCCTGATCCCTTACGCGCGGTGATCAATAGTGGCGAGCCCCTGGCGGTGAGCCGGCCCGACTGCCGCTACATGCGAGACCTCCGTACGTTAGCGGATCGGACCTTTGCCATGATCGCGGATACGCAGCGCGCGACGAGATCAGAAGCTGAAAAACCAGGCGCGAAATTGGATGCTACGGCGCAGCAGCAAGCCGCCGCTTAACGTCTGATCAACCTTGCCCCCTAACTTGAGGGCAAGCCCAATCCTGTAAGCCTCTTTAAAACCAATAGAGATGAGGGCTCCCATGGCAGGACGGTTTTCCGGCCTATACGATCAGCTTGACGGTATTGCCCCGATTGATGCGCCTTTGCCAAAGGCAGACTCAACGGCTGAAAGTGTTTCTCTTGAGCCGGGCGTCATCTCTGCCGGTCAGGGGCCAGAGGCGTTGATTGAACTGGTCGAACCTGCAATCCCGACAGCTTCTTCAGTCCAGAATCCTGCTGAAGCTGAGCCTGAACCCGATCCCGTCGATCCACTCCTTGACATGCGCATTCGTTTGCACGCTCGCCTTTTGGACGAGGTCGATCTGTCGATGCTGGACGGTCTGGACGATGGGAGTCTGCGCACCCAAGTCCGTGACGCCGTTCGTGAAATGGCACGACAGGATAAGCTCAAGCTCACAGAACCGGAATTAATTGAACTCGCCAATGGGGTTCAGGACGAGATGATCGGCCTGGGCCCGTTGGAGGTTCTTCTAAAGGACGAGACGGTCTCTGATATTCTGATTAACGGACATGAAAATGTCTTTGTTGAACGGCGCGGCGAATTAGAACGCTCGCGCATCCGTTTTGCATCCGAGCCGCATCTCTTGCGCATCATCAACCGGATCGTCGCCCAGGTCGGGCGGCGCGTCGATGAAAGCCAACCGCTTTGCGATGCACGGCTGCTTGATGGCTCACGGGTCAACGTCGCCATCGCGCCCATCGCCGTCGATGGCCCGCTTGTTTCGATCCGAAAGTTTTCCAAAAGCCCGCTCACTCTGGATAGGCTCATCGAGTTTAAAGCGCTGCCCGATTGTGTCGCGCAATTTCTCTGGGCGGCCTGCAAAGCGCGGGTCACGATCTTGATTTCTGGCGGAACAGGATCGGGTAAAACCACGCTCCTCAATGCGCTTTCGCAATCCATCTCCCACAAAGAGCGTCTTATCACGATTGAAGACGCAGCTGAGCTACAGCTGCAGCAGCCCCACGTCGCGCGTATGGAAACGCGTCCGCCCAATATTGAAGGCAAAGGCGAGATTCGGCAGCGCGAGCTTGTCAAAAACGCGCTGCGCATGCGCCCTGAACGGATCATTCTGGGCGAGGTTCGCGGCGAAGAAGCGTTCGATATGCTGCAAGCCATGAATACGGGTCATGAAGGGTCTATGGCGACGCTTCATGCCAATACGCCCCGCGATGCGCTGACCCGACTGGAACAGATGGTCGCGATGGGCGATATGAAAATCACGCCTGAAGCCGTTGCCGGGCAGATCGCCTCAGCGATTGGGATTATCGTCCAAGCCTCTCGCCTGTCCGATGGACAGCGCAAGATCACTTCCGTTGCCGAAGTCACGGGCATGGAAGGTGACATCATCCAGATGCAAGAGATCTTCAACTACACACGCACCGGCACAGGGCCCGAACATCAGGTCATTGGCGAATTTCGCGCGACGGGCATTCGTCCGAAATGTCTCGATGAAATCCTGACCCGATCCATTCCGCTTGAGAACGGCATCTTTGAACCCCGCGTCATTCAGCCCGGCCCCGTGACAGAGACAAGCTTAAAAGAGCGGCTCGGCTAATGAACGGTCTGCTGGATCATCCATCGGCCATTTGGGTTGTCTACGTCATTGCGTTCTGCGCGGGCGTCGCGTTTCTGCAAGCCGCACTGGGGGCGGGAAAATATGCTAACCGCGCCGTCCGGGAGGTCAATCACCGCCTGCGCGCCCTGTCAAAAAGCGGCACACCGACAACGGTTCTCGCTGATTTGCGACAAGCTCGGGGCCTTGACCGATTTGGACAGGCCGCCCGCTATCATCGCGCGATTGGCGAAATGGTCGTACAGAGCGGCCTGCGCTTTGGCGCCGTCTGGGTTTATGTTGCCATGTTTTGGGTTGGGCTGATCTTTGCTGGACTCGGAATCTGGAAAACCGGCACGCTTTGGGCGGCTATTCCGGGCCTCGCAATCGGCGGGGCGAAACCCCTCCTGGTCCTGAAATTCCTTGTCGGACGTCGCCGCAAGAAAGCCGTGAACCAATTACCGGAAGCGATTGACGTTGTCGTGCGCTCCCTAGGCGCAGGTCACCCTGTGCCTGTCGCGATGGCGCTTGTGGGTCGTGAAATGCCTGATCCGATCGGCACAGAATTTGGGATGGCTTCGGACGAAATCAGTTTCGGTTCTACCACTGGCGCCGCCGTTCAGCGCATGGCGGAACGGGTGGGGCATGAAGATTTCGAACTCTTCGCCGCTATGGTCCGCCTCCAAGAACGTACAGGCGGCAACCTCGCCGAACTTCTACGCGCGAATGCCGATACAATCCGCGCACGGCAGAAAATGCGTCTAAAGATTAAGGCGGCCTCTGCCGAAGGACGCATGAGCGCGATGATCCTGAACGCAGCGCCCGTACTGCTTTTCCTCGCCATTCAGACATTGTCGCCAGAATTTTACGGCGAGGTCTGGGGCCATCCCCTCGTCATGCCTATCCTTATCGGGGTTACAGTCTGGATGGGCATTGGAAATCTGGTGATGCGCAAAATGATCAACTTTAAGATCTAGATCGACGATGGGATTATCCTACACATCCGGCTTTGTGATCTTCACGGCACTGCTCTTTCTCGGCATTGCGCTTTGGCTCGCTTTTGTGGCGGCACATGGGGCGGTGCGCGCGGATCGCCGTGTGGCCCGACGCCTTGCGGCTGGGGGCGGCGTTGATCTCTCTGATGATGTCACAGCAGGTGACGCCAGACGCGCCAAGCGCAATCTCATCACCCAGCTCGGCAGCCACCTGACGCTGCCTGACATTGAAGAGATTTCCCGCCTGCGCTTCTGGCTCGCACAAGCGGGCTATTATGACCCGAATGCCGTTAAGACCTTTCTGGCGGTCCGACTGATTTCTCTGATCACGCCCGTGACAATTGTTTTGCTCTTTTGGGGCCCGCTTCATGCCAAGATCGGTTTTGATAAAACGATCTACCTCGCGGTCTTCGTAACGATCATCGGTCTCATGGCCCCGACGAGTTTTGTGAATTCAAAGAAAAGCCGCCGGACGGATCAGTGCCGTCGCGGCTTTCCGGATATGATGGACTTACTGGTCGCCTGCATCGAAGCTGGGCTGGCAATGGATGCGGCCCTGATCCGGGTGAGCCACGAAATCGGGCGGCGTTATCCTGTGTTAAAAACCAATCTGGAGATTATGAATCTCGAGCTGCGCGCCGGACGCGAACGCAATGAAGCCATGATGAACTTCGCCGAACGGATTGAACTGGAAGAAGCCAAAGCGCTGGCTGTTATGCTCAAACAGGCCGAGGAAATGGGAAGCTCGATTGGGGCTGCGCTGCGAACATTCTCTGAAGATATGCGCCATAAACGTATGATGAAGGCGGAAGAAAAAGCGCTCGCCTTGGCCGCGAAACTGACCGTCCCGCTGATCTTATTTATCTTCCCAACGATCATTATCATGCTGCTCTTGCCCGCGGGCATTCGCATTGTCGCCGGACTGGCATGAGGGCGCTTATCCTCATCTTGGCTTTGGGCCTTATCGCAGCCGATAAAGGCGATCTGCCTGATGGGTCAGCAGACGGGCTGAGCGCTGAAACGCTTGCCGCCCATATCCGCCCCCTACGCCCCGCCGCAGACGCCCCATTCGCGGCCATGCAATTGCAAGCTGAGGCGAAGGCCGCCATGGATAAGCGCGATTATGCGCGCGCCGCTGAGGCTTATCAGTCCATCTTACACTTGGACCCGACCCAGGACGCGGCTCGTCTTGCACTGGCGGAGATTGCCCTTATCGGCAAGCAACCCGATAAGGCCGATCAAATTTTGGGGACTATTTCTGCGCCCGCTTTGCGCCTTCGGATTGATTTCGAGCTAGACCGATTGCACGATGTGGAAAGCCAACTGCGCGCAGGATTTGAACAGACGCAAGACCCGCGTCTTTTGAACCTTTTAGGACAGTGGCTAGAGTCCCAAGATCGCGGACAAGAGGCTCGGGCCATTTTCGCCCAAGCCGATCCGTTCCAATCCCAAGGCCTGTCTGATAATAATATAGGCCTAAGCTATCTTCGCGAAGGCGCGCTAACGCTTGCCCAAGACGCTTTTAATCGAGCCGTGAAAAAGAACCCAAGTGAGCCGCGGTTTGACACCCACCGACGGCTATGTGCCTTGATGCGCGGCCGCTATGTTGAAGGCCTAGACGGCTTGGGCCCAGCGGAAGCCGCCCCTCTTTTGCGCGACGCTGGCCTGAGTGCGATGCGCCGGGGTGAGACGCGTCTAGCCCACCTCCTGCTAGACCGCGCATCCAATTTATCGGTGCGGCACGATCCCGCTCTGGCACAGCTGATCACGCAATTAGAGGATCAGCGTTCCAACCCAGACAAAGATGCCCAGTGAGACAATCAGCGCGCCCAGCATCAAAATACCGTCACGAGCGATTAAGGCTAAGCCCATCACGCCCAAGATAAAGGCCACAGGCACCACCCCAAAGGGAATAAGGCCGAGCGGCACCATCGCAGCGGAGAGTAAAATCGACACAAGGGCGGCTAGGGCGAGCATCGGCCCTTGCGTTGCGAAGGCAAGACGCGGACCGATGAGATTATCAATCTTGGCCAGCCAAGGCGCGACCTTATTGTGAACCATCTCCACTCGTTTGTTTGGGACTTTTACCTTCGCGAGAACATCCGGCACCCAAGGGTAGGGGCGACGCAATAAAAGCTGCACCGCGAAGGCAATATTGATCAGACCAAAAGCCCCTGGCACGCCGGGCAACGCGCCCAACGGCGTCATCAGGAAAAGACCGCATAACACCATGACAGGCCCGAAAGCCCGGTGACCCAGACTGATTACAAGATCACGCAGATTACTATCCTGCCCGTCCATCTCTGACAGGACATGCGCCAAAACGCCCTGCAAAGGGGCGTCGACCGGCGGCTTATCAGGATTTGTGTCCGTCATCTCACTCACGGTCATGACAGATAGGGATGAGACTGCTAGCAGGCCAGCGCTTTTTCGCGCATAAAAGGACACTTCCCTTGGAATTGGATGTTTGGCTTAGCCTTGTCGTGCTGTTCACTGTTGGCGGGCTAACGCCCGGCCCTGCTGTCATGCTCGTCATGGCCAGCTCATTCCGGTATGGCTTTAAGCCCGCACTACTGCCCGCCATGGGGATCGCCTCGGCCAATGTCATCTGGCTGGTTTTGGCGGCGAGCGGCACGGCGGCGCTCCTGACGGCTTTTCCAAACGTCACACTCGGATTGAAGGTTTTGGGGCTGCTCGTTATCCTCTACCTCGGACTGTCGACAATTTTCGGCCCGCCGCCTGACATGAGTATCAGCTCGCAGGACGCCCCAAAACGCGCGGGCCTCTATTTTAAGGGAGTTGCACTACAGATCAGCTCGCCTCTGCCGCTTGTTTATTTCGGCCTGCTTCTGCCGCTTTATTTTGACGCGGAAAAACCGATCCTGACGCAATTTGGCATCATGCTGGCCACAGTGACCTGGTTAGAGCTGCAAGGCCTTGCCCTTTACGCAGCGTTTGCGCGTTGGATACGGGCGCAGCTTTCTAGCGCGCGCGCCGCGAAGATTTTCAATGCCACCATCGGGACAGTGATGATTGCCAGTGGGGCGTGGGCGATCCTCGCTTAGATAAGCATCATTGTGGAGCTAGGCTGCGATGAAAGACGATCAGGCCCCACTTGTATCTTGCTCTAAGCCCATACGCCTTTTATGTGGCGCGCAATTATTGGCTCAGCGTCGCCGCTGTGCCTGCAAAAGGATCTGATGTCATGAATCTCGCCGCTATTAAGCCCGGTGAAAATCCGCCTGAAGACATTAACGTCATTATTGAAGTCCCGCTGGGCGGGGAACCTATCAAATATGAACTGGATAAAGCGTCAGGCGCCATGTTCGTGGATCGGTTCCTCTACACAGCCATGCGTTATCCCTGCAATTATGGGTTCATGCCGCATACCTTATCCAACGATGGCGATCCGACGGATGTGCTTGTTGTCGGTCAGCGTGCCCTCATGCCGGGCGCCGTTGTGCGGTCCCGCCCTGTTGGCGTTTTGATGATGGAAGATGAGGCGGGTATTGACGAAAAGATCGTTGCGGTGCCGCATTCCAAGCTGACGCCTTATTATGATCAGATCAAAACTTATCGCGATTTACCCCAAGTTCTGCAGGACCGCATTCCGCATTTCTTTGACCATTACAAAGATCTCGAGACAGAAAAATGGGTAAATGTTCTCGGCTGGAAAGGCGTCGACAAAGCCCATGAGCTCATTTCAGAAGGTCTGAAGGCCGCGTCAAAATAGCGGCGAACCTCTGCAGGTTTTCCCTATTGCCCAATCCAAACGATGCGAGCGATCCAAGCCACTTGGGTGCGCGGTAAGATACGATCGTCATAGTCCGGATTGACGCTGATTAGCTCAATCTGTGTTTCGCTCATGCGGTGAAGCTCCTTGGCCATCACTTCACCTTCGAGCGTTTTGACGACCACACGATCCCCGCGGCGCACAGGTTCGTTCGGGCTGACAACGACCCGGTCACCCGGCCGCATAACAGGTGCCATGCTTTCGCCGGAAATTTCCAGACAATAGGTCCCAGGATCGCGCACGCCGGGCACGCGCACATCATCCCAGCCGCTGCCGACGGGAAAACCACTATCGTCGAAAAAGCCGCTATCGCCCGCTTGGGCGTGACCGATTAAGGGCACACTCGGACCTTCAGCGTGACTGCGATCTGAAAAGCGGGCAAAGTCCTCAAAGCTCATTTCAACGGTTGCGAGAACTTTTGAGAGACTTTCAGTTGAAGGCCAACGGTCCTTGCCAGAGGCGCTTTTGCGTTTGGATTTATTAAATGTTGTCGGATCCAGACCCGCACGCCGCGCCAGACCGGACGGCGATGTGGCAAGCTGTGTCGCCAGTCGATCGAGCGCGTTCCAAATATCGGAATGAGTCAGCATAAATCACGCGATAGGAACATATACCTAGGGCGTCAAGGGCGTTGTCTCAGCCTGGGGACGCCGCCGATCCCGCCAGCAGGCCGCCATCCACTGTGATCTCTGTTCCCGTCATATAGCGCGCTTCTTCAGAGGCGAGCAGGACAGCAATGGCCGCCACTTCATCCGGCGTTCCGAAGTGTTGCATGGGCGTATCTTTAACAAGCGCGGCCATCGTCTCAGCGCGCTTCGCCTAGGGCGCGCCACAAAAAACCCCGCGCCTGACGATGCAGGGCGGGGAGTGTGTTCGCGCCAATCGGGGAGATGCGCGAGGGAAAAGTCGCAGCGGAGATTGCCTGCTGCGGTATCAAATAAGCCTAGCTCGTGGTGAACTCTGCATAGGCTGGAATGCCAACCTCTTCGAGATCCAGACCCGCGGTCTCCACCTCTTCGGAAGGCCGCAAGCCAATCGTCGCTTTCAAAGCAAACCAGAGGA
>CAWUKE010000015.1:0-21164 GCA_963922935.1 uncultured Alphaproteobacteria bacterium | reverse complement strand
GAAGACCTCCTCCAAAATATGGGCGATCTGTTTGGTCCTTTGCGGGGCGGGTTGGGGATTAGCGTGATCTTTGTTGGCGCGCTTCTCGCGGCCAGCACGGGTATCGTTGGCGCAACCGTCGTGACGATGGGGTTGTTGAGCCTGCCGACCATGCTCAAGCGCGGCTATGACATCCCGCTCGCCTCGGCCTCCATCGCGGCTTCTGGCACGCTGGGTCAGATTATTCCGCCGTCCATTGTTCTAGTCATACTCGGCGATCAGATCGGCAATGCCTTCCAAGAGGCGCAGCGGAGTTATGGCCTCGAGACGGAGGCTGTCATATCCGTTGGAGACCTCTTCGCCGGGGCCTTGATTCCCGGCCTCATTCTCGTCGCCGCTTATATCGGCTACATTTTCATCACAGCGGTCATTACACCTGCCAAAGCCCCGGCCGAACCGTGGCCAGAGGATGCGGACGTTAAAGCTCTGCTCTTCAAATCGCTGAAAGCCATGATCCCGCCGATCTTTTTGATCGTGGCCGTCCTAGGCTCGATCCTGTCAGGTTATGCCACCCCAACAAGAGGCGCGGCGCTCGGCGCCTTAGGGGCCATGCTGCTCGCCGCATCTCGCTTATTCCCGCAATTGAAAGGATGGCCGCTCTGGGCGGCGATGGCGTTGTTAGCACTCGTTGGTCTTGATCTCACAGGCATCGACCTTCGCTTGGCCCAGACCCAATGGACGACCTTAGAGATCGCGGGCCTCGTCGTTGCGGCGCTTCTGGTCTTCGTTGGCGTTTCAGGCTCAGGCTCGGCGACTTGGCGGCTCTTAAAGAGCGGACATCTCGGTGATGTCTCTCGCTCGACGATGCACATCACAGGCATGGTGTTTGTCATCCTAATCGGGGCGACGGTCTTTAGCCTCGTTTTCCGAGGTCTCGGCGGCGATGAAATGGTCGCGCACCTTATGGATCAAGCGCCGGGCGGCGTCTGGGGGGCCTTTGCCCTCGTTATGCTGGTCATGTTCGTTCTGGGTTTTTTCCTCGACTTTATTGAAATCACGTTCGTCGTCGTACCGCTGGTGGCCCCGCCCCTTCTCGCCGCAGGCATTGATCCTGTCTGGCTGGGCGTTGTCATGGCAATCAATCTACAGACAAGCTTCCTCACCCCGCCCTTTGGTTTCGCGCTCTTCTATCTGCGCGGTGTGAGTCCGCCGGAAGTGACGACCTCACACCTCTATCGCGGGGTCCTGCCTTTCATAGGCATTCAACTCGCCGTTATTGCGCTGTTAATCGCGGTCCCATCGCTTGTGGCCTATTGATCGGAATCGTCTTGCAGCGCGGCCTTCTGCAGAGTAACGTTAGTGTATGACTACACTTCTTATAATTCTCGGCATCATTGTTGTTCTCGCCGTTATCATTATCGGCATTTACAACCGTTTGGTCGCGTTGCGACAGACAACCAACCAAGCATATTCCGATATTGAAGTGCAGCTAAAGCAGCGCCAAGACCTCGTCCCACAGCTGGTCAATACCGTCAAAGGTTACGCCAAGCACGAAAAAGAGACCTTTGAAGAAGTCATTCAAGCGCGCTCTGCCGCTGTGAATGCCAATTCTGTCGAAGGTCAAGCGGCGGCAGAAGGGATGCTCTCTGCAGCCCTCGGAAAGCTTTTTGCTCTTGCCGAAGCCTACCCCGAGCTGAAGGCCAATACAAACTTCATGCAGCTGCAAGACGAATTGTCTGATGTTGAGAATAAGATCAGCGCCGCACGCCGTTTCTATAATAATGCCACCCAGGAATATAATACGAGCCGCGAGCAATTCCCGGCCGTTCTTATTGCCGGCCCATTTGGCTTTGAAGAGCGTCCCTTCTTCGAAGCGCCTGAAGGCCGCGAGCTCCTGATGACGCCGCCAACCGTCGACTTCAGCTAGATTTTGAGGGTTTGCCCGTCCGATGATGATCGAAGCCACCGGCCTTCGGACCCACATTTGGAATAATAATTTGCGCAGCGTTTTGTTGCTGTGCTTCTTTCCTATCCTACTGCTGATCCTGTTTTACGGTCTTCTGATCGGGTTTAACGGGCTGACCACCAATGCCGGTTTAGATCAGGGCCTGATCCTTGCGGCCGAGCAACTCCCCATGACGGCCCCTTATGCTTTAGCGGGGGCCGGCGCATGGTTCGGTGTCGCTTTCTTTGCGCATAATGCCATGATCAATGCAGCGACAGGCGCGAAGTCCGTCACCATTAGCCAAGAACCGCGCGCTTATAAAATGCTGGAAAATCTCAGCATTTCTCGTGGCATGACGACACCGAAGCTTCTGATCATGGAAACACCAGTCATGAACGCTTTTGCGTCGGGCATACGACGAGACAATTATCAAGTCACCCTCACGCGGGGCTTGATGGAAGCGCTCGACGATGAAGAGCTCGAGGCCGTCATCGCGCATGAGCTGTCGCATATCCGGCACAAGGATGTGCGCATGTTGATCATTGCCGTCATCTTCGTCGGCATCTTTGCCTTTGTAGGCGAAAGCCTGTTCCGCAATATGTTTCGCATCAACTTTGCGCGTTCAGACAATCACCGACGCAGCGGCGGCGGCAATGCGGGTGTTCTGATTCTTGTCGCTTTCGCGATTGTAGCGCTGACTTATGTTATCGCTCTAATGATCCGCTTCACCATGAGCCGGAAGCGCGAATATATGGCGGATGCCGGGGCTGTAGAGCTTACGAAAAACCCGGATGCGATGATCCGCGCTTTAGAAAAGATTTCGGGCAATGCGGAAATGAAAAGCGTGCCTGACGAAGTGCGGGAAATGGCTATCTATAATCCGCGCACCGGCCTTGCGGGCATGTTCACGACACACCCACCGATCGAAAAACGGATTGAGGCCTTGGTGAAATTCGCGGGCGGTAGGATCGGAACCCAATCCAGGCCAGATCCGCGTCGACCGCAACCGACCCCACCAAAGGACGAGCCGCCACGAAAAACCTTTGGTCGTCGCAAGTCGCCTTGGAAATAGGAATTGTCCGGGCGCCTTTCGGCCCCTGTTCTTTTACCCGATCAGCTTTTTATGGACGAGGAGTTCGGCGATCTGCACCGCGTTGAGCGCAGCCCCTTTACGCAGATTGTCAGACACAACCCACATATCGAGCGTATTATCTTGCGTACTGTCTTCGCGAATTCGGGAGACGAAGGTCGCGAATTCACCGACACATTCGATAGGCGTGACGAAGTTGACGTCATCGCTCTGCGGCTGATCAACGACCATCAGGCCAGGGCTTTCGCGCAGCAAAGCCCGCGCATCATCCGCGCTCATTTCAGCCTTAAGCTCGACATTCACCGCCTCGGCGTGGCCGACAAAGGTTGGCACGCGCACGCAGGTCGCCGCCACTTTGATCGATGGATCGAGAATTTTCTTCGTTTCGACCTTCATCTTCCACTCTTCCTTCGTGTAGCCATCATCCATGAACACATCAATTTGTGGGATGACGTTGAAGGCGATCTGCTTTGGGAAATTCACGGCGGGAAAATCATCATTAGAGTAGATGCCTTTGGTTTGGAGCCAAAGTTCATCCATCGCCTTCTTGCCAGCCCCCGACACGGATTGATAGGTTGAAACAACCACGCGCTTGATCCCAACGGCATCGTGGAGCGGCTTCAAAGCCACCACCATTTGAATGGTTGAGCAATTTGGGTTGGCGATAATTTTCTTATCGAGCGCGCCAGGGGCTTCGATGGCTTCGGCGTTCACTTCTGGCACGATCAGCGGGACAGCGGGATCCATGCGCCAAGCCGAGCTATTATCAATCACAATCGCGCCTTTGGCGGCGATCTTTGGCGACCAGTCTTTCGAGACGCTGCCGCCCGCACTCATCAGAGCAATATCAACCTTGGAGAAATCAAACGTTTCAATGTCGTGGCATTTGAGCGTTCGGTCCCCAAAGCTGACTTCACGCCCCAGCGAACGGCGTGACGCCACCGCATAAACCTCGCCCGTTTCAATATCGGACTCGGACAAGATTTCGAGCATTTCCGTGCCGACATTGCCCGTGGCACCTACAATGGCAAAATTGGTCGCCATGATCATTCCTTGATTAATTCAGCTGCGCTATTTGAAAAGGCGCTGGCGCTTAGACCCCTCGCCGGCGCAAAGCAAGTCAGACTAGCGGCGCGTGAGCCGTCGCCACATAAAAATTCCAATGATGGCGACAACCAGCAAGCCCACCCATTCGATTAGGGTCAAGCCTATGAACGTCTGCCTTGCAACATCGGGGGCTTCTGAGCTGCTAGTCTCTCCTTGTAAGGCACCGTTACTGGCGAGTGCCGCCAATCCCAGCACCACCAAAACGCAGACACCAACCAAACTGAAAATCACATTATAGAAACGCTGGTCCGCCCGCTTCTGGGCATCGCGGCGTTCTTGGGCGCGAATATAGCGGCTGGGCCGGTTGCGGCGACGTTTGGCCGCTGGGATTTCGGCCTGATCTTCACTGGAATTGTGATCCATATCTATTCCGTAACATGGCAAACGTAAGTCGTCATGGTAGGAGAACATTATGCGACCTTATCTTTTCGCAATTTGTTTCTTAGCGCTTGCAGGTCCTGCAGCGGCCCAAATCGATGAGACCAAGAGCGACTCCCCAGTCTATAATGTCCCTGACGTCACCTCGAGCGTCCCTTTAGAGGGTAGCGACCTAAAAGCCCTATTCAACGATCGCCTGCATCGGGGCTATTATGACTATCTTCGCAAGCCTGACGGCGATTATGCATTCTCAGAGATGATGAATGCTGATGGGACGACCTTGCACGAACGCGACGGCGTAAAGAGCGTCGGCCGTTGGAGAGCCATGGCTAATGTCGTCTGTTTTTCCTATGACGACATGGGCGGAGGCTGCTTCAACCTCTATCAGCAAGGCAATTGCTATTACGCCTTTAGTGTTGAAAGCCGCGATTTTGTCGCTGTAACGGTTTTGGATGAGGATGTACCAAACTGTGCCCCGCCTGTTGCGTAAATCCGCGGCCTTAAGCTTTGCGTTGGTTCTGGCAACGCCTGCTCTCGCGCAAGATAGCCCGCGCCTAGAGCCTGACGCGGATGGTAATTATCTGCCAGACACAAGATATGAAGAACCGCTCAATGAAGCGGAACTGCTCGCTGCCTTTAGTGATAAGACCCATCGCGGCACCTATAATTTCAAACGCAAAGATATTGAGACCTTTGCCTTTGAAGAGACGACGACGTCTGACGGACGCACCGTTCATCGCCATGGCGACAAGATTGATCGCGGGACATGGCAAGTCCGCGCTAATGTAATCTGTTTTGAATATGTCGATTGGGACGCAGCCGGTGGCAGCCATTTTGCGTGTTTCAACATCTATAAGCGCGGCAATTGCTACTACCATTATGGGCTCGGCGGCTTTGCCTTCGGCGGCGGTAGCTTTACAGCTCGGTCCGTCCATGCTGGCGAAACTCCAAATTGCGAGCCCGCTTTCGTCTGAAGCTCCCTAGACTCTAGAATGCTTCGTAGAATCTATGAGGGCTAGACGTCCGGGTACCAGCGTCCAAAGCCATGCAGCCGTTCCATCGCCCGAATATCGATGCGCACATTTTCGGCGCGGCGCTCTAGGCGTCTCTGCTTCTTCTCAAGGCGCTTCCGCTCTTTGGGCTCGAGTGTTTCGTCTAAGAGACGTCCCTCCACATTGCGCCGCGCCTTATCTGTCTCTTCCCAGCGCGCAATCAAAGCATGATAGTCCTGCTCGATTTCATAGACGACAAAGCCTTCGGCATGGGCATCGATGTAATCGCCGAAGCCACGAACGGTGCATTCATTGTTGACGCCGCGCCCGTCCCGTCCGTGATCATAACCCCGCTGAGGCGTGCAGTAACGGGTGAGTCCCTCTTCCAAGCCCCTCAGGTAAGCTGTCCGGTCGGGAATAACATTATACTTCCCGCAGGTTTGAGAGATATCGGCCAAGCGCGCGCGAGATTTTCCGTTCTCACCATCTTTAAAGCCAATACTCTCCCAATCCCCAGCAAGGCAGGCTTCCTCACTGATTGTCGCACAGCTCGCGAGGGCGGCACTCATCGCAGCTGTCATTAAAGCGTTTATCAGTAGGCGTTGCATTCTCGTCTCCATCCGATTGCTTTCCCCTTGGCACGCCGACTCTGGATCAATGCTGAGCCACCTATTCAGCTTGGCTTCATGAAACCAAGTTGCGCTTGTCGAGCGGTAAGATTGGCGTCTACAAGACACGTATGCGGTTTGATCCCAAAATACTCGGAACCGGGACACGCCCTCCGATAGGCTTGGCCTTAGGCGGCGGCGTGGCACGCGGTTGGGCGCATATTGGCGCACTCAAAGCACTGATCGAAGCGGGCATCGAACCCGATATCGTGGCTGGTACATCTATTGGCTCCGTCGTCGGCGCGGCCTATCTGGCCGGGCGCTTGGACAGTCTTGAAAACTGGGCTCTGTCGCTCGATCGACGACGCGTTTTACATTATATGGATTTATCCTGGGGCGGATCAGGCCTGGTGAAAGGGACACGGCTTCGCAAAGTCCTTTCACATTACCTTGCTGACAAAAATATTGAGGATTTTGATCGCAAGTTTGCTGCCGTTACCTGTGACCTGCGCACCGGCTATGAAGTTTGGCTACAGAAAGGCCCAGTCATCCCGGCAGTGCAAGCCAGTTATGCCCTGCCCGGCGCGTTTGAACCTATCAAAATTGATGGGCGTTATATGATTGACGGCGCGCTGGTGAACCCTGTTCCTGTTTCCGCCTGTCGGGCTTTGGGCGCGCATCTTGTTATTGCTGTATCCTTATCTGGCGACGCCTTTGGCCCAATTGGCACAGCCCATGAGGTGAGTTTCGAAGGCCCAGAAGTCGTTGATGAAGACCTCCCCGAAATTGCTGTGATGGCGCATCAATCCCTCAATAAAATACGCCCAGATCGGGTTTTGCTCAAATCTCTACTGGGCGGCTCTAAGCCCGGGAAAAGCCCGCGTATCGGCTCCGTCATGATGGGCAGCCTTAACATCGTCATGGACCGGATCGGACGGTCGCGCTTGGCCGGGGATCCCCCAGATGTCTTCGTCGCCCCGCGGATTGGTCATATAGGCATGCTGGAATTCACTCGAGCGGCAGAACTGATCGAACGCGGATATCGGGCCATGCAGCACGAAATTCCGCTGATCCGGTCAGTTTTGGACGTTCTCGGTGATCTTCCGGGCGCGGCCGCCGCTTTGTCCGACGACGAAGAATAGGCGTCTACTGCACGCGGCTTTCGCGCCTGACGTGTCTGTTCGTGCCTTTCGGCGCGATCCAATTATGTCATCTTTGTGACTACCGCCCGTGTGATTCCCGTCGCCAATGACAATAGACCGGTTAACCGCCGGCTGGCGTTCGCGGCTGGTTCCATGTCCGCTGTTAGCCAAGACATATCGCAAACGGTCAACATCCGTGAGGTCTTGAAGCACCACCCACACACGGACCCAGGTAGCGCGAATGAAACGCCCCAAAATGATGAGGGCCGTGTATCAATTGGACGTCTGACAGCCCTACTCTATCAGGTCGCGACGATCGGCCTTCTGATCTTAGCCATGTCCAATGCGGCGGATCCGGTGGCAATCGCTGGCCTGGCTATGCTTTCCAGCTTGGGCGGCATCTGCGCTTTG
The DNA here is from genome assembly GCA_963922935.1 of uncultured Alphaproteobacteria bacterium. Classification (GTDB taxonomy): domain Bacteria; phylum Pseudomonadota; class Alphaproteobacteria; order Caulobacterales; family Maricaulaceae; genus Litorimonas. The sequence continues at coordinate 13,512 of CAWUKE010000015.1, read as the reverse complement.
ATCCGATGGTTCCCTAAGACTTTTATGAGTCGCGTCGGGCGTGCGATGAGTGCGATCTTCACGACACTGACCGCCACATTCGCGATGATCCTGATCCTTCCAGCCGACATCATGAGCGGTCTTCAAAATCCCCTCCTCATAGCCACCATCGCTTTCGCAGCCATTGGCACCATTTTCCGTTTAAGACTGCCCTGCATCGCCGCGCTTTCGGGCTTGGGCATTTTGCTTTGGCAAAGCGCTATCTTCGCGCTCCCCACAACGGTGATGATACAATTTGGCTGCGTCTTGGCCCTTGTTGCACTCGGTGCCTATCGCACACGCAGCGTCGTCATCGCGGCCTGCCTGACGTTGTTCGCTATCGGACTTTTCTGGTTAAGCTTAACGCAAACGAGCCTGCACAGCGTTCAAGCCTTCGGCGCGGTCGGGAATATCGGGGCGGCACTTTGGGCGGTTGGGTTACTCGAAACAGACCAGATGGATGCTGTGCTTCTCCCGGGTGTGATGGTCACGATGGGCGCGTCTATCACTATACAGTTCGCCCTCTCCGATCCGGCGATGGCGGATACATTCCTTCAACCGACGGCACCACAAACCTACCTCGCCGCGCTTCTGGTCGCTGCGCAAGGCATCTTCCTCTTCGCGCAACTTTGCCGCTGGCTAAGGGGACAGATTGGTTGGCTCGGCGTATTCCTAACGCAACTCGCCCTAGCCGCTGCCGTTATGGTGATCATTGATCCTACCGCGCTAGAGCGCTTGATCGCGATCCCATCTTCTGTGGATATGCCGTTGCTTTATATGCTTTGTCTGGGGGCAGTAACAGGCGCGATCGCGGCCTTTGGGGCTTGGGATAGCTGGTTTGCAGATCACCCTGTGCGGATGGGTGGCTTTGCCATGATCTTCTTCGTGCAAATGGGCCTCATGGCGCGTCTCGCTTTCCAATCGTTCGATCTTACCGTTCTGACGCTGCTGGCCCTGACCAGCGCGGCCTGTGCGGTCTTGCTGTGTCGACAACTCCGCGCCAGCAAAATTACAGGTGGATACCCACTCCGCTCTTTTCACGCGACGTCCTGAAATCTAGACGTGGGGCGTGACGCCCCCTTCCGGACATACGCCCGACGCAAACACCCCAGCCGCAAGATGGTATGTCCGTGTAGACGAGACAGTCTATGGCCCATTTACGGACGCTGTTCTGGCAGGATATTTAGATGAAGGCCGCGTGACAGCGCAATCCTTTGTTCGTCACGGAACGTTAGACCCGTTCCGGCAAGTCGCCACCATTCCGGCTTTAATGGCTCATCTGGAAGACAAAGCGCCCTCACAAGCGGCAACTCAAGACACAACAGCCTGCCTCGTCATGGCGGAAATCCGGTCCGGTCAAGCCATGCGTTTTTTGCAAACGCTTCAATCCCTTGGTGATGTGCAGCGTATTGGCCAAACCGTCTGGCTTTTGCGTAGCACGGCAACGCCTTCGCAAATTACCGAAACGCTAAGCCCGCCATTAGGAATGGATGACAGACTGTTCGTGGTAGAAGCCCAGCAGGCGGCGCATTCGGGCTTTAATCTCGGCCGCGAGATTGACGTAAAACTCAAAACTATGTTGAGCGGTTGAAACGCGCCTTCAGTCTAAACGGCGCAGCTCTTTGCGAAACCGTTTCGCGTTGCTGACATAGACGTCTGCATTCAAGCGCAGGAAATTGGCTTCCTTATCACCTAGCGTTTTGATGACCTTACCCGGAGCGCCAACGACAAGGCTACGCGGCGGGATAACTTTGTTTTCTGTGATCAGAGCATGCGCACCGATGATGCTGCCCGCACCAATTTGCGCGCCGTTTAAGATGGTCGCGCCAATCCCGACCAAGACGCCATCACCGATTGTGCATCCATGCAGCATAACTTGATGACCGACGATAACATTCTCGCCGATTTTGAGAGGTTGACCCGGATCGCTATGCAAAACCGCATTGTCTTGAACGTTCGAACCCGCCCCGATTTCGATCGGTTCATTGTCCCCGCGGATGACAGCGCCAAACCAAACACTCGTCTTTTCGGCCATATGGACATTGCCAATGACCGACGCACTTTCCGCCACCCAGACACTGTCGTGAAGCTGGGGCTCAATATTGCCCAGTGCGTAAACCGCCATAGCGACTAGCCGTCCAGATCTTGCTGAAGGATCGATATATTCAGATCATAGCTGATGTCGTTGGGGTCTTCGTCATCAATGTAGAGAAGACCTAAAATTTCATCATCCAGATAGACTTCGACACTATCTTGCACTTTGCGGGGGGCAAGACGAATAGCCTCCGTCCCAAACCGTTTGCACAAATAATCGCGCACAGATTTCATCTGTTGAGGGCTCATTATCTTCTAGTCCTTTTAAGAGATCGATTGATCCATGGCCGCAGCTGGATCACCACAGCTACCACCAACCGCTTTGGCGGGTACGCCGGCGACCGTGCAGTTTTCGGGTACGGCTTTCAAAACGACGGACCCGGCTGCGATTTTGGCGCCGTCACCAATTTGAATATTGCCCAGCACAGAGGCGTTTGCGCCAATCAGGACGCGATTACCAATTTTCGGGTGGCGATCTTCATCGGACTTCCCCGTCCCGCCAAGCGTCACACCTTGCAGAATAGAGCAATCATCGCCCAGGCGTGCCGTTTCGCCCATCACAAAGCCTGTGGCGTGGTCGAGCATAATCCCGCAACCCACTGTAGCTGCTGGGTTTATATCCACTCCAAACAGTTCACTGGAACGGCTTTGGAGGTGGTAAGCAATCAGGTCCCGCCCTTTCGCGTGAAGCGCATGCGCCAGACGGTGCGTTTGGATCGCCAAAAACCCTTTGAAGAAAAGGAAGCATTGCAAATGTGTATGACAGGCGGGATCGCGTTCTTTCACGGCCTGCAAGTCCCGCGCAATGCAGGGCACGATGCCGGGATCACTCCGCACAGCCTCTGACAAAACTTTGCGCATCTTGAGCGTTGGAAAGTCTGACGTGGCGAGCTTGTCAGAGAGGTGATTGACGATCGCGTCTCCCAGATCGTCCTGCTCCAGAATGATCGCGTGAAGCATAGAACTCATCGCCACTTCTTTGACCGCATAGGCAGCAGCTTCCTGTCGGAGAGCTGACCAGACGCAGGCGTCATCAGCTTCGGCACAGGCAAGATTTATATGTTTCGGCTGCACAGTCATGGGATCAGATTAGCGGTTGAGACCTAAAAAGGATACGAAAAACATCGAATAGACGTTCAACAGGGAGTGAACGCTACCCACGCCCCCGATAAGGGGGAACGCCTTGGTCTGGGATCCAGACACCCTCAGGCGTTTTGCCATATTGATAAAAGACGTCGATCGGGATGCCACCGCGCGGGTACCAATAACCCCCGATCCGTAGCCATTTCGGCGCGATCTCTTTGACGAGGCGTTGGCCAATGCCTGTCGTGCAGGCTTCATGAAAATCGCCATGGTTTCGGTAACTTCCCAGAAAAAGCTTGAAGGCTTTGCTTTCAACGATCCACGCATCTGGGCAATAATCAACGACCAAATGCGCAAAATCTGGCTGCCCTGTGACGGGGCAGATAGACGTGAACTCCGGCGCAACCAGCCGGACCATATAGTCCTCTTCGCAAGGGTTGGCCACGCGCTCTAAAACGGCCTCATCCGGACTTTGCGGAAGGCCCTGCTGCGTGCCTAATTGATCGAGTTTGTCATAACGGCTCATGGCGTGGGCGCATAAGCGGTACGGATCAGAACGTCCACCTCTCCTTCGCACTGCCTTCCAATCCGTCGCAGACCAAAATCGAAACGATCAGCAAACTTGCACGTAAATAAGGCGCAACACGTCCTTGTGAGACGGTTGTGCGTGGTTTTTCCGGGCTAATCCCTTTAAACGACGTCTTCCGATTCCTATCTGTCCCCGCTGGAGGGAAAGACCAATATGGCTGAAACAACATCATTGACGACACGCGGCAGCACGTCTGCCTCAAAAAAGTCCGGCAATACAGCAAACCTATCTTTATCCTTGTCCCCAGAGCAGGGGCTGAACCGCTACCTGCAGGAAATCCGCAAATTCCCAATGCTCGAAAAGCAAGAGGAATTCATGCTCGCAAAACGTTGGGCTGAGCATGGCGACACAACCGCAGCAGAAAAGATGGTGACATCCCACCTGCGTCTCGTGGCGAAAATCGCGATGGGCTACCGGGGCTACGGTCTGCCTATTGGTGAAGTCATCAGCGAAGGTAATGTCGGCCTAATGCAGGCCGTCAAGAAATTCGATCCTGATAAGGGCTTCCGCCTGTCCACTTATGCGATGTGGTGGATCCGGGCGGCTATCCAAGAATATGTGCTACGGTCCTGGTCTCTCGTGAAAATGGGAACGACAGCGGCGCAGAAGAAACTTTTCTTCAATCTCAGACGCTTAAAGGGCGAAATGAAAGCGATTGAGGACGGCGACCTCAAGCCCGGTGACGTCAAAAAAATCGCAACTACGCTTGGCGTTAAAGAAGAAGAAGTCACGTCCATGAACCGGCGCATGCTGGGCGGCGGCGATGCCTCCCTCAACGTGCAGATTGGTGCAGAAGATGGCTCAACCCAGTGGCAAGACTGGCTGAAAGACGAGTCAGACAGCCAGGAAGAGATGCTCGCAGAAGAGCAGGAGCATGATGCGCGTATGGACCTCCTGCGTGATGCCATGGCGGACCTAAATGACCGGGAACGCGATATTTTCATGCGGCGGCGTTTGGATGAAAACCCCCTGACTTTGGAAGAATTGGCTAAGGTCTATGGCGTTTCACGCGAGCGTATTCGCCAGATCGAAGCCCGCGCGTTTGAGAAAATTCAAAAAGCCATGCTGCAATCCGCGAGCAAAGCTGGTCTGATCGAAGCGGAATAGCGTACTTCTGAAGCGTGATAGCGTTCTGGCACACTCACGGATGAACAAAACCTAACAGACTTAATTTTTAGCGGTGGGTAATAACCCTCCGCTAACCGTTTTCAGACACACTCCACTGGCCTTAATTTGTCTATTGGAGTGTCTTATGCGTCCCTTCCATTTCGCAGCGATTGCCTTGGCGTCTACGGCGCTGATCACAGCCGCCCTGGTTGCACCGCCTTTGGCGAGCGCTTTTGGTGTGGGCATTCAACCCTCTACGGTTGAAATGACAATCAAGCCCGGCGAGCGCCAACGCCAGGTCGTAACGATCGGGAATGTGCATACGGAACGCACGATTAGCCTTACGCTCGGCCTTGCCGATTGGTCTCTGGATGAAGAGGGCCGACTTGTGTTAGACGCACCCGGCGATACGGAACGGTCTGCAGCCGAATGGGTCCGCTTCTCTCCGGCATCCGTGACACTCAAGCCTGAGACCCGCCAGGATGTTGTCGTGGAGATCACGACGCCTTTTGACGTCGAAACGACAGGCGATCACCGCTTTGCGCTGCTCGCCACGACGCTTCTGCCAGAATTAGACGAACGGGGGGAAGTGTCCGGCGTTTGGAACCGCTATCAGCTCACATCCCTCTTTTACCTGACCCTCGGCAAATCAGAGAGCCTGCCCGTCGTGAAGCAAGTCGCCATGGATAGTGAGAATCCAACGCTCATCACGATGAGGATTAAGAATGAAGGTGACGCCCATGCCCGTCTGCAGGGCGAAGCGCAGGTCCTGTCAGCGTCAGGGGAAATTGTCGCCGAAGCCCCACTCAATGCCGTCGTTCTCGACAATGCCACGCGGAATTACGGTGTGAATGTCCCCGAACTCGCGGATCTGGAGCCGGGCGAATATACGATCGATTTCCGCATGAATAATAGCTTCGTGCCGCAGAATAAGTTCAAAAGCACGGCGGTCGATGTCGAGTCTTTATCGTATGTGGCGCAATAGGCTCACCAAGACAGTCCTTCTGCTTGCTGCGGCTCCGGCTGCGCAAGCGAGTTTCTTGGACACAGATTTCTGGTGTCGCACCTATGGCTGCGTCGTTGTCCATGACGGCGAAAGCTATGACATTTACGATAATTATCAGTTCGCCACCAATTCATGTTGTGTGCCCTTCGGCACTGAAATGATTGATTTTTATGTTCGTGCTGGCACCCCAAACCTCACAGGAACGCTAACGTCGATTGACGATATCCTGCCGAGTGCCAATGAAGGCATGATGCTCGGTATCACCGAAGATGGCGAGACATTTACAGCCTCGGTTCTCGACGATGGGGATGGTTATCTCGATGCGGGCGATGCCTTGAGCGCTTTTACGCTCAATCCCAACACAAGCGTCAGATTAGCCGGGCCCGGACAGCGATATTCCCACAGCTTCTTCATTAGCTCCCGCAATACGCGGTTTTCGGTCCGCGCGCGCGCGAGCATTGCGAATGCGACAGGAGACTTCGCCAACACGGTACAGCTTGGCGACATTAAGCTGACCCCCTCCCTCACCACTCGAGGCAATGATGATGGCTTCGATTTTGGTCGTCGGACCAACGCCAATAATATCACCATTCTCAATAATGTTGAGGACCTAGGTGATCTTGCGGCCGGTCCGACGCAGATCATGGAATTCAACCGATTTAACGGCATTCGTCGCAATAATGGCGATATTGACGAACAAACCATTCGGCTTGATCTGCTCTACGAAATGCCGACTTACGACTTCTCGATGGGCACGGGCTCTCTTGATATTGATGTCGCGTTTGATTTCTACAGAGAGCCTTAGTCCTGAGGACTACGTCACCACGGTCGTCTTATTGATTTCCCGCGGCTTCAACGTCACGATCTCTTCCGCAATAGTGGGATGAACGGCGCAGGTCGCGTCAAACTGCGCTTTCGTCAGTTTAGCTTTGATCGCAATGCCCACCATTTGGATCATCTCAGCACTCTCATCGCCGACAAGATGCACGCCGACGACGGTCTCTTCAGGGCCTTTTGTAATCAGCTTCATGAAAAAGCGGTTCTGATCGCCATTGAGGATGTTCTTCATCGGACGAAAGTTTGTCGTGTAAACCGTGATATCGTCGCCATAAGTCCGCCGCGCCTCCCCTTCAGAGATACCACATACGCCAACCGGTGGGCGCGTGAAGACGGCTGAGGCGATATTGCTATGATCATAGGCGCTGGGGTTATTCTTGAACGCTGTTTCCACGAAGGCCGCCCCTTCCCGGATTGCGACAGGTGTCAGGTTCATGCGGTTTGTGACATCCCCAACGGCGTAGATATTCTCTTGGCTGGACCGCGAAAAAGCATCGACTTTCACAGCGCCATTTTCATCGACCTCAACGCCAGCATTCTCTAGGCCCAGGCTCGCAGTCGCCGGTTCTCGACCTGTCGCCATCAGCACGACATCTGTGCCGATTTTCGTGCCGTCATCAAAGGTCGTGATCAATCCGCCTGCCGTCTTTTCAACCTTCGTGGGCGTGATGTTGAAGCGCGCATCAATGCCATTGTTGAGCTGCACCTTGGCGACCTCATCGCGCACTTCGGCGTCAAAACCATTCAGCAAACGCCCGCCACGATAGGCTTGGATGACTTGGCTGCCCATGCCGGCAAATACGCCTGCAAATTCACACGCAATGTAGCCGCCCCCGATCACGAGCAAGCGCTTAGGCAGGGTTTTCAGATGGAAAACATCATCAGACACGATTGTATGTTCAATCCCAGGAATATCAGGACGCCAAGGATAGCCACCAACAGCGATCAAAATCGTTTCCGCCGTGATTTCCTTGTCAGATTTGGTCAGCCTGACGGTGTGGGCATCAACAAATTCGGCGCGTTCACGGAACAAATTCGCTCCGTTCTTCTCTAAGACCGTTGAGTAGATACCGGACAGTCGATTGACTTCGGTTTGGACAGCATTTTGCAAAGTTGCCCAATCAAACGACACGTCGCCAACGGACCAACCATAGCCCGCAGACTTTTTGATCGCGTCGCCATAGTCAGCACCGTAGACGAGGTACTTCTTGGGCACACAACCACGCACGACACAGGTCCCGCCTGGCATGCTCTCTTCGGCCACACCAACACGCTTACCGAGCTGTGCGGCTAACCGACCGGACCGTACGCCCCCAGAGCCTGCCCCAATGACGAAGAGATCGTAGTCATATTTAGTCACGTTTAATCTCCAGCACTTTAGCGTGATCGACTTCGCCGATGACAACGGCACTCGCGAGATCGATGAAAAGGCCGTGCTCCATCACACCTGGAATAGCGGCGAGTGCTTGCGCTGTGAGGGCAGGATCAGGGATCGCACCGGCTTGGCAGTCCAGAAGGTAATGCCCACCATCGGTGATGAGCGGCCCGGAGCCATCTCGCGCTTGGCGCAAGGTCGTTGTTCCGTCCTGACAGCCTGTTTTCAGTAGCGCGTCATAGACTTGGGACGCTGTCAGACCGACACCAAACGGGTCGACTTCGACGGGCAAAGGAAAGGCCCCCAAGGTTTCAACCATTTTGCTGTCATCAACGATGACCACCATGCGTTTCGACGCCTTCGCGATGATTTTCTCCCGCAGGAGGCACGCCCCACCGCCTTTCATAAGGTGGAAGGCCTGATCGACCTCATCCGCGCCGTCGATCGTGAGATCGATAGCGTCCACACGGTCAATATCGATCAAGGGAACGCCGAATTCTTGCGCGACTTCCGCCGTACGTTGCGACGTCGGGACCCCGCTGACTTTCAATCCGCCAGCGACTTTCTCACCCAGCTGTTCGATGAAAATCTCTGCTGTGCTGCCAGAGCCGAGGCCGAGGACCATCCCGGAACGAACAAATTCGAGCGCCGCCATGGCAGCGTTTTCTTTAACAATACTCATTGGCCAGATTTCCGCTTCTTCATCGCCGTATGAAAGCGCGCCGCCCATCCGGGCTTATGGGTCTCTTTTGCACGAGAAATGACCAAAGCGTCGTCAGGAACGTCTTTCGTCACGACCGTGCCGGTCGCCGTGAAGGCACCAGAACCCACTTTAACAGGGGCAACCAGACTTGTGTGGGTGCCGATAAAGCTCCCCTCGCCGATGACCGTCTGATGTTTGAAATAACCGTCATAATTACAGGTCACGGTTCCCGCGCCAATGTTGACGTTATCGCCAATAATCGCATCACCGAGATAGGTCAGGTGGCTCGCCTTTGATCCAGCCCCAAGAGTGGTCTTCTTGACCTCGACAAAATTCCCAATGTGACTGTTGGGGCCCAGCTCTGCACCGGGACGTAAGCGGGCAAAAGGCCCGACACTGGCGCCGTTTCCGACTGTCGCCCCCTCGACATGACTAAAGGCGCGAATGGTCGCCCCGGATTTGACTGTCACGCCGGGCCCGAAGACAACATTTTCTTCAACGGTGACATCATTCTCGAGAACTGTGTCAAAGCTGAAATAGACGGTTTCCGGATCCCGCAGCGTCACGCCATCAGCAAGGGCGGCGAGACGGCGCTGCGCGTTGAAGGCCTTATGCGCCTTTGCGAGATCGGCCCGCGAATTGATACCGAGCATTTCCGCCTCATCTCCGCGCACAACGGCGGCACGGCCTCCATCCCCCCGGATCAGACCGACGCAATCGGTCAGATAATATTCGCCCTTAGCATTATTGTTCTCAACACGGTCGAGGGCTTTGAAAAGACGATCCGTATCCGCAGCCAGAACCCCACTATTACAGAGGGTTACATCTAATTCCTCCGCAGTGGCGTCTTTCGCCTCTACAATCCGGTCCAGCCCATCCTGGCTTTCAATCAACCGCCCATAGGCGCCGGGATCTGCAGCCTCAAACCCTAGGACCGCGATGTCAGCCCCGTCCAAAGCTTTGAAGACATCCGCCATCGTCTCTTGGGCAATCATCGGCGTATCCGCGAAAAGAACGGCAACATCTCCGTCAAATCCTTGCATCGCCTCCCGCGCACAAAGAACGGCGTGACCTGTTCCCAACTGCGGTTCTTGTACCGCGATCTGCATGCCGAGCGCTTCAGCTGCGTCCCTTACATCTTTATTGGCCTCGCCAACCACACAGACAATCCGCTCACATCCAAGAGCAGCAACATTGGCGTGGACCCAGCCCAGTAAGGGCCGTCCCCCCAGAGGATGCAGGACTTTACTTCGCGCACTTTTCATACGCGTGCTTTTACCCGCGGCCAGAATAATGGCGGCGCGGGCGCGAGAGGACTGATTCAGCGTTGTCATACGGCGTCACTTACCCGATAGCGGCGCACATGGCACGGCATATGCGCAAGAAACTTCACGACGATTTACAGGGGAGTCTTCCAGATAATTATAGAGGTAATCTCAACGGCCTCAGCCTCTGCTTCGATCTGGACGGAACACTTGTCCACACGGCCCCGGATTTGGTCCGCGTTACAAATGATGTCATCGCCTTAGAAGGGCTACCGGAGACTGATTATCACTTGGCGGCCAAGGCTGTTGGGTTTGGATCACGCCATTTGATTTCTGCAGCGCTTTCGCGCTCCGGCCATCAAGTCTCTAACGAACGGCTCGATGAACTTCAACGCCTCTTTCTACTGCGCTATGCCAGTGATATTGCGCAACTCTCCCAACCGTATCCTGGCGTGATCGAAACTTTGATGCGGCTCCGCCATGAAGGCGCGGCGCTCTCGGTCTGCACAAATAAACCAGGATGGCTCGCCAGACCCCTGCTCGATGCGCTGAACATGACGCAGTTTTTTGAGTCCATTGTCGGCGGAGATGAAGCGCCCCGAAAGAAACCTGACCCCCGACATATCTTTATGTCCGCGGGTCATCGGGACAGGGCCCGCATCGTAATGATTGGGGATAGCTGGCCGGATATGCGGGCCGCCCATAATGCGCGCGTATTTAGTATTTTGGTGACGTATGGCTACGCAGATCGTCCGCACCAAAAACTAAGGGCGGATGTAAGGCTACGGACTTTCCGTCAGCTCACACCCGCCCTTAGGCGTTGGTACTGTGGGCCACATTAGCGACCCACATCGATTTTAACCAAAGTCGGCTTTATTCCGTGTTGGGATGCCGTTGACCATGTTGGACCGGACGTCTGTCCGCGCAGAGCGCATGGAAGCCAGAAAGCCACCTTGGACCAAGTTGATCTTTACGTCGTGACCGCGCTCGGCCCAATACGCTTCGATTTGTGCCTTGAGGCGCTCGGCGCCCTCACGTGTGCAATAATCACCCTTCATTGTGGTGTCCTCGTTTTAAGTTCAGTATCAGTTGTTAATGTTAGTACGTCGAACCAGACGGCGTGCTGCGTCACAGTTCTGTCATCTCACGGAAGTCCACGTAAGAAACTCACAGTGAAATTCCAACTAAAAAATGGCCTTTTCTTATAATTTTTTGGTCAGAATTATCACGAAAGCACGGTGTTCAGCGCTCATTCATGTCCGTGACGCGTTATTCGATAAGATCTTTGGAAATTTTGCATTAATTTGACCGAACATTCGACCGAAGGTTGGAATCGACTTCCCGGTCGAACACAACTTAAGCCTGCATCATATCCCAAACGTCCGGCACGCCTTGAAGCTCTTCTGCATAATAGGCCTGAAAGCCGGGTATCTTGACGCGGTTCAAGAAAGACGAATAGCCCATATAGCTAACGAGAAAACGCAGGTCTTCGACCCAGGGCGGCAGGAATTGCGGCGCGTCGATCCGGTCTTCCGACACAAGCTGCGCTAGTGCTGGCAGGTCCTCAATATCCATCTTTCCAACGAACAACACACGGATCAAATCCGCCCGCCCCATCTTCACGACCGTTCTCATAAAATTATGAACGCGTAAAAGACCGTTGAGATAGACAATGTCCTTTGTGAATGGTGCGCCGCCTGAGGTTAGCCCGCCGCGGAAAACACGACGCGCATTTTCAAACGCCTGATTGCGGTCCACGCCCCTCTCAACAAAGAAATCAAACACGTCTTTAAAGTCGGCGCCTTCAATGGCCATTTGTATAGCGAGAACGCGCCCGGACAGACGCCGAAAGCGGCGGGGGTCCATCGCCCCGGTTATCATCTCTGCAAAAACGGCGAGGCCTTCCTGGACTTCTGTTGTTCCGGCATGTCCGCGCCCTAATATCTTCATGTGGCTCTGGGCTCGTCCATTCATCGCGGTCGCGGCATGAATAAGCGCTTCGTGGTGAAGCAATTGATCGACATCCCGCTCTGTAAAGGTCGCGCCTTCGCGGATACGGATGCGTTTGCGACCAGCGGAGGCTTTCGCCGATAAACGGGCACTGATTTCAACGCGCGGGGCGGCGTTACCAAAATGATGGTTGAGCCGTTCGCGTAAAGCTTGTGCAAAAGCCGTATCATTCAAGATGACTTCCCGCCCCTCAATGACCAGACGATCAAAATCCAAACCGTCGAGAGCATGATCCATGTGGTGAGCCAGATCGAGGACCTTTGTCGTCTTATCCAACATCAGCCGTGTCGGCTCACCATACAGCGCGGAAGACTGTACAAAGAACGCTTTTGTTCCACGGCCATCGATCAAATTCGCTGTTGTTTGTAGCGTCTGCGCGACACGCTGTAGCCACTGCTGCACTTCATGCCCGCCTTCAACATAGCCTTGCGCTGCCTCGATGAGTTCACGAGCCGGTCCCGTATCGACGGGCGCATAGGCCGGTCGCGGTAAGGTTCCACGCTCCAGAAAGGCCGTCTTGTGCGAACCGTCCCAGGCAATGGACGATAAGATGCGAAGCTTACCCGCCGCCTTATCCAGAGCGTTGGACGCTTCGACAGCCGCGGCAAAGTGTTTCTCGGACAATCGCTCCATCGGTTTGCCCTCGCAACTCCGCACATCTCTGTCAAAGTCTACCCTGTCAAAGTCTGGGGCAGAATTTACGCTGGCAGAGCTGGTGGACGCACCGAAACATCGCAGCTAGGCCCTGCGCCATGTCCCGCGCTGAAGCCCTCCAGACTGAACCCGGTAAACGCCGCGTTTTTGCGATCATCTCCCACCCTGATGCGGGTAAGACGACGCTGACGGAAAATATGCTGCTGGCCGCCGGGGCGATCCACCAGGCCGGAAAAGTCGCCGCACGGGGCGAGGCGCGCCGGACGCAATCAGACTGGATGAAAATCGAACAAGAGCGCGGCATCTCTGTCAGCTCGTCGGTCATGACGTTTGAGCATCGCGATCTAATCTTCAATCTTCTCGATACACCCGGTCACGAAGACTTTTCTGAAGACACCTATCGCACGCTCACCGCGGCCGATTGTGCCGTCATGGTGCTAGACGTGGCGAAAGGCATTGAACCCCAGACGCTCAAGCTCTTCGAAGTCTGCCGCCTGCGCGACATTCCCATTGTCACCTTCATCAATAAAATGGACCGTGAAGGCCAGGACCCCTTTGAGCTGATCAGCGAGATCGAAGACAAACTCGCGCTCGACGTTGTGCCGATGCAATGGCCTGCTGCCTCTGGGCGTCGGTTCAAAGGCGTGGCCGATCTGCGCACTAACCGTTTTCTCGCTTTCTCTAAGCCCGAAGATGGCGGCGAACATGCTTGGACACAAATGGATGGGAACTCCATCGGTCAGACGTTTAACGACGACGCCTTGTTGGAGG
>CAWUKE010000014.1:0-22846 GCA_963922935.1 uncultured Alphaproteobacteria bacterium | reverse complement strand
GGGGTGCGCCGACCCATCGCGGGCGACCTTTATCGGCTTCTAGAACGCCTCGGCGCAAATATAATCCCTGACTGTTCCAGCGCAACGCTTCGCCCGCTGTTTCAAATTCGCCAATGAGCGACTGAAACTCGGGGTCTGAGATCGTAAAATATTGTGCGCCGTGATCAAATTCATAGTCGCCCGCATAGCGCGTGCTCATGCGTCCCCCGACACCCCGGCTTTTATCAAACAGAACGACATCTGTATAATCTTTCAGCCTTAAGGCCGCCGTCAATCCGGCCATGCCAGCCCCAATAATCGCAATCGTCATGCGCGCGTCGTATCAGACCGTCTGGGAGATGACACCGGGATTTACTGTTCCACTGTTGGCGACATGGCAGAGCGTCTGGCCTTGTTCCAAAAGCGGAAAAATCGTCCCGTATCTGTATCGCGTGGGACATCTGTAAAGGATCTGGCGGCGACAGAAATCGTTTCCGCTTTCAGACCTCTCACAGCGGACCGCAACGCGGGGTCGGCCGTCTTCGCGAAAAAAATACGTTCCGCCTGTAAGGACTCCAAGATCTTAGCAGCTGGCCCTTCCAGAACCTCAACACCCATCGCTTCCACGCATTCCATGACAAAGACGCAGCGTTTGAGGGTCCAGCCGCGCCGCGCAAGGTCTTCCGCGTCCCAAATAAAGACGGCGCGCGCTTCTGGCGCCGCTTCAAAGACAGGATGACGTCGCGATAAGGCATCCAGATGCACCCAGATGACGTCGCGACTTGTTTGTGTCGAAGTCGAAGACATTTAATGATGCGCCCGCTTTTTACGGCGCCTACTATTTGTCACCGAATTAGATGCGGGTTGGCGCGGCGGCAGCAGCGGGAAAAGCCGCATATGCAGATCTTCATAGGACCCGGCGAGGCTCTTATTATTCTTGTAAGACGTATCGACGTCGTCACCACAAAAGGTCTGAAGATTTTCTAGATTGAAGAAATAGGGCTTGTGCGAAAACGTTGATGCCGCCCACTGCCAAGACAGATTATTAGAGGCGATATCGCCATCGACCAGATGGGATAGGAATAAACGCGCCCCAGCCTGCCACTTAATGCGGCGGAAGTGGCAGATATATCCGGCGAGATAGAGCCGAGCGTGATTGTGTATCCATCCTGTTTCGTAAAGCTCTCGCAAGAAGTGGTTTATCGCCGCGCTGTCTGTCGTCGCGTTGAGAATGTCCTCAGGCAGGTCATCCGCATAGCTATCCGCCGTAAAGCCCGTCTTGTAGTCTTCAATATCGGACCAAATATCATCGCCAATTTTAGCGTAGACGCGTGCCCAATAATCGCGCCATGCCAGCTGTTGAATCAATTTCTCCGCATCATTTTTACGCGAGACCTGATCCAGCGCGCGATCTCTAACGTCTGCGAGCGCCACAACCCCGTGCCTAATGTAGGGGGAAAGCCGTGTGACCGCGCCGTCCAGATGATTGCGGGTTCGACCATATTGGACAGGAGCGAGATCAGACAGAGCATATAAAGCCTCGTCATATCCTCCTTTATAAGGGGATATAGCCCTATCGGCTGGATTTAAATGAGGCGTCATACGACGCACACGCGCAACAATGTTGTCGGGCGTCTTAGTCGGATCTGAAAGCGAAAATTTCTCCGCCTCCCCAACACTCTCGCTTGACTTAACGATGTCGTGCATAACTACCATACGTAGTCCACAGAGGTGCGGTTGATCCTCAAGGCAGATTTGTTCGTGAACGGGATGAAATGCCGCAGGTAGATTGACAGCGCTGTCAGTGGCTTTATTGGCCGTTGCAGATCATCATGACGGAAAGGTCCACAGAAGACCTGTGTGCTTTAGGGACAGATTATGACCACGCGTATTGCTATTAACGGATTTGGCCGCATTGGGCGCAACATCCTCCGCGCTCTGCAAGAACGCGGCGATACAGATATGCAGGTCGTGGCCATCAACGATCTTTCATCGCCTGAAAACCTGGCGCACCTGCTTAAATATGACAGCGTTCATGGGCGCTACCCGGGTACAGTCACTGTGACCGATACATCAATCGACATTGGTCAGGGCCCAATTGAAGTGACAAGCATCCGGGACCTCGAAGACCAGAGCTGGGGCGATAATAACGTCGATGTCGTCATGGAATGTACGGGCATATTTACGGCCCGGGACGCCGCCGCGAAACACTTGGAAGCTGGCGCAAAACGCGTTCTGATCTCTGCGCCTGGTAAAAATGCGGATAAAACGATTGTTTTCGGCGTGAACGAAGATGCCCTCACCGCAGAGGATCATGTCGTATCGAACGGGTCCTGCACGACGAATGCTTTGGCACCCGTAGCGAAAGTCCTGCAGGACAGTTTCGGGATTGAAACAGGCTTCATGACAACCGTCCATGCTTACACGGGCGATCAGCCCACTTTGGATGGTGTCCACCGGAAAGACTTTAATCGCGGTCGCGCCGCTGCCCTTTCCATGATCCCAACCAGCACGGGCGCCGCAAAAGCGATTGGCCTCGTCATGCCGGAACTGGACGGCAAACTGGACGGCAAAGCCATTCGCGTCCCAACGCCGAACGTCTCGGTCGTTGATCTGGTCGTAAACACAGAAAAAGATGTGTCCGTTGAGGCGATCAACGCCGCCTTCGAGGCAGCAGAGCAGACCCACCTCAATGGGATCTTGCAGACCGTTTCTGATCCGACCGTTTCGATCGACTTCAATCATGATCCGCACAGTTCTTCGGTCATGTTGGGCGAAACGGTTGTGATGGGCGAACGTCTTGCACGCGTTCTGTCTTGGTATGATAATGAATGGGGCTTTTCGAACCGTATGCTCGATACAGCCCGCGCTATGGCGAAATTCCTATAGGAGATTGAATGACCCGCTACGCTAAAGCCACACCGAAGGCCTTGCGCGAGCGGCTCCATCAACAGCTTCAAGCGCATGCGGACGGCTTAAAATCCGACCCGCAAAGCAACCCCGTCAAACGGCTTGCCTACGATATTAGTCGCGAAGTCGAAGACCGCTCTATCGCCTTCCGCGATATTGAAGCGCTGGTGAAGCAATATAGTGACGAGGCCGCAATCGCCCGCGCCAGACGTCTCCGTCAAAGAGCGGGTCTTGATAAAATTGAGGATATTCGAGCCTCCGTCCAAAGCCTCGCAGAGACAAAAGCGAATGAAGGCTGGGACGCGTTTCAACAATGGGCGCAACATCCAGCTTTAGGGATTGTTCTAACGGCCCACCCGACATTCTCCCTATCTCGCGACATCCGCAAGGTCTTGGGCGACATCGCGTCTGCTGACGAAACGCCTAAAAAGGCCGTCGAGGCATTAAAGACTTTTCCTTATCTTCCCAAACGTGCCCCGACGCTTCTTGAAGAACATGAGGACACGCAAGCCGCTCTAGAGCGCATTGCCGATGCGTTGGACACGGCGAACCGCATCGTGCTTTCTGTCGCGCGGGACGCCTTTCCGGATCAATGGACGAACCTAAGCCTACATCTCGCCGATGCCTATTCTTGGGTGGGCTATGATATTGATGGGCGTACTGATATTAGCTGGGGCGATGCGCTCCGTATTCGCTTGACCGAAAAGCGGGACATGATTGCCCGCTATCTCTCAGAGGCTGAGCGCCTCACCGCAAAGGGCGCAACCCTTTCTGAACTCGCGGAACGCTTACAAGACGGCCTCGCCTCGGCTAAGCGAGATCTGTCATTGTTCGAAGCTGATATTAATGTTCCAGAAAATCTCGTTGCGGCAGCAAACAATCTGACTCGGAAATCAGAGCGTCGACTTCTGAACATCGCAACTCTGTTTCCCCTCATCGATGCGGCGGTCGAAAAAGCCAGCGGTGAGACAGCGCTCGATTTGATGGTGCTAAAGGCGAGAATGCAGGCCTTTGGTCTCGGCACGTCACGCATCCATTTCCGTGTGAATGCCCGGCACATTATTGCCGCAATGCGGGCCGCATTTGGCCTGAAGGACGGTGGTGACAATC
The DNA here is from genome assembly GCA_963922935.1 of uncultured Alphaproteobacteria bacterium. Classification (GTDB taxonomy): domain Bacteria; phylum Pseudomonadota; class Alphaproteobacteria; order Caulobacterales; family Maricaulaceae; genus Litorimonas. Next base: position 18,847 of record CAWUKE010000014.1, on the reverse strand, counting down.
GCACCCTGATCAAACGCGCAACCGAACTGACACAGGCTGCGAAAGAGCGCCCGGTTAACTTTGCGAGCCTCGCCCTTGAGCGCTCAACAGCGCATGAAAAAATGATCCTGATTGCGCAGATCCATCACTATATCGACGCGGGTGTGCCCATACGTCTGCTGATCGCGGAAACGGAAGATCAGCTCGTTCCCCTGGGGGCGCTTTACCTCGCGAAGCTTTACGGGGTTGCGGATCATATTGATATCAGTCCCCTTTTCGAGACGAATGATGCGCTCAACAATGGCGGGCGGATCATTGCCAAAATGCTCGCAAACCCCGCCTACCGTGAATATGTCGAGAGACGCGGCGTTCTGGCGATACAGACTGGGTTTTCTGACGCCGGTCGCTTTATGGGCCAGCTTCCCGCCACGCTGGCGATTGAACGCGTCCAAAGCCAGTTCGCGCCCCAATTGGAAAAAGCAGATGTCGACGGCGTCACGGCGCTTATCTTTAACACGCATGGCGAAGGTCTAGGTCGCGGCGGCCATCCTGGCACCATTCAGGAGCGTGTCGACTATGCGATGAGCCCTTACGCTATCCGCCAATTTGAAAAGCGTGATCTGTCACTGACCCATGAAACGAGCTTCCAAGGCGGCGATGGGTTTTTATGGTTCCAAACCCCAGAACTGGCCGAAGGAACGGTCCTGAGCTTGATCCAGGCACGCTTTGCCAATCGAATTGAGGCCGAAGACGACCCGTTTTACACAGAACGGGATTTTTCCTGGGACCTTTACCGCACCATTCAAAACGCACAGGAACAGCTTTACGCGGACCCAGACTATGTCTCCATTCTGGGTGGTTTCGGGCAAAATCTATTGATCCCAACGGGGAGCCGGGCCGTGAAGCGGGCCGCCTCTGGCGCGGGGGCGGATACGTTTAATCCGCGACAGCTTCGCGCTATTCCGCATAATGCGATCCTGCAGCAGTTTGGAAGCCACGCCAATCTGTTCTACGGCGTCGGGCGGGCGACCGCGATTGATCCAGAAAAGTTCGAGGCCCTACTGCAAAATTCGGCCCGCGCACGATCCATTTTCCAAATGGTCAGCACAACTCTGGAACGGACGAATTTATCTATTCTGACGAGCTATGGACGGCTATTTGATCCCGGCTTTTGGGTCGCCAGAGCCTTATCGGGCGAGGAGCCCTTTCTCGCCCACAAATCCATGGTGATTTCAGAAACGCTGATGAGCAGCCCATGGCGCAGTCAGATTATGGACCTTTCAAACCGTCTGCGTTTGGATTTGTTTGATACGCTCAAGCAATTCGAGAGCCCGGCAGGGAATGACGTGCTGACCGTGCTGCATGCGCTGCGTCTGTCTGTGATTATGAAAATGATGATTATCGCGACAGAGCTTCCAGTTGTCAGCGATAGTGAAACGTCCCGCCTGTCCGTGCTGCAACGCCTGCAGACTTTCCAAATCGATGAGATTTTAGACGCGTTGTCTGCTCGCTATCCAGAGCAGGTCGCGTCGCTGGATTGGACCCGCGAACTGACTGAGGCCACAGACCTGCCCGAAACATCAGGCTTTGCGCATATTACGGAAACCGTGATTAAACCGCTGGCCCGCGCGCGGGATCTCGTCCGACAGATTACAGTGGCGGTAACCCACCATTATGACGCCTTTGGCTAAGGCAGCCGCTTGATGTCTGCTGCGTCTTGTAAAATCGTAGCAACCGCGTTCATTCAACAATAATCGGAACTCAACCCAGCCTTAAAAGACGCAGAGCCATCAGCCGTAAAGGATGATAGCTACAGCGAACCCAAAGACGCTAAATCCAAGATGATGCTTGTATTCAGGCTCTAAAGGAAAGACATGTCCTGACATGGGCTTTGAGCTACTTCTGACTGTCTTGGACCGTTTTGGCGTCCTTGTTTTTGCGGTCAGTGGTGGCGTTGTCGCCGTAAGAGCGAGGATGGATATTTTAGGCGTCCTTGTTTTGTCGTTCCTGCCCGCTTTAGGTGGCGGAACCTTGCGTGATTTGATCCTGGATACAGATGTTTTTTGGCTCACGGACGGCTGGTCGCTCGCGATGGTTGGCTTGGGCGCCCTTCTCGCTTTCTTTTTCACGGATGCGGCGGAAGGCTTTAAACCCATGCGTTGGGCGGATGCCGTGGGTCTTGCCATCTTCGCCGTGACAGGTGCGGCGAAGACCCTCGCGCTTGGTCATAGCATCGCCATCGCGGTGATTATGGGTGGGGTGACGGCTTCCGCTGGTGGGCTGCTTCGCGATATCGTGGCCGATCGTGAACCGCTTCTGCTGAAAGAAGATATTTACGCGACCGCAGCCCTACTTGGGGCACTCGCTTTCTGCCTCTCTATAGAATTTGGTCTCTCGCCGTCCCTAGCCACTGGAATTGGGTTTACCATAGGCTTTGCAATCCGGGCAGCGGCCCTTCGCTATGGCCTGTCTTTGCCGAAACGACGCGGATAAAGCGCTTACGACGATGTCTTCGCCACATAGAGCCAAGCCGTCCGACCACTGGCGAGGCTGACTTTTGTCCGCTCATAATCATCGACTTCATAGGCATCGGCCCGACGTAATTGCTCTTCTGTCAGGGCAAAGACCGTTCCGCTAACGCGGTCTGATGGATCGTGGGTCTGTGAGACAATCGGATGAAACCGCTCCCCAGACAAAGCCAGAACGTCAGGATCCGTAATCTCTACCATCGCCTGGAAAAATCCGACCAGTGCATCCGGCTCGCCCTCTATAGCTGCGCCAAAGACTTCTTCTTGAACCGCCAAAGTTTGCAGCGTGCCATACGAAAACAGATAGTGCATCAAAGGGTGACTAGCCTATGCTGCGACGATGACCAAGATTAAGCATATCACCCTTTATCACTATCCCCTGTCGCGGTCTTTGCGGGTCCGGTATCTTTTAGAAGAACTGGGCGTCGATCATACCATCGTCAAAGTGGATATGCTGCGTGGTGAAGGGATGAGCGAAGCGCACCTCGCGCGCAATCCAAACCATGCCGTCCCTGTCCTCGACATTGATTATGCCGATGGCACGTCACAGCTACTGATCGAATCCGGCGCTATGATGATCTTCCTCGCCGACGCCTTCCCCGAGGCTAAACTCGCCCCGGCTGTCATAGACACGGTTGCGCGAGCCGATTATCTGCAAGCTATGTTTTTCCAAGCGACCCATTTGGACATGTCCTTATGGCAAATTCGGCTTAATGAGACGCTCTTTCCCGAAAGTGTCAGAAGCCCCGCTATCGCTGCCTTTAATCGCGACAAAATCGAACGCGAGATGATCCCACAGTTGGAAGCACGCTTGGCCGATCATGAGTGGATGTGCGGCGATCAATTTACCGCTGTGGACTGCATCACGGCGCAAAATGTGAACTGGATGCGCGCTTATGGCATGGGCCGACACGGGCCATTGCGCGACTATATCAAACGGCATATGGCGCGACCCGCTTGGCAACGCGCGACAGACGACGCAAAGGATTTCGAACGATGAAACTCTCTGATGGGCTGCGCGGTATTGCTTATGGCTGCTGGCGCTTTGCGACCAACTCTGTTGAAGACGCTGATCGCCTGATCCGTACGGCTCTGGACGCTGGCATGACCGCCATCGATACCGCCGATATTTATGGCCTCGACGCGCCATCCGGTTTTGGCGGGGCCGAAGTGGTGCTTGGCGAGGTTTTAAAGGCCGACCCGTCTCTGCGGGATCAGATGGTTTTGCTAACAAAAGGCGGCATTGACGCGAAGCGGCCCTATGACAGTTCGCGACCCTATCTCATGAACGCGCTCGACGCGTCGCTGGAACGTCTGCGAGTCGAACATGTCGATCTCTATCAAATCCATCGGCCTGATCTGACAGTGTCCATGGCGGACCTGGCCGAGACATTGGACGCCATGGTCGCGAGCGGAAAAGTTGGGGCCGTGGGCGTCTCAAACTTTACCCCGGCACAGACGCGCGCTCTCGTCGCTCACCTGAAAGCGCCGCTAGCGACGCTCCAGCCCGAATTTAGTCCGTTGCACCAAGACCCGATTACAGACGGCACTCTTGATCTGGCCGATGAACTCTCCGCCACTATCTTGGCTTGGAGCCCGTTAGGCGGTGGGCGTCTGTTTACAAAGAACGGTCTCGTTCAAGACGTCGTTAATCGGATCGCAAAGGCCAAAAATTTGACGCCGACCCAAGTGGCACTAGCCTTCATTCAAACTGTCGGTGCCCACGTCGTTCCGATCGTCGGCACTCAAACGCCTGCGCGGATTGTTGAAGCAGCAAAGGCCGCAGACTTAGCCTTAGACGGGCGAGAGTTTTACGACATTGTCGAAGCCTATCGTGGCGTTGGTATGCCTTAGCCCCGCCTCTGTTCGCAGAAATGAATTCATCTGAAACAGTGACGGACTGGACTTTCGCATTGATCCGGCGAAGCGCTGCAACGTGATCCGTATGGCACATTCTTTCCGCCTCGTGGCCGCCTTTTTGGCGATGTTTGTCCAGCTCGGTTTACCGCTTTCTCAGGCCTTTGCCGCCGAGCAAGGCGCAGACCTTTCCACGTTAATCTGTAACCCCTCAGGCCGCGCGCCGTCTGCGGACGCTATTCAGGCGACCCAGAGGGTATTGGAAATTGCCGAGAAGACTAATCCCGACGCTCCGTCCATGCCGCCCGATTGTGAACGCTGTGTCACGCCATCGGCGGCTCTGCCTACGATCAGTGATACCTATACAGCGCCGATCCGTTTTTCGCGTCCGGATTGTTGGGGGTTTTCCGATCTGGATGCGGTTCGCCCCAACCCGCGCGGACCCCCTTGCGGCACGCGCGCACCCCCTTTGTTTGTCTGAAGACTTAAACCCTCCTCTTTTCTTCAAACAGACAGACACATTTCAATGAAACACTCACTTCTCGGCGGAGCGCTGATCGCGCTATCCGCTCTTCCCGCTTTGGCCCATGAAAACGGCAAAGCTGGACCCCATGCCACAGATCATGCGCCTATCGGCGTCATGGCTGATCATCGACATAAGCAAGGCGAGTTCATGCTCTCCTACCGGTTTATGACGATGGATATGGACGGCAATCGCGACGGGACAGACAGCCTGTCACCCGACACAATCGTGACGACTGTCCCCAACCGGTTTGCTGGCCAACCCATGCAGTCCCCAACTTTGCGCGTTGTGCCGCTCAATATGCAAATGGACATGCATATGGTCGGCGCGATGTACGGTCTGTCCGATCGCGTGACTTTGATGGGCATGATCAACTATCTTGAAAGTGATATGGATCATGTGACCTATCGGGGCGGGATGGGTACGACCGTTCTTGGCAACTTTACGACAGGCTCTAGCGGATTTGGCGATAGCACTGTTGCGGCAATCATTGGCCTCGACGATGGCTCGAAAGCCGAACGCCAGATCAACTTGAACCTCGGCGTTTCGATACCCACCGGATCGAACGAAGAAACTGATCAAATTCTCACGCCCATGAATATGCGGCCAACACCGCGCCTGCCCCATCCTATGCAACTGGGCACAGGAACGTGGGACGCAAAAGCGGCCGTGACTGCCTTTGATCGGATCGGAAAGACCGGATTTGGCGCACAAGCCTCAACGCTTATCCCGCTGGGTCGTAACGCCGAAGATTATCGCCGCGGCGTCCGCATTGAAGCGACCAGTTGGCTCGCTTATGAGCCGGCGTACTGGATCTCTTTCTCAGGGCGGGTAAAGGCTGTTTCGCAAGGTCGGATTTCGGGCCAAGACGCGGCTATCGTAGCACCCGTGCAAACCGCTGATCCTGACAATCAAGGCGGTGAAACCGTTGAAATCTTGCTGGGTGTAAACCTCGCCGGTCAGACGGGCGCGTTGCGCGGCCAACGCCTTGCGCTGGAATATGGTCTACCGATCTACCGCAATTTGAACGGTCCTCAGCTCGAGACCGATCAGACTCTGACGCTCGGCTATCAAATCGCATTCTAACAACCACGCAGGTCTCGGTGTCCAATGACAGCGAGACCTGCATTTTCTCGGAACGATATGCCGGAATGCCCCGTTGCTTAGGCATAACTACCAAGGAGAATGCTCACACAAATGGAAGCTTTAAACACCGCTAACCTGTCCGCCAAAATCGATGAGAACATCGTCCGTTTTTCGGTCACGGGACGACCGTCAGACGTAGAGCTTAACGCTGCCATGGAGTGGTTCGACACCCTCCAAACCCAATATCAAGATATTCCGCTTTATCTAGAAATGCCGAAGATGCACTTTGAGGGTCTCGGCGATCTGCGCAAAGCGTTCCTAGGTATCGCCCATATTATGCGCGGCTTTGAACAGGTCGAAAAGGTAGCGGTTGTGACAGATAGCCCGTTTCTGCGTTCCACCGCGCAAGTGGAGGGGGCAGTCCTTCCGAATATGGAAGTCGATAGTTTTGGGATTGTCGAACTGGCCGAGGCGGAACGTTGGCTCGAAGCCGCCTAGTAAAAGAGTTTATTCGTCTTTCAAACCCTGCCCAAAGCAGCAGGGTTTTTTTTTAGAAGCGACGTGTCACACCGACCGAAACAACAGGATAATATTTGTAGTCCTCAATATCGTCTTCGATCTCTTGAACCTCATTGCGCAGCTCTTGCATCAAGAGCGGATCACTACTCAGAAGACCGTCCGCAGAGCGTAATGTGACATCCGCTGAACCCGCGAACATAACGCCCGCCCGCGCATTTAAAGACCATGTCCGGCGTGGGTTGAGATAGGCATCATAGCCAATGCCCACATCAGGGGCGACGCGATCGAACTCGGCGTCCGCCGTCAGCCTGCCGACTTGCTTAGTAGCCCAGCCCCTTTGCATGCTCATTCTGGTGGTAGGAAGCGTCGCCTAGAAGTTCCTGCAAAACGCGAACGCGCTTTAAGAACAGGCCAATATCGTATTCGTCGGTCATGCCGACCCCGCCATGCATTTGCACGCCTTCCAGCGCGGCGAGCTTGGCCACTTCGCCCAGTTTCGCTTTCGCCATGGCACAGTAGTGGTTGGCTTTTTCATCGCCTGCGTCCAGCGCGGTTAGCGCGCCGAGAACAGCAGATCGGGCAATTTCCAGCTCTGAATAAAGGTGGCTGGCACGGTGTTGCAGGGCTTGGAAGCTACCGACGGGCACGCCAAATTGCTTGCGCTCTTTGATGTAATCGACGGTTGAACGGAAGGCTTCTGAGCCTGCGCCGAGCAGCTCTGCCGCGACAATGCCGCGACCCGCGGCGAGCATTTTATGCATGGCGTCTTCAGCCGTGCTTTCGCCGAGCAGCGCATCCCCATCGACTTCAACATCATTCAGATCGATGCGCGCCGCATTGTGAGCATCAACCATGATCGTCCGTTCGATCTCAACACCGTCTGACTTTGGATCAACGAGGAAGAAGGCAACGCCGTCGTCTGTTTTCGCGGCAACAATCAACTGATCAGCCACATGACCATCGATCACCATCGCTTTTGAGCCGTTAAGTTTAAAGCCGTTCCCGGATTTCTCCGCCGTGGTTTGAATGCCAGCTGGATTATGCTTCGGGCCCTCATCAAGGGCGACGGCCATCACGGTTTCGCCAGAGGCAATCTTGGGCAGCCAAGCGCTCTTTTGCTCTGCAGAGCCCGCTTCACGCAAAGCTGTCGCCGCCAAAATCGCCGTCGATAGGAATGGGGAGGCCGTCAGGTTTTTGCCCATCTGTTCAGCCAAGAGGCCTGCCGCCTGAAAGCCCATATCAACGCCGCCATTGTCTTCATCAATAACGATGCCCGCAAAACCCATATCGGCCATTTCGGACCAGAGCGCGCGGTCAAACCCCGTTGCGTCATTTGTATCGCGCAGCTCACGCAGCGCTTTTACAGGGGCTTTTTCCGCAAAGAAGCCTTCCGCCGTATCGCGGAGCATAACTTCATCTTCGTTTAGAACGAGTGCCATTGTCTGGTCCCTCTCTCAATCAATGTCATTTAATAGAACGGACCTCGGCAAATATATCGAGGGCGATCAAACCTAAGCGCCTGGCAATTCCAGAACGTGCTTGGAGATAATATTAAGCTGAATTTCGGACGTGCCGCCCTCGATTGAGTTTGCTTTCGTACGCAGCCAACTGCGGGCAAGCTTACCGTCTTTTGAACGCTCAGACTCCCACTCCAGACCATCATGGCCGGCGGCATCCATCATCAGCTCATATTTGCGCTTATTCAGCTCTGTGCCGTAATATTTCAGCATAGAGCTGTCAGCGCCCAAACTCTGACCGGCTTTGGCCTCGGCCAGTTTGCGCGCCATCGTCAGGTTGAACGCCCAATCGTCGATTTCCGTTTCCGCGATTTTCGCGCGGAGCATCGGATCGGCTAGACGCTCTTGCTCATCCAAGCCAATCGTCATCGCCGCGACTTCGTGCAGCGGACGCATGGGGTTGCCGGCACCAATGCCTTCACGTTCATGGGTCAGCAAATATTTCGCAATCGTCCAGCCCTTATTTTCTTCGCCAACAAGGTTCTTTTTCGGCACTTTCACGTCTTCGAAGAAGGTCTCGCAGAAAGGCGAACGTCCGGAGATCAGTTTGATCGGACGCGCCTCGACACCTGGCGTTTCCATGTCGAACAGCACGAAGGAGATACCATAATGCTTGGTCTTCGTGTTGTCTGTGCGGACTAGGCAGAAAATCCAGTCGGCCTTGTCGGCGTAGGATGTCCAAACTTTCTGACCATTGACGATCCAGTGATCGCCCTTGTCTTCGGCTTTTGTGGCGAGTGACGCCAGATCAGATCCCGCGCCTGGCTCTGAATAGCCCTGGCACCAGCGGATTTCACCGCGCGCAATCGGCGGGAGGTATTCGAGCTTCTGCTCTTCGCTACCAAATTTTAGAAGTGCCGGGCCAAGCATCCAGATACCGAAACTTGTCAGCGGTGAACGCGCATTAATCTTGCGCATCTCATCCAATAGAACCTTCTCTTCCGCGCGCGAGAGACCGGCCCCGCCATACTCCTTCGGCCAGGTCGGGACGGTCCAGCCTTTGGCGGCCATGCGTTCCAGCCAGACTTTCTGGGCCTCAGATTGGAATTCAAACTTCCGGCCGCCCCAGCAGACGTCTTTGTCGCCTTCGACTGGGGTGCGCATTTCTTCAGGGCAATTCTCGGCCAACCAGCTACGTGCTTCTAGGCGAAATTCCTCTAAGTTGAGTTCGGTCATATTCGTCTCTCCCGCTTATCGTTCAAAATTACTTTGCAAATTCACCGTTGGCGATGCGCGTGAGGAATTTCGCGCCTTGTTGTCCGCCATTTGTGAACTCTTCAGCGCCGTCCATAGAGGAGATCGCGTCCCAATGCGCTGCGACGTTTTCTGCCGTTTGCTCACCTTCAGAGAGGTTGATGCCCTGTGTCTCAACCACTTTGGTCAGCGAATATCCGCCCGCACCAGCGCACAAAATCGCGCGGTTCGGCGCGTCGTCACAAACCAGATAGACCAGCCCTTGGCTGACGGGTTCAACGCGCAGCTTCTCAAGGATTTCCTCAGGCATCAGCCCTTCCGTCATCCGGGACCGAGCCGTCGGCGAGAGCGTATTGACCCGAATGTCATATTTTGCCCCTTCCAAGCAGAGCGTGCGCATAAAGCCTGACAGTCCCGCCTTCGCCGCGCCGTAATTCGTCTGCCCGAAATTGCCATACATGCCCGAAGAACTCGTCGTCATGACGATACGGCCATAGCCATTTTCTTTCATATGGTTCCAAACGGCCTTGGTGCAGGTCGCAGAGCCGCGCAGGTGAACGGCAACAACCAAATCCCAATCGTCCATCGTCATTTTGGAAAAGGACTTATCGCGCAAGATACCGGCATTATTGACGAGGATGTCGACCTTGCCAAAACGCTCGATGGTTTCTGCGACCATCGCTTCAACTTCGTCCTGTTTGGTCACATTGGCGCCGTTGGCCATGGCTTCGCCGCCCATGGCCTCGATCTCTTTGACGACTTGCTGCGCCATTGTCTCGCTGCCGCCCGTGCCGTCAACCGCCCCACCGAGGTCATTTACGACGACTTTCACCCCGCGCGCGGCGAGCGCCAACGCATGCGACCGCCCCAGTCCTCCGCCAGCGCCCGTGACGATAGCCACGCGATTGTCGAATTGAATGTTACTCATGAAAAATACCTATGGAACTTTCGCGTCTCGCGGAGCGCATCAAGTTTTTGTTTATGTTGGTCGGGAGCATCTAATCGCCATGTAAAAAATGCCACCTTGGATATTAACGCCCATAAGGGCACTTCTTGGACCTGATCTGCAATGACTGAGATATCGGAAACACCCTCCCATCCTTTCAGTTCATCGACAACTTTGGTGACACTTTTTTTCTTTGCCGCCACTAAGTGGGCAGCGAAAACATATTTCACTCCACTTAGTCCTACGCCTGTGATTTCACCATCTAATTCATGATTGAACTGGCCCGAGATCAAACACGCGAAACTGGGCATCGCATTAAGCGACTTCAAACAACCCAGCTGCGCCCATACCGCCGCCGATGCACATTGTGCTGACAACGTATTTGGCGCCGCGGCGTTTGCCTTCGATCAGGGCGTGGGCACTCATGCGCGCGCCGCTCATGCCGTAGGGGTGACCGATGGAAATCGCGCCGCCATTCACGTTCAGCTTTTCCATCGGAATGCCGAGTTTGTCCGCACAATAAAGCACTTGCACCGCAAACGCCTCGTTCAGCTCCCACAGATCAATATCGTCCATGGTAAGACCGTGGTTTTTGAGCAGCTTTGGCACAGCGTAGATCGGACCAATGCCCATCTCGTCTGGCTCGAGACCGGCAACAGCCATGCCGCGATAATAGCCCAACGGCTCCAGCCCACGCTTTTCGGCTGTCTTGGCATCCATCAGAACGGAGACGGATGCACCGTCAGACAGCTGCGAGGCGTTACCCGCCGTGATCGTTTTGTCGGGACCCAGAACGGGCTTCAGACCTTGCAGGCCTTCCAGCGTTGTTGACGGACGGTTGCCTTCATCCTTTTCGAGCGTCACGTCTTGTTTGGAAATCTCGCCTGTCTCTTTATTCTTGACCATCATGGTCGAGGCGAGTGGCACGATTTCATCGTCAAACGCGCCCGCTTCCTGCGCGGCGTGTGTGCGCTGCTGAGACATCAAAGAGTATTCGTCCATACGCTCGCGGCTGACTTTGTAGCGCTCGGCCACGACTTCCGCCGTTTGCAGCATGGGCATGTAAGCGGCAGGGTGCTTAGCGACGACAGCCGGATCGGGGGCGACGCGCATTTCTGGCGTCTGAACCATGGAAATGCTGTCCACGCCGCCGCCAATGGCGATATCGACTTCACCGCACATAATCTTCCTCGCGGCAATGCCGATGGCGACCATGCCAGAAGAACATTGGCGATCGACGCTCATCGCCGGAACGGTCACGGGTAAGCTCGACGCTAGCACCGCATTCCGCCCGACGGTCACCTGCACACCTTGCTGCAGTGCACAGCCCATGACCACATCTTGTACTTCAGCCCCGTCAATGCCCGCGCGCTTTACGGCGTGGTCAATACAATGTCCGGCGAGTGTGGGCGACGGCGTGGCGTTGAACGCCCCGCGATAGGCACGGCCAATCGGCGTACGGGCAGTAGAGACTAGGACAGCTTCACGCATGGGGAGGACTCCGGGCTAGTTTATGGTAATTCCACCTCTCTTTGGACGGCTTGTCGCAGCAATGCAAGTTGACGTTAACGTCAACTTCAGCCCCGAATATCGTAACCGTAGAAAATGGTGTCAGGGCTAAGGTACGACGCAAATTCCCCCGCACACGCATAATCCATCGAAATCAGGACGTTATTCATGCCATTTCTGAGACGAAGATAAGGATGATCATAAAAGGGATGAGCCGGAAGTCTTTCAACATTAAAGTCTCGAATACTCTTTAATGCGATACCGCCGCGCGCCGCGCGCCCCCTGTAGACGGCCTCACCGCTAATTATTCCGTCTTTGACCAAGAAATCCACGACTCTCCCTTTATAGAGCTGTCGAATGCGCATTTCGTTGGATGAGACCTCACAGGATACAGGATATTGATGGTGATATTCGGGGCTCATATCTGCACTTGAGCCCGAGACAAGAATGAGAGCCGCTAGCGGGAGCCCTATCACAGCTGCGATAAAACCAAGGATGAAGCGTTCATTACGCTTGTCGATTTGCTCCACGTCGTGTGATTCCATAGATGAGCTATATGACTGCAACGACCGACCTCCAAATCTCTGACCAATGGGCCACGCTCTGGCTCGACCGCCCTGACGTTCGTAACGCCATGAACGATCAGATGATCGACGAGATGATGGCGGCTTATGATCGGGTTGAGGCAGATCTGGACATTCGTGGCCTCACCTTACGCGGCCGGAATGGCGTGTTCTGCGCTGGCGGTGATTTGAAAGCCTTCACCGCTTATCAGGAACGTCCACATGCCGATGTCGCGGCTTTCAACCGCCGGATTGGGACCATGCTAGACCGCTTTAATCAGCTGTCAGTTACGACAGTTGTCTTGGTCGAGGGCGCCGCGATTGCAGGCGGGCTCGGCCTTATGTGTGCGGCCGACGTCATCGCGACCACGCCAGACGCGAAGTTCAGCTTAACGGAGACGATGATCGGCATTCCGCCCGCGCAGATCGCGCCGTTCGTCGTGGCGCGCGCGGGGCTATCGACGGCGCGGCGGATCATGCTGACAGGCGCACGCTTTGACGGGACGGAAGCCGTTCGGATTGGCCTCTCGGATTATCTAACCGATGATCTGAACGCGATCGAAGCTGACATCCGCAAAGGCGTCCTGCGCTGTGCGCCCGGAGCGATTGCGGCGACGAAGGCGCTGATCCTCGATAGCGCTGGGCTATCCCGGGATGAAGCTCTTGACCGCGCGGCGGATAGTTTCGCCACATGCCTGCTGTCAGATGAAGGCCGCGAGGGCGTAGCGAGCTTTCTGGAAAAGCGCAAACCGAAATGGGCGACCTAATGCAAGCGGCAGATGATTTTCGGGAAGAATGCGCCGCGATTGAGGCGTTGCTAGCGCCTTTGTCCGTTGATGATTTTACAAAAGAGACAGGCTTTAAGGCGTGGACGATTGGCGAGATCATTGAGCATTTGCACCTGTTTAATATCGCCGCCGATGACGCCCTCACGAGTGACGCGAACTTCATGGCGTTTGCCACAAAGATTATGCCGGAGATGGCGAAAGGTCATCGAGGCCTACAACGTGCCTGGTTTGGGGACACGCCTGCGATACAGACCTATAAAGCGTGGCGAGACTATTATTCAGCTATGGCGGAGCGCTTTGCGAAAGCTGATCCGGAAAAGCGCCTCAAATGGTTTGGTCCTGACATGAGCGCGCGGTCCTGCATTATCGCGCGTCAGATGGAACATTGGGCCCACGCCCAGGCGATCTATGACGTGCTGGGTGTGAAACGTGAAAATGGAGACCGCCTGAAAAACGTCGCCCATATTGGTGTTACGACATACTCCTGGAGTCATAAGGTCAATGGGATAGAGCCACCAAAGCCCAAACCCTATGTCCGTCTGACTGCGCCATCCGGGGCGATATGGGAGTGGAATGATCCGCAAGAGGATAATCGCGTCGAAGGCCCTGCTGATGCCTTCTGCCAAGTTGTGACCCAATGCCGAAATATTGCAGATGTGGAGCTGAATTGCGTCGGGGACATCGCTCAGCGCTGGATGGAAACGGCGCAGTGTTTTGCCGGACCCAAAGAAACACCGCCAGCCCCTGGAACACGGAGAATGGCTGATGCATAGCTTCAAGACGGTTTCAGACATTCGGATCGAACCCGGCGGCACGGCGCGACTGGACGCCCACGTCGCAGACCTTCCGACAAATAAACGGATCGCCATCATAACTGATAAAGGCGTGCGCGCATTGGGACTGCTCGACACAGGCTTGGCCGCGCTGCAGGATGCAGGCTACCAGTTGATGATCTTTGATGAGGTCGTGGCCGATCCACCCGAGGCGATTGTCGTGAAAGGCGCAAACGCTGTAAAACGTTTCGGCGCGGGCCTGGTCATCGGCTTTGGGGGTGGCTCCCCAATGGATACAGCGAAAGTTATCGCTTACCTCGCCGCGAATGACGAACCGATCGAAGCCATTTACGGCGTAGATATCGCCAAAGGCCCACGCTTGCCGCTGCTCCTGATCCCGACGACGTCCGGCACGGGCAGCGAAGTCACGAATGTCGCTATCATTACGACAGGCGAGAACAGCAAGAATGCCGTTGTGTCTGATCCGCTTTATGCCGACCGCGTTTTGTTGGATGCAGAACTCACCTTCGGCTTACCGAGTCACATCACAGCCGCCACAGGCATCGACGCCATGGTTCACGCGATTGAAGCCTATACAAGCCAACATAAGAAAAACCCGATCAGCGACGCACTGGCTTTATCAGCTTTGCGCAAACTGACGCGCGCCTTGCCCGAAGCCGTGGCACACCCGGACAGTGTAAACGCGCGCAATGATATGCTCATTGGTGCCATGCTCGCAGGGCAAGCCTTTAGCAATGCGCCCGTCGGGGCCGTCCATGGCCTCGCCTATCCGCTCGGCGGATTTTTCCATGTGCCGCACGGGCTTTCGAATAGTCTTGTCATGGTCGAAGTGATGAAGTTCAACGCGCAGGAGGCGCGCGCCAAGCGCTGGTATTCGGAAATTGCGGCGGATCTTAGCCTTACTGCCTCCCCGGCGGGGCTCATTGATAAAATCGAAGACCTGCAAACCGAAGTCCAAGTCGCGCGCCGCCTTCGTGAGGTCGACATCCCTGAGAGCGCGATCTCCATGATGGCAGATGATGCGATTACGAAAGACCGCGTTCTTAGAAACAACCCTCGGCCTGTCGGCTATGACGACATTATCAAAATCTATGAGGCTATAGCATGAGCCGCCTTACCCCAGATAATCGTAGCACCTATCGCCATTTTCAGACTATCCCGACGCGCTGGGCTGACAATGACATTTACGGCCACGTCAATAATAGCGTCTATTACTTTTACTTCGACACGGTCGTGAACCAATGGCTCGTCGAAAATGATCTGCTGATTGTCGGCGAAAGCGAAACGATAGGTTTGGTCGTTGAAACGGGCTGTAGCTATTTCGCGCCCATCGCCTTCCCTGATGTGATCCACGCAGGTCTACGCGTCGCGCGGGTGGGCACGTCGTCGGTGACTTATGAAGTCGGCCTGTTCCGCAATGACGAAACCGATTGTTCTGCACGCGGCCATTTCACCCATGTCTATGTCGACGAAAAAACGCGACGGCCTGTGCCGATTTCTGCTATAATGAGAGAAAAGCTCGGGGAGATTGCCGCATGACTGCACTCGATATTGATCAAAATCAAATGGACACAATGATGTCCGAAGATGGGAGCCTTGAGGGAAAGCAGGCGACGTTCACCCGCATGCAAGACGGCACGCTGGACGATTGGAAAATCATTGGTGCCGCGCACAAGCAGGACTTCAGCAAGACAGCCGACCGCTTCATCGCTATGCTGCGCCAGTTAGAAGACGCAACGCTTGGCTTTAGCTGTGACCAGCTTCAACACGCCCTCATGTGCGGAACACTCGCGCGGCGCTCTGGCGCGTCGACGGAACATATCGTCATCGCACTTTGTCACGATATGGCCAAAGTGATCAACGTCCCGAACCACGGACCGATCGCCGCGGAAATGATGCGACCCTACATTTCTGAGGACAGCTATCACGTAATCTATAACCACCAAGCTTTCCAAGGGGAGCATTACTACCACTTCCTCGGCGCGCCGACCGATCTGCGTAAGCAGTGGGAAAATGAGAGCTGGTATCCGCTCGCCGTCAAACTCGTCGATGAATGGGACGCGCCGGCTTTTGATCCCGATTTCGAAGTCGATCCGCTGGAAAGCTTTATTCCGCTCATGCGGGAAGTCTTTCACGATAGTCCGCGTCCGCTCTGAACACCTTAAGAGGCATATCACAAACGCTTTGGTCTAGCGCGCGCGGGCATTGCTGATGTTTCGCAAATCGATGCGATCGAAACCCATGATTGCTTCACCATGTCGGAGTATGTCGCCATTGAGAGCTTCGGGATCACCGCGCCTGGCGAAGCCTATCAGGCCGTTGAAGACGGTCGGACACAGTTTGAAAGGACAATTCCCTTGAACCCATCTGGGGGCTTAATGGGCCTCGGTCACCCGCTCGGTGCAACGGGCGTTAGAATGCTGCTGGATCTTTCTAAGCAACTCACAGGATCCGCGGGGGACATGCAAGTCGATGCCGCCAAAACAACAGCAATGTTCAATGTCGGTGGGTCCTGCACGACGAATTGCGCTTTTGTCGTCGGTGTGTAGGTAGAGGCCTATGAAGGCAGTTCTTGTTTACGGCATTGCGCTGGCTATAGGCCTTGGTGTGGGATGGCTGATCGGTCTCAACGGTCCGATGTGGCAAGGCCTCTCCGTTACGTTCCTCTGCGCGCTGGTTGCTTTTCTTATCAACTGGATTGTTTTTATTCCGTCTTGGCTGGGCCGGACGGAACGGTTTTATGATTTGACGGGCGCTGCGACCTACCTTTCCGTTGTCGTCATCGCGCTTTCACTCAGCAGCACGATGACGCTTCCGGGCCTCATTATCGCCGCTATGGTCGCCATTTGGAGTTTGCGTCTGGGTGGGATGTTGTTTTTGCGGGTCAGTCGCGCTGGCGAAGATGTGCGCTTTGCGCAAATTAAAACAAATTTTATCCGCTTTTTCGGGGCTTGGACCCTGCAAGGCCTTTGGGTCGTCCTCACGCTCGCTTGCGTTTTAGTCGCTTTAACGCACCAAGATGAGCTGGCATTCAACGCCTTCTTTATTGTCGGTGCTCTGCTTTGGGCGATTGGCTTTGTCTGCGAAGTCGTTGCCGACAATCAAAAGAGCCAGTTTAAAGCCAATCCCGATAATCGCGGAAAATTCATCACAACAGGGCTTTGGTCCTGGTCACAACATCCGAACTATTTCGGTGAGATCCTGCTCTGGACCGGCATTGCCATTATGACGCTTCCTATCTTGGAAGGCTGGACTTGGATCGCGCTTATCTCTCCACTCTTCGTTACATTCCTGCTGACAAAGGTGAGCGGCATTCCAATGCTCGATGATATTGCGAAAAAGCGTTGGGGCGATGATCCCGCCTATATCGCTTATACAAAGAATACGTCGAAGCTCATTCCAATGCCGCCGCGTTCACAGGGTGAAACCGCTTAAGCCTAGAACATCTATGCTCACGCACTTAGCTGTCAGAAGGTTTTTACCGACCATAATCTCGGTCCCATAAATAGGCCCATAATGGTCGTGAATTGCCCCGGTCGACCAAGTCACAATCAGGAAGGGATTATGGGACCAGAACCCGGTTTTATGGGGGGTAAACAATCCTACCAGGTAAATACAAGTGGATACTAGGAAGGGATACTCTGGCGCACCTGACAGGATTCGAACCTGTGACCTCTGCCTTCGGAGGGCAGCGCTCTATCCAGCTGAGCTACAGGTGCCAGTCTTCGCGCTATAACGAGCGGAAGGCTTTCAGGCTAGGGGGTTTGCACGGTTGAATTCACAATGACTGGAATAGCGACGCTTATGTGTTTCACGTGAAACACTTAAGCGTCATATCTAATCGCCAACTGATTTGAAATCGTCAGCCGAGTGACGCTCTTTCAGGCCTTTATCGTCCCACGGTCGATTAACGAGTGTTCCCCGCTTAACAGACGGACGGGCCGAGAGTTGTTTGGCCCACCGCAGGACGTTTTCATAGGTTTCAACTTCAAGGAAGTCTTTGGCCTCGTAAAGCAGGCCGCGCGCCATCGCCCCGTACCAAGGATAGATCGCGAAATCAGCGATCGTGAGCATTTCGCCTGCGATGAATTCATTGTCGGCCAGACGCTGGTCCAAAACATCCATTTGCCGTTTTACCTCCATAGCAAAACGGTTAATCGCATATTCAATCTTCATGGGCGCATAAGCGTAGAAATGGCCAAACCCACCCCCTAAATAAGGTGCGCTGCCCATCTGCCACATCAGCCAGGACAAGGCTTCAGTACGCGCCGCGCCGCTTTCGGGCAGGAACATCCCGAACTTCTCGGCCAGATAGATCAGGATCGATCCTGATTCAAAAACACGCTGATGCGGCTCGACGCTGCGGTCCTGTAAAGCCGGAATTTTACTGTTCGGGTTCAGCCCAACAAAGCCTGAGCCGAATTGATCGCCTTCCCCAATATTGATTAGCCAGGCATCATATTCCGCGTCTTGATGGCCCGCCGCGAGCAACTCCTCCAGCATGATCGTGACTTTGACACCGTTCGGTGTGCCGAGGCTATAGAGCTGCAAAGGATGCTCGCCCACGGGAAGGTCTTTATCATGGGTTGCCCCGCTGACTGGGCGGTTAATGTTCGCAAACCGCCCTCCACTCGGCACGTGTTTCCAGACCTTTGGGGGCGTCCATTCAGAGAGCGTTTGTTCTGTCATACAGCTTCCTTAGGGAATCTAGCGCAATGGGTCGAGGGTTGAAGCCTCGAAAGCTTTCGGCCGCCCACTCATTATGAAATCTTGCACTTTAAACCGTGAGACAAAGTCACACAGCCATTGCCTCCCACCGGCAGACCGCGCATATCGCTGGCATGAAAACTGATGCCGCCCCCAAACCCACGCGCCTAGACGCCTACAAGCCTTATAATTTCGCTCTGTCTGAGTCGCGCTTCGACGTAAGACTCGACCCGAGCGAAACGGAAGTGAGGTCACTGCTGAAGTTCTCGCGCCGCTCGGCTGGGCCGCTCGTTTTGGACGGGGAAAATATCACGCTAAAATCTGTGGCGATCAACGG
>CAWUKE010000013.1:0-23508 GCA_963922935.1 uncultured Alphaproteobacteria bacterium | reverse complement strand
TTAAAGGCCGCCATAATGTAAAGTGCCAAGGTTTGCAGCTCGAGGCCGATATAAAGCGCGAGCAAATTGTTTGCGCTGACCATAATCGACATGCCTAGCACGGCGTAGAGCATCAGGACTGAGAACTCGAACCGGTCAAGACCTTCGGCTTTGAAGTAAGGGCGCGTGAAGATCAGGGCTAATGCCGCGCCGAGACCGATTATCAGTTTGGCATAATGTCCAAAATCATCAACACGGAGCATGCCATTAAACGCAAGCCCCTGCGGACGGCCGAGCAGGAAGCCCAGCAAGGCGAAGATAATAAGCATGATGATCGCAAAGATGCGCATCACATCGGCTTGCTTTTCGGCTTTGACCAAAAGCGTGATCAGAACGACGAAGATCGTTTGGGTCGCCAGCAAAAGTTCCGGCGCCATGAGGGAGATCGCTTGGAACATCTTAGCGTACCTCGGCGAGAGTATTGGTGACCGTTAAGTCTGCGTTGAAGTCAGCGATAAGCTGCGCCACAGCTGGCTCGGTAATGTCTGTGACGAGTGCCGGATAAACACCTAGAAGGATTGTGAAAATCGCCAGCAATCCAAGGATAAGGGCTTCCCGTCCCGTTACGTCGGTAATCACGTCCAGCTTTTCATTGACTTGCTCGCCAAACACCGTCTCGCGGTAGAGATGCAGAGCATACATAGCGGAGAGGATCATACCGAGCGCTGCGCCCGCCGCGACCCACGGGTTGACTTGATAAGCGCCTATCATGGTCAGAATTTCACCCACAAAGCCAGACGTTCCCGGCAGGCCCACATTTGCCATAGTGAAGAGCAAGAAGAAGCCCGCAAAGACCGGCATCCGCTTCACGAGGCCGCCATAGAAAGCGATCTCTCGCGTATGCATCCGGTCGTAAACGACGCCAACGCAGAAGAAGAGCGCGCCGGATACCAGGCCGTGGCTAATCATCTGGAACAGGCCGCCCTGAATACCTTGAAGGTTAAAGGTGAAAATACCCATCGTCACGAAGCCCATATGCGCCACAGATGAGTAGGCGATCAGCTTCTTCATATCCTTCTGACGGTAAGCCACCAGCGAGGTATAGATAATCGCAATTACGGAGAGCAGGAACACGATCGGGGCGAACGTAACTGAGGCGTCCGGGAAATAGGGCAAAGAGAAACGTAGGAAGCCATACCCGCCAAGCTTCAGCAAGATACCCGCCAGAATGACGGAGCCCGCCGTCGGAGCCTGCACGTGGGCATCGGGTAGCCATGTATGGACGGGCCACATCGGCATCTTCACGGCAAATGAGGCGAAGAAAGCGAGCCACAACCACGCTTGGATATTCCCAGGAATATCCAGTTCACGCAGCTTGACCATATCGGTCGTCGCTTCGCCGAATTGCACCCCACTCTGGGCGTAAAGGTAAAGGATCGCCGCTAGCATCAGGACGGAGCCCAGCAGCGTGTAGAGAAAGAACTTATAAGACGCGTAGACCCGGTCTTTTCCACCCCAGACGCCGATGATGATAAACATCGGGATCAGAACCGCTTCGAAGAAGATATAGAAGAGGATCAGATCGAGCGCGCAGAACACGCCGATCATCAGCGCTTCCAGCACAAGGAAGGCGATCATATAGTCTGTGAGGCGTTCTTTGATCGAGGCTTGGCTCGCAAGGATACAGAGGGGTGTCAGGAACGCCGTCAGCAGAATGAACAGCACGCTGATCCCGTCCACACCCATGCGGAAGTCAATGCCGCCACCAAGCCAAGCGGCCTGATCCACGAATTGCATGCCCGGGTTAGAGGCATCGAAGTCGACCACGAGAACAATCGATAAGACCAGTACGATTAAACTGACAAGCAGCGCCGTGCGCGGGGCATTGCGTTCCAGTTGTGACTGTCCGTCTGCGCCTGTCAGACGCGACATGACAGCCAAGAACAACGCTCCGATCATCGGGACGGCCACGAGGACGGGCAAAATAGGCAGATCGCTAAACACGTCGCTAACCCCCAAACCCGAGCTGGCCAACGACCAGTAAGACCGTAACGCCAATCAGCATGACAAAGGCGTAGTGGAAAACCTTACCCGATTGGAGCGCAGAAATGCGCTTCGAGACCCCAGCGGTGAAAGCAGCGACCCCGTTGGGACCAAAACGATCGACAATGCCGACATCAATGACTTTCCAGAAGAAATCACCTAAAGCGCGTGCACCGCGAACGATGGTCACCTCATAAAGCTCATCAATGTACCATTTGTTGAGCAGGAAATTGTAGAGCGGCGATCCGCCTGTTTCCTCGACCTTCGCGATCTGACGCTTTGCGCCATTATTCCGGTACATGGCGAATGCGATAAGGAAGCCTAAGATCGACATGATGAGCGGAGACCAAAGCACCCACATCGGATATTTATGTCCGCCCTCATAATCCCCTTCATAGCCTTCGGCAGCGGCGTAGAGATTTGTCGGCGCTAGGCTCGCATGATCCCCGCCCGGTAGGCTGCCGTGCCAGAAGCCGCCAGCATCATAGATGAAGGGCTTGTAGAAAATCGTTCCCGCAAAGACAGCGCCAATCGCCAAGAGCAGGAGCGGCGTGCGCATGTTCCACGGACTTTCAAGGGCTTCGTCAAAATATTTCTGCTTCCCGCGATGGTCTCCATGGAAGGTCATCAGGATTAAGCGCCAGCTATAGAAGCTGGTCATCAAGGCCGCGACAAGGCCCATCCAGAAGGCAAAGACCGCCGCACTGCTGACCCCTTTGGTCGCCGCAGAATATGTCAGCTCAAGGACAGCATCTTTGGAGAAGAAGCCCGCAAAACCAAACATCGTCGTCGGGATCCCAATCCCTGTGATCGCGAGCGTTCCAATGATCATCGTCCAATAGGTCCAAGGCGTCTTGGTCCGCAGGCCCCCCATCTGCCGCATATCCTGCTGGTGATGCAGGGCGTGAATGACTGAGCCTGCGCAGAGGAACAGTAGCGCTTTAAAAAAGGCGTGCGTGAAAAGGTGGAACATCGCCGCATTGTACGCTCCAACACCGGCGGCAAAGAACATATAGCCCAGCTGCGAACAGGTTGAGTAAGCAATCACGCGCTTAATGTCGTTTTGAACCAGGCCGACTGTCGCGGCGAAGAAGGCCGTAAAGGCGCCCAGAGCTGTAATGAAAGCCGATGTCACTGGCGCCGCTTCATAGATTGGATGAGCACGACAAACGAGGAAGACACCCGCCGTAACCATAGTCGCAGCGTGGATCAAAGCCGACACGGGTGTCGGACCCTCCATGGCGTCGGGCAACCAAACGTGCAGAACGAACTGCGCTGATTTCCCCATCGCGCCGATGAAGAGCAAGAAAGCCATCAATTCGATCGCATTATATGTCCCACCGAAGACTGAAAGCTCCCGGCTGGCATTTTCCGCAATCATCGGGAAAACGACGTCAAATTCGACCGACCCAAAGACAAGGAAAACGGTCATAACACCCAGCGCCAGGCCGACATCACCCACGCGGTTGGTCACAAAGGCCTTGATAGCGGCAGCATTCGCAGACGGTTTCTTATAATAATAGCCAATTAGGAGGTAACTCGCGAGGCCAACACCTTCCCAACCAAAGAAGAGCTGGATGAAATTATCCGCCGTCACCAGCATCAACATGGCGAACGTAAAGAGCGACAAGTAAGCGAAGAAGCGCGGCTTATATTCGTCCTCTTCCATGTAGCCCCAGCTGTAAAGGTGGACGAGCGCACTGACCGAATTCACCACGATCAGCATCACAGCCGTTAGCGTATCGACTTTGAACGCCCAATTGGCTTTCAGGCCGCCAATATCCATCCAGCGCATGATCGTGATCGTTTCATCCGGACGACCGCCAAAGGCGACACCCAGAAAAACAACCCAGGACAGGATAGCAGAGAGGAACAAAAGGCCTGTTGTTAGGGCCATACTGGCTTTTTCAGGCACACGCTGCGCACCGAAGCGCGTCCCGGCGAGACCTGCGACCATAGCCCCGATCAGCGGGGCAAAAACGATTGCGTAATAGATCAAGGGATCAGCCCTTCATCAGGTCGACAGAGTCGACTTCAATGTTGCCGCGATTGCGGAAGAATACGACGAGGATCGCAAGGCCGACCGCAGCTTCCGCCGCGGCGACTGTCAGGATAAACAGGCTGAATATCTGCCCGTCAATCGGGTTAATGCCAGGCCCTGGCGGCATATGCGCTGAAAACGCCACGAAGTTGATATTCACGGCAAGCAAGATCAGCTCGACGCACATCAAAATCACGATCACATTTTTGCGGTTCACGAAAATGCCGAAAACGCCGATGATGAACAGCACAGCGGCAACGACCAGATAGTGTGACAATCCGATAGTCATGGAAGTCAGTCCCCCTCTTCGTCCCGGCGCTAGCCGAGCCCCTGCCCTGGTTCGATCTCGACAAGCTCGACACCGTCTTCGCGGGTTCGTGCGTTTTGTGCCGAGATATTCTGCTTCCGCACACCTTCGCGGTCTCGCAAGGTCAGAACGATCGCACCGATCATCGCGACTAACAACACGAAACCGGCTGCTTCGAATACACCGGCATATTTTGTGTAGAGCACAGCGCCAAAGGCTTCGAGATTGCTCATTTCTGGATCGGTTGGCACGAGCGGGCGTCCGCCCTCACTAAAGTAAGCGGCGCCAACGGTGAGCATTTGCAAAAGCAAGATAATCGCCACGATCGCCCCAATGGGCGCATATTGCAGGAAGCCAGATTTGAGCTCGGCAAAGTCAATGTCGAGCATCATGACCACAAACAGGAAGAGCACGGCCACCGCACCGACATAGACCATGACGAGAAGCAGCGCGAGAAACTCAGCCCCCATAAGGATGAAGAGCCCTGCCGCGCTAAAAAACGTCAGGATCAAGAACATGACCGAGTGGACGGGGTTCTTGCTCGCCACAACCATAAAGGCCGCCGCAACGGCGGTCAGAGCGAGAATATAAAAGGCGATGGCAGCTGTCACGACGGACCTTCCTGCAGTGGCTTCCGAACGGAATCGCGTCCCCTTAACGGTAAGGCGCGTCCATGGCTAGGTTCTTAGCGATCTCTGTTTCCCACCTATCCCCATTCGCAAGCAGCTTTTCTTTGTCATAGTAAAGCTCTTCGCGGGTTTCGGTGGAAAATTCGTAGTTTGGACCTTCGACAATCGCATCAACTGGGCAGGCTTCCTGACAGAGGCCGCAATAGATGCATTTGACCATATCGATGTCATAGCGGGTTGTGCGGCGCGATCCGTCCGGGCGTGGTTCCGCTTCAATCACAATGGCTTGCGCTGGGCAGACCGCTTCGCAAAGCTTACAGGCAATGCAGCGCTCTTCACCCGACGCGTAGCGACGCAAGGCGTGTTCCCCGCGAAAGCGCGGCGACAGCGGACCTTTCTCAAACGGATAGTTTACGGTCACTTTGGGACGGAAAAAGAAGCGCATGGCCAAGCCAAACGCCTCGACAAATTCTAGCAGCAGCGCGCCGCGAACAAATTGCTTAACACGAGACATTAGGCGGCTCCTGTAAAGACAACGACACCGGACACGACCAATACGGCGACAAGCGATGTGGGCAAGAAGACCTTCCAGCCCAAACGCATAAGCTGGTCATAGCGATAACGCGGCACGATCGCTTTCACCATCGCGAAGAGGAAGAAGATAAATGCCGTCTTCAGAACAAACCAGAAGACGCCGGGCAAGATTTGGAAGCCCACATCAAAGGGCGCGTGCCAACCGCCCAAGAAGAGGATCGTCATCATTGCGGACAACAGCATGATGTTCACATATTCCGCGAAGAAGAACATCAGGAACGGCGTAGACGAATATTCCACTTGATACCCAGCGACGAGTTCTGATTCCGCTTCCGGTAGATCAAATGGCGGACGGTTCGTTTCGGCGAGCGCGCTGATAAAGAACAGAACCCCCATATAGAATAATGTCGGGATCACGAGGATCGCGCCTAGCCCGTAGTCTGCAAAGCTGCCGAAATTGAACATGTTCCAGTTCCAGAAACCGCCTGATTGCGCGCCGACGATCTCTGTCAGGTTCATGGATCCGGTCACGAAGATCACTGTCAAGATGATGAACCCAATAGATACTTCGTAGGACACCATTTGCGCCGCTGATCGAAGCGCACCCATAAACGGATATTTGGAGTTAGACGCCCAACCGCCAATCATGATCCCGTAAACGCCCAGCGAACTAATCGCCAGGACGTAGAGAACACCAATATTGATGTCAGAAATGACCCATCCCGGCGCGACGGGAATGACGGCCCACGCCAAGAACGCCATGACCAACGCTATCAACGGCGCAAGGATAAAGAGAAACTTGTCCGAGCCGGCTGGGATTACGATTTCCTTGAAGAAGAACTTCAACGCATCGGCGATGGTTTGCAGCAAACCAAAGGCCCCAACCACATTAGGCCCGCGGCGCATCTGCACCGCTGCCCAGATTTTACGGTCTGCCAGAACAAGCGCCGCCACGAGGAGCGCGAGCACAATGACAAAGGCTAAAACTTGCAGCAGTTTCAGCGCGACCCAAAGTCCCCAACTGCCTGACGTCGCCGTCTCAAGCTCAGCGGCTCCACTGACCGCTGTCTGCATGATACTCATTTGCATAAGGTCCATGATTACTCTGCCGCCTCGCCATACGCTGGGTCTTGCGCCTCAACCACAGCAGAGCACTCCGCCATGACCTCTGACGCCCGCGCGATCGGGTTCGTCATGTAGAAATCGGACACTGCGCTTTGCAGGACCGCACTTGAGAGAGCGCCCGCTTCGCCTAGGGTTTCGACGTCAAAAGACGTGACGCTTACGGCTCCTGGCGCGTAGCCCATAGCCCCGAATGTCGGGTAAGCCTCCACCAATGTGTCCCGTAACTGGGTCAAACTATCAAACGGCAGAACGCGGTCACAAGCCCCTGATAAAGCTCGGATAATGGCCCAATCTTCTTTGGCTTGACCTTTGGGTGGGACAGCCCGTTGGCCTTGTTGCATACGGCCTTCTGTATTGACGTAAGTGCCGTCTTTTTCTGTGTAAGCACAACCTGGCAGGATGACATCGGCAACGCTGGCCCCTGCATCGCCGTGATGACCCTGATAAATCACGAACGCATCTTTCAAGGCCGTCGTGTCAAATTCATCTGCCCCAAGGAGATAGACGGTTTCAATAGCGCCGTCTTTCGCACCCGACAGGATGTTCGCCATATCGCGGCCGCCTTCACCTGGGATGAAACCCATATACAGCCCCGCGACACGGCTCGCGGCGCTGTGGAGCACGTTGAACCCATTCCAATCATCGCGGACGACTTTAGCGGATTTCAACAAAGACCCGATCTCAGCCAATAGTGCTTTGCCGTCTGAACCGATCAATGCATTCGACCCAACGATCACCATTGGATTTTTCGCGGCCTTGAAGGCTTTCGCAAAACCGCTGCGCTTTTTCGCAAACCCGGACAGGTCTGCTGCGCTCAAGCCGACATTTTCATAATCATAGGTCAGATCCGCATCAGCGCCCAGCACGCCCACGTCTAGCTCGCCCGTGATCCAACGCTTGCGGATGCGTGCATTAATGATCGGCGCTTCAAGACGTGGGTTGGTTCCGATCAGCAAAATCGCATCGGCGTGATCAATGCCCGCGATCGTGCTATTGAACAAATAAGTCTCGCGGGGTCCATCGCCGAGCACCGACCCGTCCTGACGACAATCGATATTTTTAACGCCCAGCGCATCCATGAGTGACTTCAACGCAAACATGGATTCAGCGTCGCAGAGATCGCCGGCAATTGCGGCGATTTTCTCAGGATCACCTTTCAGCTTGGTCGCGACAACGGCCAGAGCTTCGTCCCAACCCACAGCCTGCAACCTGCCATGCTTGCGCAAGAAGGGTCTGTCCAGGCGCTGACGAGCCAGACCATCCCACACAAAGCGCGTTTTATCACTGATCCATTCCTCATTCACGTCATCATTGACCATCGGCAGGATGCGCAGAACGGCATCACGACGGCTATCAACGCGAATGTTTGACCCAACCGCATCCATGACGTCAATGCTTTCGACTTTATCGAGCTCCCAAGGGCGCGCGTTGAAGGCGTAGGGCTTCGACGTCAGAGCCCCAACTGGGCAAAGGTCAATGACATTACCGGAGAGTTCTGATGTCAGTGACTTCTCAAGATAGGTCGTGATTTCAGCGTTCTCACCACGGTTGACAAGACCAATTTCCTGCACGCCGGCGACCTCTGTGATGAAGCGCACGCAACGCGTACATTGGATACAGCGCGTCATAATCGTATTGACGAGCGGCCCCATATGCTTGTCATCGACAGCGCGCTTATTCTCTTCAAACCGAGAGAAATCACGACCATAGGCCATCGCTTGATCTTGCAGATCACACTCACCGCCCTGATCGCAAATGGGGCAATCCAACGGGTGATTGATCAAAAGGAATTCCATCACGCCTTCACGCGCTTTCTTCACCACCTCTGAATTCGTCTTGATATGCGCTGGTGACCCGTCGCGGTTCGGACGAAGATCTTTGACTTGCAGCGCACAGGACGCTTGCGGCTTCGGCGCGCCTTCCCACTCAACCAGGCACATCCGGCAGTTACCAGCAACAGACAGGCGCTCGTGATAGCAGAATCGCGGAATTTCCGCTCCGCCATACTCCTCACACGCCTGCATGAGCGTGTATTCACCCGGCACCTCATGCTCGACGCCGTCAATTTTAATTTTGCGAAGGTCGCTCATTATTCAGCTGCCTGTACAAAGACGGGTTTGCCCGCGCGATAACTATCAATGCGGTCTTCGATTTCGTGACGGAAGTGGCGGATGAGGCCTTGGATCGGCCAGGCCGCCGCGTCACCGAGCGCACAGATGGTGTGGCCTTCGACCTGCTTGGTGACATCCAGCAGCATGTCGATTTCTTTGGTCTCGGCCTCGCCGCGTACCATGCGCTCCATGACACGCCACATCCAGCCCGTACCCTCGCGGCAAGGCGTGCATTGCCCGCAGCTCTCATGCTTGTAGAAATAGCTCAACCGCGCGATCGCTTTCACGACATCCGTGCTTTGGTCCATCACAATGACCGCTGCTGTACCGAGACCCGACTGATGCTCCCGCAGCGCATCAAAATCCATCAAAACCGTATCGCAGATTTCTTTCGGCAGAAGCGGAACCGAGGATCCACCGGGAATGATCGCTTTCAGATTATCCCAGCCCCCGCGCACGCCGCCTGCGTGCCGTTCAATCAATTCTTTCAATGGGATAGAGAGCGCTTCCTCAACATTACACGGCGTATTGACGTGGCCTGAGATTGAGAAAACTTTCGTGCCTTTATTATTATCACGTCCGAAACTTGCAAACCAGTCCGCCCCTTTGCGCAAGATTGTAGGCACGACCGCGATCGATTCAACATTGTTGACTGTCGTCGGGCACCCATAAAGTCCAGAGTTGGCCGGGAATGGCGGTTTTAGACGCGGTTGTCCTTTCTTGCCCTCAAGGCTTTCAATCAACGCAGTCTCTTCACCGCAAATATAAGCGCCAGCGCCATGATGGACATAGACATCAAAGTCCCAGCCGGAGCCGCAGGCATTCTTCCCGATCAACCCAGCTTCATAGGCTTGGTCAACCGCGGCTTGGAGACGTTTACGCTCAAATGTGTATTCCCCGCGGAGGTAAATGTAGGCAGCATGGGCCTGCATCGCGAAGCCTGCCACAAGGCAGCCCTCAATTAGCAGATGCGGATCATTGCGCATCATCTCGCGATCTTTACACGTGCCGGGCTCTGACTCGTCAGCATTCACGACCAGGTAATGTGGACGCTCACCAACTTCTTTCGGCATGAAGGACCACTTCAGGCCCGTCGGGAAACCCGCGCCGCCGCGTCCGCGCAGACCAGAGGCTTTCACCTGATCAATGATCCAGTCTTTGCCTTGGGCCAGCATCGCCGCTGTCCCCAGCCATGCGCCGCGCTGCCGCGCGCCATCAAGACCCCAATCCTGCAGGCCATAAAGATTTTTGAAGATACGATCTTCGTCTGTCAGAAGGGTCGTCATTTCGTCACCTCCTTGGCGAGTTTCTTCGCCTGCTTCACCCACTCGTCACGCTTAATCCGTCCGGGGAAACGCGACAGAGCCTCGCTTTCAACGACTTTGATGTCAGCTGCCTTCCACGCACCAATCTGGCGGTAATAATAAACGCCTTTCTCGTTGAGCTCGCGCTCAAAGACGGGGCCAATCCCTTTGATTTTCTTCAGATCATCGGGTGCCCCATCTGTCGCCCCTCCGGTGTAAAGCACTTTGGGCTTCTTAGCCTTTGGCTTGGACGCCCGCGCTGGCAAACCTTTCATCGGGTCGTCATCAACGAGACCTTTGGTCAAGTCGCGACCAAGATTACCTTTACGCTTCTTGGGGTCAGGATCAGCATTGCGCGCTGGGTCAACCCAACCGCGACGAGTCGCGCGACGCGCTTTCGGATCCCACTGATAGTGATTCACTTTCGCTTTTTTGTCCGCGTGCGGCAGCGCCTTCAGTGTTTGAACTGCATCATAAAGACCTGCCGTCGTCAGCACTTTTGGCCCGCCTTCCGGCGCAGAATTCGTCCGGCCATTCTGGGGCCCACGCTCAGGCTCTTTACCGGCTGCAAAGGCATCTAAAATCGCCTCGAGACTTTCGGGCGTCAGGTCCTCGTAATAAGGATCGTCATCCACATCGGTAGACACCTGCATCATAGGAGCATTGGCGCAGGCGCCGAGGCATTCGACCTCTAACCAGCTAAACTTACCGTCTTCGCTGACGGTATTTTGGGGGCCAACACGCCGTTTCAATACCTCTTTCAAAGCATCGGAACCGCGCAGCCAGCAGGGCGTCGTCCCGCAAAGCTGGATGTGAAACTCACCGACGGGCGACAGGTTGAACATGGTGTAGAATGTCGCGACTTCGTAGACGCGGATATAGGCCATGCCGAGTTCATCACCGACCTGACGTAAAATAGCTTCAGGCAACCAACCGCCCGCATCTTTTTGCGCGATCCAAAGCGCCGGAATCAAAGCAGAGCGTTGCCGCCCGTCTGGATATTTTTTGACCCAACCCTGAATGGCTTTCAACGCTTTGGGTGAAAGCGACACATCTTTTGGCTGGACGACAGCGAGACGACGAACACTCATTTCATAAACCGTGTAATCGTGACATCGTGGTCCATCATAAAACCATCCGCCATTATTTTTTCATGGGGCATATGAGCGATGACGACATCGTCATTGCATTGCAGCACGTGAAAGTGAAAGCCATCCGCTTGATAGGCCGAAACGACCTCATAGCCGCGCCCGATGTAATCGAGATAGGTTTTCTTTAAAGGATCGGCGCTCATCGGTCGATTTCTCCGAACACAATATCGAGGGAGCCAAGGATAGCGGAGACGTCCGCCAGCATGTGGCCCTTATTCAAATAATCCATCGCAGCGAGGTGCGGAAAGCCCGGCGCTCTTATCTTACAGCGATAAGGCTGGTTCGTCCCGTCGGCGACAAGGTAGACACCAAACTCACCCTTTGGGCATTCGACGGCCGCATAGGCTTCACCCGCAGGGACCTTTACCCCTTCGGTGTAGAGCTTGAAGTGATGGATCAACGCTTCCATGCTTTGCTTCATTTCGGCGCGACGCGGCGGAACAAACTTATTGTCCTCCGTCATCACCGGACCCTCCGGCATCATTTCAAGCGCTTGCTTGATGATCTTCACGCTCTCATACATTTCCTCGACACGGCAGAGGTAGCGATCATAGCAATCGCCATTTTTGCCAAGCGGGATTTTGAAATCGAGCTCGCTATAAACCTCGTAAGGTTGATTGCGACGCAAATCCCACGGGATGCCAGAGCCCCGCACCATGACGCCCGTAAAGCCGAGGTCATAACACTCTTGCTTTGTCACAACGCCAATATCAACATTACGCTGTTTAAAGATACGGTTTTCTGTCAGCAGCGTTTCAATCTCATCCAGACGATCGGGAAACTGATCAGCCCAGACCAAAATGTCATTGATCAGCGCAGGCGGGAGGTCCTGATGAACGCCACCGGGACGAAAATAGTTGGCGTGCATCCGCGCGCCAGAGGCCCGCTCATAAAACACCATCAGCTTTTCACGCTCTTCAAAGCCCCAAAGCGGCGGCGTCAGCGCGCCGACATCCATGGCTTGTGTCGTGATGTTTAGCAGATGCGAAAGAATACGCCCGATCTCGCAATAGACCACGCGAATGAATTGCGCGCGACGGGGCACGTCAATACCGGCCAGCCTTTCGATCGCCAGACAGAAGGCATGCTCTTGGTTCATCGGCGCCACATAATCGAGACGGTCGAAATAAGGCGTGCCTTGCATATAGGTCTTATGTTCGAGCAGCTTTTCCGTCCCGCGGTGTAGCAAGCCGATATGCGGATCAACACGCTCGACGATTTCGCCTTCTAGCTCCAACACCAGACGCAACACGCCGTGCGCCGCCGGGTGCTGCGGGCCGAAATTGATCGTAAAGCGGCGATCCGCTTCGTCAGTTATGAGGGCTTCAGTTGTTGCCATCAGTCAATTCCTTCAAAAGGCGATCTTGGAGCGCTAGCAATAGACCATCGCACTGCTCGTACTGTGTCTTTGCCTCCCCAACAAAATCGAACTCCCTTAGATTTCCCATCTGCCGTTTTGTAAACTCGCTCATGTCAATGGACGCAAACCAGTCCTGTGCATCGCCCTTAGTTGCAAGTCGCCTCATCCATTCATCACGAAGCAGAAAATCGTCTCGGCGAAGTTTCGGGTCAGTCACAAGATCATCAGAACTTCTTGCCGTCTGCTGAAAGACGTTAGCCGCCGTCATACAATCTTGAAGATGGGAGTCCGAAAATTCTGAAATGTCGGATGTGCTTTCAGCGCACGCAGCACAGACACTAGTAAGCGCTAAGAGAAATGATATAACCGTAGCCGTTCGCACAGCCTATTCCGCCGCCTCACTCTTCTCATCACCCGGCAAGACATATTTCGCGCCTTCCCAAGGCGAAAGGAAATCGAAACTGCGATATTCTTGTTGGAGGACGACCGGTTCGTAGACGACTTCTTTGCGCTCATCATCATAGCGGACTTCGACATAGCCGGTCAGCGGGAAGTCTTTGCGCAGCGGATAGCCTTCAAAGCCATAATCTGTGAGGATGCGGCGGAGGTCCGGGTGCTGATCAAAGATAATACCATACATATCGAAGGCTTCACGCTCATACCAATCGGCATTGGGAAAGAGCGACACGATGGACATGACAGGCGTTTCTTCATCCGTGGTACACTTCACGCGGATACGCGTATTATGCGCCATGGAGAGGAAGTGGTAGACCACATCGAACCGGCGCGCGCGAGACGGATAATCCACACCACAGAGATCAATCAGCTGATTGAACTTGCAGATCGGATCATCGCGCAGAAACGCGATAATGTTGAGGATCTCGGCGCGGCGCACCTCTAACGTCAACTCGCCATGCGCTTCAACCATCGCTGTGACAGCCTCGCCGTGATGCGCGCTGATATGGTCCTTAATATCGGCGAAGTCCGTCATCGAATGATGCTCCCCTCACGGCGGATTTTGCGCTGCAGCTGCAAGATACCGTAGATCAGACCCTCGGCGGTGGGCGGGCAGCCCGGCACGTAGACATCAACAGGAACAATGCGGTCACAGCCGCGGACAACGCTGTAGCTATAGTGGTAATAGCCACCGCCATTGGCACACGATCCCATAGAGATCACGTAACGCGGGTTCGGCATTTGATCGTAAACCTTACGAAGCGCCGGAGCCATTTTATTGGTCAGCGTCCCGGCCACGATCATAACATCGGACTGACGGGGGGACGCCCGCGGTGCAAATCCAAAACGTTCCAAATCATAGCGCGGCATGGATGCCTGCATCATCTCCACAGCGCAGCAAGCCAGCCCAAAGGTCATCCACATAAGCGAGCCGGTGCGCGCCCATGTAATCAAGTCGTCAGACGCCGCTGTGATAAAGCCCTTATCTGCCAGCTGGTCAGACAAACCATCAAAACCTGCATCATGCAGGCGCGGATCATAATTTGGATCGCCAAGGTCGCGAGCCGCTGTTCCAAAAGCGGGCTGATCAGGTGTAAGAATGTTCGCCATAATCGTCTCCTAATCCCCTCACCTATTCCCAATCCAACGCGCCGATTTTCCAAGCGTAGGCCAGCCCCGCAAAAAGCTCGAGCAGGAAGATCGCCATAATCGTCCAGCCATAAATACCGACAACGTCGAGGCTAACCGCGATCGGGAACAAGAATGCTACTTCAATATCGAAAATAATGAAGAGGATAGCCACGAGGTAAAACCGCACATCAAATTTCATCCGCGAGTCATCAAACGCCTCAAACCCGCACTCATAGGTGGACACCTTCTCGGCGTCGGGATCTTTCGGGGCGATAATCGCGGGGACAAGCAGGAAAGCCACGGACAGAGCCAGTGCAATCCCGAAGAGGAAAACCATCGGCAAATATTCGATCAGGAAATCTTCCATGACACCTTTGTCCCTCTGCCAGCCATCACGCCGAGACTATACTCAAACGCATGCGGTGGAATCGCGCGGAACCTAGAGAGCGTGGCACGGGAATGCAACGCGGTAATCTGCGCAAATATGCGCTTCTGTCATGCGGCGCATTGGTGCGAATAATTCGCAATTTCAGTGACTTGGCGACAGCCTATTTTCAGAAATGATCGGGCTCGCCGGGCCAGACTGTAATCCGGGTCACAAGGTCTTTTTCGGGAAGGTCTAATTCAGAGATTGTCGCGGCTTGAACGCTCTGCCCCACCTCGTGGATTGTGTTCCTATCCCCGCTCACCAGATGATGCCAATCGGGTAGTGACTTGCCCTCGCTTACAAGGCGGTAAGCACAGGTACGGGGCATCCATTGAAGACTGGCAATTTTACCCGGCGTCAGTTTCACACAGTCAGGCACATGCCGTTTGCGATTTTCATAATCGCGACAGCGACAGCTCTGATTATCAAAAAGCTTGCAATGGACATCGGTTAGCAGGATGTCGCCGGTGTCCTCATCTTCCAAACTGATCAGGCAACACATCCCGCAGCCATCACACAGGCTTTCCCATTCGGACGGACTCATTTCCGCCAAACTCTTGGTCTTCCAGAAAGATGTTGGATCGTGTGAAGGCATGATTTGAAGGATTGAAGCAGAAGGCCGAACGCGGTTAAGCGAAATTATGGCGACCTATCGGGCCGACATCAATGTGGAGGAACAGCGCGGACGTCGCCGCAAATCCACTTGGGTTCTCGGCACTCTTGCGACTCTGACCTTCATTTGCACCTCTATTTTCCTCGTCGGGCGGAACTACATGCTCGAAGGCCTGCCCGATCTGCCGGATAAGCAGACCATGTGGCAGTTCAATGTGGTCGAAACGATCACGGTCTTGGACGAGACAGGGCAAATGCTCGGTCATCGCGGACCTTGGCTGGGGCGCCCCCTCAAACTTGATGAAATGCCCGCCCATTTGCCCAATGCAGTGTTGGCAATCGAAGATGAACGTTTTTTCGAACATGAAGGTGTCGACAATCGCGCGATCCTGCGTGCGCTGGTCAACAATTTCCGCGAAGGTGAGCGCGGACAAGGTGGCTCCACGCTGACACAGCAGCTCGTCAAAACGATGCTCTTGACGCCGGAGAAGACCTATCGCCGCAAAGTTCAAGAAGCAATCCTCGCCCGCGATATGGAAGCGGTTCTCTCCAAGCCGGAAATCCTAGAACTCTACATGAACCGCATCAGCTTGGGCCCGCAGATTTTCGGGGTGGAAGCCGCGGCCCAGCGTTTCTTTGGTAAAAGCGCGGCAGATGTCTCCCTTTCCGAAGCCGCAATGATTGCGGGTTTGGCGCAGGCTCCGTCGCGGTATAATCCGCAACGCAATTATGAGACGGCCCTGCGCCGCTCACAAACCGTCCTCTCCCGCATGGTCGCCAATGGCTTTATCACCGAGGCACAACGCGCAGAGGCCATCGCTAATCCGCCTGAAATTTTGACAGAGTCGCGCGATATTATTGACACGAACATTATGGGCTTTGCCTTTGATTATATTGCAAAAGAAGCCCGACAACGCGCAGGCCTAAAACATAAAGACCTGGTCGTAACGGTAACACTGGACGCCGAGATGATGACCGCAGGGCATAAGGCTCTGACACAAATCCTGGATAAGTCAGGGAAGTCGAAAAAAGTCTCAGAAGGGGCGATCATCGCCATCGAAAATGAAACAGGCGCGATCAAAACCATGATCGGTGGGAGGGATTATGCAGCCAATCAGTTTAACCGCGCCGTTCAAGCAAAACGCCAACCCGGCTCTAGTTTCAAAGCCTTCGTTTATGCGGCGGCCCTACAAGATGGCTTCACACCCGCGACCGTCAGGGTGGATCAACCGACCAATATTGGGGGGTGGGAACCCGAGAATTACACGGAGCGTTTCCGTGGTCCGATGACCGTACGGGAAGCTTTGAAGCTATCTATCAATACTATCGCTGCGCAGATTGGTGCCGAAATCGGCCCCTCTCGCGTCGCCCAAATCGCGACCCAGTTTGGCATCGAGTCCACGCTGCGACCAGAGCTTTCTCTTTCACTCGGTAGCTCTGAAGTTGATTTGTTGGAATTGACCGGCGCCTACACCGTCTTTGCGAATGAAGGCCTACGCCGACGACCGCACATTATTACGCGAATTGAAAATACGTCCGGCGATCCGCTTTACACTTACCGCCCGCAGGAACCCGTGCGTGTCTACCCCCTGCCTTATGCCAGGCAAATGACCTCAATGCTTCGCGATACGATCGATACAGGAACCGCTTATGGCGCGAAACTTGGTCGTCGGCCTGCCGCTGGAAAAACGGGGACGTCCCAAGATTACCGCGATGCCTGGTTCATTGGCTTCACTAATCAGATCACGACCGGTGTTTGGATGGGCAACGATGATAACAGCCCGATGCGTCGCGTCACAGGCGGGCTTTTGCCCGTTGATACATGGAGAGCGTTTATGCGCGATGTCCACAAAGGCAAACGCGTGGAAGCCCTAGCCGCCCCTGACCCACTTGAAGACGATGCTCAGGCACAAGCGGTCACGGCCTATTATGAAGGTTTGGCGCTGGCCATGACGCGCGAAAGAGACCTCGCAGCAGGTGTCGGGAGCGGGTCTGCAACCCCATAATCTCGCTTTTACGGAAAATCGCTTTTGCGGCCAAGATGAACGCGGCCTTGTGAAATCGTAACCCTAATCTCAATGATTCTTAAGGGTTTTCACTGTGTCTTAGCCTTCGAAAGTGGAGGCGAAAGTTTATGTATAAGATGATGCGGCTGAGCTCTTTTGCATTTATTCTTATGGGCAGTCTGTCTTTGACAGCCCTCCAGGCTTCCGCATCCACACCATCACCCAACGATACTTTCAAACCTGACGATGGAACTTATGAAACCGTTCCCGTCACCTCCCCCGAAGAATGCTCAGCACTTTGTAAAGCTGACACGCGCTGCCGCGGCGCCGTCACCTACCAACCCGATGTAACCAAAGCGGCCGCTATCTGCCGACTTAATGATGGCTTTGGCACCAACCCTGTCTTCCCGCAAATCCCTCCCGAACCGCTTGATCTTGATATCGCCTTACGGGACTTGAACGCCTATCGTGCCAGCCATGGCATGGGCCCTGTTGGCTTAGATGAAAAGCTGAACCTTGCATCCCGCATCCATGCGGCTGACTTAGCCCAAGCTGGGATTATCAGCCATGAGGGCACGGACGGATCAACGCATGGAGAACGTGTGCAGCGCGTCGGCTATAGCTTCACCATCGCCGGGGAAAATGTTGCGACAGGACAACGAAGCTGGGACGCTGTCTTCCAGGCCTGGAAAGACAGTCCAGGGCACAATGCGAACTTACTGCGCGATGATGTCTCTGATTTTGGGATCGCCCTCGTCTACGAGCCCAAGACGACCTACTCGACCTATTGGGCCATGCTGGTCGCCGCGCCGATGGAAACCCAATACTCCGCGCAGGCGACCATCAATTAGATCGTTCGCGAAAGCGCTGCCTCTAGACTCTACTCCACCGCTATTCTAAACGATCATTTATAGATTTCTGGAAAAAGCGCCGCAATCAAGCTCGATGTCACGGTGCAAAGGTGCCTCAGGACAATCTATGGCCCCGATCAAGGCGCCTTAGCCGCCCCATCATTTCTATTTTCACCGGAGAACACCGATATCTCCGCTTTATCCTACCGCCGCTTTGGACCGGGCGCGTTCCAACGATAGCGGCATCAGCGATGAGTACTTGAGCGATTAGATGTCGAGGCCCACCTTGCGCCAACCGGATTTTATGATTTCCGCAATCTCAGGCGCAGGATGCCATGTGCTAAGCGTGCGCCACCAATCAGAAATTGTGATGTCTTTCCCAGCGTTCATCTCCGCAAAGAAGGCCCGCCCCTCTTCGACGCGACCCAAATGTCCTAACGCGGCCAGTTTTATAAACCAGAGAGAGACACTATCTCGAAGACTAACGTCCAAAGCCGATGCGTCTTCAAATTCAAGTCGAGATAAAGACCGGCAGAGGCGCGAACCCTCAAACCAAGGCGGCGGTGTCGCAATGAGGCGACGAGACGCTGTATCGAACGCCTCGGACGCTTCATTGTCGCCGCGCAAAGCATGCGTCAGCGCCAGATATTGGAGCATAATATAATCGTTGGGATTGAGTGCCATGGCCCGTTGCGCGTGCGCTTCGGCGCGTTCCATCAAACCTTCATGATATCGGGCCTGAAAAGCGGCAAAGTGAGCCATCGAATTTAAAGGATCAAGTTTGATCGCCTGGTTCGCCATCGCTTGAGCCTTATCGAGCGACTTGCGCCTGTCGGCTGGTGGAATGCATTGCGTACAGAGATAAACGTTGAGGAGCCCGCGGATGGCAAAGCCAGACGAGAAGTTGACATTCTCCCGCGTAATATCTTCGACCTTGGCAAGGAGCGCTTTGGCATCTTCAAGATTGGCTGTCAGGTTCATCGCGTAGTATTGAAGGACCGTCTCATATGCAGAAAGATTATCCCGTTCGCCTTTGCGCTGTCGCCAATTGTAGCGATTGATCTGGCCAAACGGCGCAGCAACGGCTGCCGCGACATTTGAAGCGATGTTTTCTTGGATTTCGAACAAATTTTCCGAGGTATATTGCCGATCAAAGGTCCGCTGGAACATGATCTCACCGCTTTCTGTATCGATCAAGTCGACAACAACACGGAATACGTTTCCTGCCCTACGCACACTCCCTGACAAAAGGAACTGGGCATCCAATTGCTTACCGACTTCTTTCACGGGCATACTGGGCGTCCGGGCACAAACGGACGGCCGGACGACAACGACACGCAGATGACGGAACTGAACCAAGTCCCCGACAATCTCCGCGGTTAGGCCTTCTGCGAAAAAGTTCGCTTCAGCGCCCGGCGTAAGGTCATCAAATGTCAGGACCGCTAATCCCGGACGGGACGCTTTTTGCCCGCCCTCTAGCAACGCTAGAATAGGCTTTTGCCGCAAATCCTTTCGGGTAGACGTCGAGCGGAACTCAAATTGCGGCGCGTAACGACCCTTTGGCACCGTTAGACGGACGCGATCATCTTCGCCAATCGTTGCATAATAAAGATCAAGACGACGGCGTAGCTGGCCCGCCTGGACCCTAACAATCGTATCGGCCTGAGGATCGAAATCATCCGGGCGATCAAATACTTCTAATCCGATCGTATAGCCCTTTAGGCGATCCGCACGCCCTTCCAGCGTTTCTTCGGTAACGTAGCGCAAAAAGCGCTTCATTCGTGTCGTATCGCGAAAAAGCTTTGAGCTTACGATACGGTCGAGTTGTTCCCGGACTTGTTGAATTTCAACGGGGGTTAAGCCGGACGCACCGGATGAAATGTCTTGCGGTTGAACCATTCAGGCCCTCTCTCTTCCCCTGAAGACGTAACCCCATTACACAAGGACAGCAATGCGCTCTTTAGCTCAAATCAGAATTTACTTAGGCTCGACCATATGAAACCGAATTATCTTTGGCTTTTTACGAGTTTCGCAGGAGCGCTCTTGATGACAGGCTGCGCAACGTCCCCCGATCCCGCAAAAATCTGCACAGCAGACTGGATTGAACCAAGAGCGGAACGGGCTTTGGACCGACTTGAAGAGCGTACGCAGACTTCCATCCGAGCCATCCGAAAAGCCGGAGCCTCTTATATTGCCGGCGACACGCCCGGCCCTTTGACGTTGCTCTCCCTTCGTACAGCGCTCAACGATTTGGAAGATGAGTTTAAAAATGGTCCTGGCACAAGGGACCTCCGCCTGCTCGCCCGGACCTGTAATGACCCTGATTTCATAGAAAAGACACTCACAGACTGGCTAGATCGACAAGAATTCCCGTCCCAACTGATCGCATTTTTGAACGCCACCTCTTTGCTCGACCGCCTGATCGAACTAGCAGAAGGCGATATCGCGGCTGACCAGAAGAGTTGATCGAGACAAGCACTCAGCTTAGCTCCCGGCTATGACCTTCAAAATTGCCGCACTTTATAAGTTCGTCCCGATTGAGGATATTGCAGCGCTGCGGGAAACGCTGACCCGTCGCGGTGAAGAATTGGGTGTGAAAGGAACTATCCTAGTTGCCAGTGAAGGCATTAACGGGACGATTGCCGCTCAGCCGGAAGCTCTAGATGCCATGATCGTATCTTTGCGACAGGACCCGCGCCTGCATGATCTTGAGGCCAAATATAGTCAAGCTGAGGACATGCCTTTCTTGCGCTTCAAGGTGCGGCTGAAATCTGAAATCGTGACCTTAGGCGTTAAAGGTGTTGATCCGACAGAGACGGTCGGAACTTATGTCAATCCTGAAGACTGGAACGCGGTTCTACAGGACCCAAACACCGTCGTGATCGATACACGGAACGACTACGAAGTCGGCATTGGTACCTTTGAAGGCGCTATTGATCCAAAAACGAAGAGCTTTCGTGAATTCCCGCAATGGGTCGCCGACAATAAAGACGCATTAGAAGGCAAACGGGTCGCCATGTTCTGCACGGGTGGCATCCGGTGTGAGAAAGCCTCATCTTATATGCTCAGTGAAGGCTTTGATGAAATCCTGCACCTTAAAGGCGGGATCCTCAAATATTTAGAGACGCAGCAAGCCGATAAAAGCCTCTGGAAAGGCGATTGCTTCGTCTTTGATAATCGGGTCGCTGTCTCCCACGGCCTAGCCGAAACGGATTGGCGACTATGTCACGCATGTCGGTCACCGATTTCTGAAACGGATTGCCAATCGCCCCTCTATATTCCGGGTGTGCAATGCCCGCACTGTGTCGATGAAAAAATCGATCGCCAACGCTACGCTGAGCGGCAGAAGCAAATCGAGCTAGCCCGTGCACGCGGTGAAACCCACCTCGCTCGCAAAGCATGAGGCCAATCCTTTATAGCTTCCGTCGCTGCCCCTTTGCCATGCGGGCACGAATGGCTTTGGATGTTGCTGAAATTGTCGTTGACCATCGCGAGGTCAAACTCTCGGATAAGCCTCCCGCCATGTTGGCCGCCTCGCCCAAAGGCACTGTCCCTGTTCTTGTGTTAGAGGATGGGACAGTCCTGGAAGAAAGCCTCGACATTATGGACTGGGCCTTGGACCAATCCGATCTTGAAGGTTGGAAACAAGACGGCGCCCGGTCACGCGCCGAAGCTTTCCTCGTGACGTTCAAAGACGCTCTCGACCGCTATAAATATGCCAGTCGGTATAATCCTGAGGCAAAGCGGGGCGACGTGGATGAAAGCCAACGCGCAATAGCTTTATCCGCCTTAGAAGACTTAACGAACCCTCTGAAAATGCAATCGTTTCTACATAGCTCAGATCAGGCTGGCTATCTGGACGTCGCGACGTTTCCTTTCGTCAGGCAATTCGCCAATACAGAACCAGACTGGTGGCGGGTAGCGGCGCCGGAATCCGTAAGGACTTGGCTTGATAAACTGGTCAGTTCATCCCGTTTTCAGCGCGTTATGCACAAGCATGACCCCTGGCGGGACCCTTCTGTCGCCGAAGCGAAACGTTAATTTCCCCATAGAAATTCGGTTACTCACACCGCTTTGCGCCTGCCCGCTTGTCAGGCCGTCAGAAATTCGTAGCCATTATGTTGAGATTCGCAGGACTATTCATGGCTATTGCCCACGAAAATTCTATTCGACCCGCACCGCGCTTAGGGACGGCAGCAGCCTTGCGGCACAATCCGATCGATACGTTCTTGCGGATTGCAACGGCTGAAGGATACCGATTTGAGCGGGAAGACGAAAACGCACTTCACGTCGAATTGCATGGCGTTCATTGCAATTATGAGCTCTCGCTCAGCTGGAACCCTTCCGATGAAAACCTTGCGCTTTTTATCCTGTTTGACGGCCGTGTTCCGGGCGGGCGAAACGATGCGATGTGCCGTCTTTTATCATTATTGAATGAACGGCTAGTCGCTGGTCATTTCGACCTTTGGAACCAGACGAAAGGCCTCGTCTACCGCCACGCAATTTCCCTCAAAGGCGGCGCAAAGCTGAGCACAGATCAAGCCATGGACGTCATGGCTCAAGCCCTCGACGCTGCGGAAAAAGGCTATCCTGCCGCGCAATATGTTATCTGGGCGGGGAAATCCCCGGAAGACGCCCTCGCCGAAGCGCTTGTGGATTTAGCCGCACACCGATAGAGCGCACCTATGGCGCTGTCGCATTTAATCATCGGTGCAGGAAATATGGGCGGCGCTTTGCTGTCTGGCTGGCTGAAGGCAAAGATTATCAATCCGCGGAACCTAGCTGTTCTCGATCCAACCCCAGGGACGGAGGCCGTTTTTGCGATTGAACGCGGTGCGCGGCACCTAACGAGCCCGGAAGACATCCCAAAATCCATTGACGTTGTCCTTCTGGCGGTCAAACCGCAGAGTCTCTCATCATTAGCCCGCCATGTTTCTGCCAACCTACCGGCGGGCGCGCTGCTAATATCCATCATAGCGGGCGTTTCTGTGGCGCGATTGCAGGCTTTGTTTCCGTCCGCCCGTATTGTCCGAGCAATGCCCAATACCCCCGCCTCTATTGGACGTGGCGTCAGTGCTTATGTGGCCTCGAGTGAGCTTAATGATGAAATGACGGAAAAGGCCGAAGCCCTCTTAAAAGTATCTGGAACTGTCGTATGCGTTGATAGTGACGAAAAAATCAATGCGGTCACCGCGATTAGTGGGTCTGGGCCAGCCTACCTATTCTACTTGGCCGAAACACTTGAGGCCGCGGGCCGCAGCCTCGGCCTTGACCCGGAAACGGCAGCCACCCTCGCCCAACAAACCGTCATTGGGGCGAGCGCGCTAATGGAGGCATCAGAACGCAGCCCCAGTGAACTTCGCACTGCTGTCACCAGCCCCGGCGGAACCACGCAAGCCGCGCTCGATGTTCTGATGTCTGAAAACGGTCTTGGCCCACTG
>CAWUKE010000012.1:0-23645 GCA_963922935.1 uncultured Alphaproteobacteria bacterium | reverse complement strand
TCGGCTTGGCGATAGGGTGTGCTGACATCGGGAAGGCTCTTGATCCGGAAGCGCTTTAAACCCTTTAATACGACCAAATAACGCCCATCCTCGGTCTCGGAAAATTGGATAATCCGGCCAAGCCCACCAATTTGTGCCAACTCGCCATCTTTTCCAGACTGGATCATCCCAATCAGGCGGTCACCTTTAAGCGCGTCATCGATCATGTTGAGATAGCGCGGTTCAAAGATGTTCAGCGGCAGGTCGCAAACGGGCAGCAGCACCGCCCCGCCGAGCGGAAAGATAGGAATCACGCCGGGCTTTGTCCGACGTGCAAGAGATTTGTAGTGGGCGCTCACGGTTTATCTACGTCGCAAACGGCCTGATGGCCTTGTTTTGCGTGCGGGTCACAGGGTTAGGCGTAAAGCAGGGAGGCTAAACGACGCCGTCCTTCAATACTGATTTCACTCTCTGGCCCTTCGGCTTCAAAGATCGTCAGCAAGAATTTTCGCGCGGCTTCGTCGTCATGTTTGCGGTCTTGCGCGACGCTTTCAATCAATTGATCGACAGCTTCGCTCCGGTCGCCTTTGGCAGCGAGCACCTTCGCCAGAGCGAGTTTAGCGTCTAGGTCTTTCGGGTTCGCAGCCACAGCCGCCCTCGCCGCTTCCAGAGCGGGATCAGCCTCTGGGCTTTCTTCTGCTTCAGCTTCGGAAATAGGCGTGTTCTCTGTCAAAGCGAGCTCGCTGCGGAGGCTGGCGACTTCGGGGTGATCGGCCAATTTTCCGTCCGCCGCGGCAACCAATTCTTCGGCCTGCGTGCGGTCCCCCATATCCAGGTAGATGCGGGCCAGTCCGGCCAGAGCGCTACCATTTTCTGCATCGAGTTGGAGGGCTTGCGCAAAATCTTGGGCGGCTCCGCCGGGATCGCCGGCTGTCAGGCTACCGCGCGCGCGTTCGACCAATGCGGCGGCTTCTTCTTTTGGATCGACCGCGCCCGTGAGGCGACCAATAAAGCTATCGAGCTCGCTGTCGGGGACTGCGCCCATAAAGCCATCTACAGGCTGCCCGTCTTTAAAGGCATAAACGGCCGGAATTGAGCGCACACCGAGTTGTCCGGCGACGCCTTGCTGTTCTTGCGTATTGATTTTGACCAGACGAACGCCGCCCGCCGCTTCTTTCACTTTCTTTTCCAAACGGGGCATGAGCTGCTTACACGGGCCACACCAAGGTGCCCAGAAATCGACGATAACCGGAACCTCTTTCGAGGCTTCGATCACGTCCGCCATGAAGGACATATCTGTCCCGTCTTTTACCAGCGTGGCTGTCTCAGCCATAATATCACTCCAAACAGGTGAAAGCGCGCGGCGGGAGCCATCGCGCTATTTTATTGTACCGTATTTGGGGGCCGCCAACCCATCTGGCAAGGCGGCTCTCACTTGCGTGATGTCGGTCAGTGAGGCTGTTTCGTCGGCTTACTCTTCCGGCATGGGCGGGTACATGAATTCCTCCATGACGACCTTGCCCTCATCATTCAGTGTGTAAACACCCACTTCTTTCATCTGCATCCGCTGGCCAGAATTTTTGTCTGTCACATCCATGTCGAAAATCACGCTGAACGTCTTTGGGGCGTATAGGAAAGGGCCTTCGGCACTACTTGAATGAATCTCATTGTTTGCGAACCACCATTCATGTTTGCCCCGAATAGCGTCCAGGCCTTTGGCTTCGCGACCCATGGGTCCGCCGGGCATGTCCAGAGCCTCAATAGAGACGCAATCTTGCGCGTAAAGTGTGTCTAGCGCTTCGGCTTCTGTGCCGTCCTGGCAGTGCTTGACCAGCGCGTTGGCGGTCTCGATCAATTTCATATCAAACATGTCTGTCCCCTTTGGTTTTGAAGTTTATGCAGGCGTCATAGCAGATTTCTATGACGCTTTGGAGTCGGGTCGCTAAAGAAACCTATGTCTGACAAACTC
Source organism: uncultured Alphaproteobacteria bacterium (assembly GCA_963922935.1). Classification (GTDB taxonomy): domain Bacteria; phylum Pseudomonadota; class Alphaproteobacteria; order Caulobacterales; family Maricaulaceae; genus Litorimonas. Next base: position 21,697 of record CAWUKE010000012.1, on the reverse strand, counting down.
TTCCTCGATGCCGAGACGCTATTGCGCGATAGTTTTGAGCTGGCGCTGCAGATCTATGAGTCAGATTTCCGCCCGACCTTTATTCTGGGTGTTTGGCGGGGCGGCACACCGGTCGGGATTGCTGTCCAAGAGGTCTTGGAAACCTTGCGTTGCCCAACCGAGCATTTCGCCATTCGGACTAGCAGCTATGGCGGTGGGCAGGTGGGGGCTGATGTCGTCCAAGTCTTCGGCCTGCAACAGGTGCTCGATCTCATCAATGCAGAGGATCGTCTTCTCATTGTTGACGATATTTTTGATAGTGGGCGCAGCGTGAAAGCGATAATTGAAACGCTGCGAAAGCGGGCGAGGGCTAATACGCCAAACGATATCCGCGTGGCGACGCTCTATTATAAGCCGAAGCGCAATCAGACGGATCGCGTGCCGGATTATTTTCTGCATGAAACCGATCAGTGGACCGTCTTCCCGCATGAGCTGCGTGGTTGTTCCGTTGAAGAGCTCCGCCAGACTAAGCGGTTGCCTGAGCGGTACTTTGATCTGGACCCCGACCTCTAATCGCTTACTGCCAGGGTGCAGAGGTCGAGGATCAGCGGGTCATGACCCATGGCTTTCACGAAGGTGAGGATGTCATCAGGCCGCATGCGTGTGCTGGCCGTATTTCGAAGCGGGTGAAACCAGACAAATTCGTGATCCCAAAGCGCCTTATCGAGGATCAGCTTAACCTGATGGTCTGTGTCGTTGAGGACGGAAAAAACTGTCACGGAGCCGGGCCGAACACCGAGATGATCAAATAATGCGTCCTCTTTGCCAAAAGACAGTCGTTTGCAGCCAATGTGGGGATGTAGGCGGTTTAATTTGATCGGCGTGTCACTGACGGCGCTGATCAGAAAGTAAGCACCCGCTTTATCTTTCAAAAACAGGTTCTTGGAATGTCCGCCGGGCAGGCGCGCTTTGATCTCCCGCCCTTCCTCTACAGTGAAGACTGCCTCATGATCTTCAGTCCGATAAGGCAGGTTGAGGCGATCAAAAGCGGCATAAAGTGCGGGTTCGTCGGGGTGCTGCATTTGATTGTGTTTTCCGGCTTGCCAGTGATTGTTGACCCTTCTATACGGCGCGCCTTGACGACTGCAATGCGGGCGTAGCTCAGTGGTAGAGCATCACCTTGCCAAGGTGAGGGTCGTGGGTTCGAATCTCATCGCCCGCTCCAGTCGTTAAAACAAGCCCGCCTTTTGGCGGGCTTTTTGTTTGCCTGATCAACTTTTTATCTTATCAAAGTTCCTGATGCGTCTCCTAGAGTCGGCATGGCCGAAACTCGCTTAGCTACCAACACCGTCTCTACGCAGACTATATTTTAGGGCTTTGCCAGAATGACGGATCCTAAGCCACGTGCGCGTTCATCATGTGTGGCATCGCGACCGAGAGGCGGGTGGGCGCGGGCAGAGCAGGCCGTGCGTTCACACAGATAGCAATTTGGACCAATCGGCGTTGGGTCCCCGGCGGCCAAGTCGCCGTAGACGAGGCGAGATGCGTGTGCGATGTCACAGCCAAGCCCGATTGCGAAGCGTTGCGTCGGGCTTTGTAGAGTTCCGCCAGACCGTGTGACGCGCTTGGCAAACGTTAGATAGCGGGCGCCGTCTGGCATTTCGACAGTTTGTACAAGGGGTCGATCTGGGCTCGCAAAGGCGGCATGAATATCCCAGCGCGGGCAGACACCTCCAAATCGCGGAAACACAAAGCGACCTTGGCTGAACCGCTTGGAGATATTGCCGGCAATATCGACCCGGACAAAGAAGAGCGGGACCCCACGCTCGCCTAGACGATTTAATGTTGTCAGGCGATGCGCGACTTGCTCGGCGCTCGTCCCAAATCTGTGAGCGAGAGCATCAATGTCATAACGCAGGCTTTCTGCCGCGCTCAGGAAGCGTCCATAGGGCATGAGGAGCGCGGCGGCGAAATAGCTGGCGAGCGTCGTCCGCGCGAGGCGTTCGGCGTCCGTCCTTGCGAGTTTGCTGTTGGCAATCAGTGTGTCAATGTCATGACGCTGTTCCAACATGCCGATCTGGAAAGCGAGCTGAAACCGGCGCGACGCCGCAGGTAATAGCTCAGACAGGTTAAGCCGACCGCTATGCTGATCATAATAGCGGAGCATATCCGCCATTACGTCAGGCGGCAGGACGCGAACAACCGTCCGATGCTGATCGCGCATGCGCTCTGATAAAGCGGTGAGGGGATCGACGCGGTGTAGGGCCAGTTCCGTATGTAGTTTTTCAGCCGCGCGATCGAGGCTGTCAAAATAATTCCGCTGACTTTGGAGGAAATCCCTAACGCGATCGCGGGCCGGAACATTTGACCCCAAAGCAGATAGGGCGTCCTCGCCTTCCTCCCTGACGAGGCGGCGCGTGAGTTCTGTGTAACGCTGATGAAGCTGGATAAGCGCGCGGGCTGTCGCTGGACTCGCGCCAACAACATCTTCGACTTCTGATTTGGGCACGCGCGCATCGCTCAGAGCGGGGTCGCGTAGCGCGTCATAAAGCTCGCCTACCAGCTGTTGATCCGTCCCGGAGGTGAGCTCTGATAATTCCAGATCATAAGTATCGGACAGCCGAAGTAAGACTTTGGCGGACAGGGATCGCTGGTTCCTTTCCATCAGATTCAGATAACTCGCACTGATGCCGAGCTCGTCCGCCATGCGGGCCTGCGTCAGGTTCAGCGACTGTCGCAACCGCCGCAATCGCGGACCAATGAACATTTTTTCAGAGTTTACCATTTCACAGAATATGACTTTACAAACATAACAACGCAACCCGTAATTTACAGACACATACAAATTGCTGTGTCACCTAGGACTAAAGTTAATTCTATGGAGACCGTCATGAACGCGGCTGTTCAATCCGAAACGAGTATTCCTCGCCACCGCGTGTTGGCAAAAGTCGTTACCCCAGAAGCAAGTGTCCCAGACAGCGCGGCGCGTGTTCTAACGCCAGATGCGCTTTTGTTCCTGGCCGATCTTGAGCGTCGCTTTGGGCCTCAACGAAAAATCCTGCTTGGGGATCGTCAGCTCCGCCAGGACCGTTTCGATGATGGCGATCTTCCTGCACCGCCCGTCGAGACAGAGCATATCCGCAACGGAGCTTGGGAAGTTGATCCGGCGCCCGCTGCGATGACAGACCGACGGGTTGAGATTACAGGTCCTGTTGACCGGAAAATGATGATCAATGCGCTCAATAGTGGCGCGACCCATTTCATGGCGGATTTCGAGGACGCTTCCAGCCCAACTTTCGCCAACATGGTCGATGGTCAGGCGAACATGATCGATTACACGAACCGGTCATTGCGGCTGGAGACCGAGAAGAAGACTTACGAAGTCGGCGAAGACCCCGCGACCCTAATGGTGCGTCCGCGCGGCTGGCATCTGGAAGAAGCCAATGTGACGGTTGACGGCGCGCCTATGTCCGCGAGCCTGTTCGACTTTGGTCTCTTCGTATTCCACAACGCTGCCGCTCTGGCTGCAGATGGACGAGGGCCGTTTTTCTACCTGCCCAAGCTAGAGGGCTATCAGGAAGCGCGGCTTTGGAACGATGTGTTTAACTTCGCACAAGCGGTGCTGGGTTTGCCGAACGGCACCATGAAAGCGACGATCTTGATCGAGACGCTGCCAGCGGCAATGCAGATGGAAGAAATCCTCTACGTCATGCGCCGTCACATTGTTGGCCTGAATTGCGGACGTTGGGATTATATCTTCAGCTATATCAAAACGCTGCGCAATCATAAGCAGTTCCTGCTGCCAGATCGCGCGCAGGTCGGGATGGATCGCGCTTTCTTGCGGGCTTACTCGCTGCGTTTGATCGATACGTGTCACCGCCGCGGCGCTCACGCTATGGGCGGGATGGCCGCGCAGATCCCCGTTAAGAATGACGATGCCGCGAATGAAGCCGCGTTTGCGAAAATCAAAGCGGACAAAGAACGCGAAGCCCGCGCGGGTCACGACGGCACATGGGTGGCGCACCCTGCTATGGTCGCCACAGCCCGTGAAGCGTTCGACGCGCACATGCCCGGCAAGCACCAGATCAAGAAGAAGCGCCAAGCGCGTAACATTAGCGATGCTGCGCTGCTAGAACCCCATACAGGGACGGTTACGGAAGCGGGCCTACGCACCAATATCGACGTCGGCATCCGCTATATTGCGGCGTGGCTCTCGGGTCGCGGCGCTGTGCCGATCCACGGCTTGATGGAGGATGCAGCAACGGCAGAGATCAGCCGCGCCCAAGTTTGGCAATGGCTGCGCCACGGCGCCACGGTCGAGATGGCTGACGGCACGTCAGAGCGCATGACAAGCAAACTCTGTCAGCGCGTTTTTGATGCGGTTGACGCCGATCTGCAGGCCGAGCTCGGCGATCACTATGCGGCGGGCCGTTTCCCGGAAGCCGCGAAACTCTTCACCCAAACCGCCACGTCAACTGACTTGCCGGAATTCCTCACTCTTCCAGCCTACGAAATTTTGGAGAAATAAGATGAGCTACACAGAGACTATCCGTGAGATCAAAGCGCGCTATCCGAATGGCGTGCCGGGCGGGATCAATGTCGAAGATATTGCCCAGCTTAAGATCCAAAACACTTATGAAACCCACCTCGATATTGCCAAGGCGATGGCGACCCTGATGCGTCAGGACATGGCGCGTTATGATGCGGACCCCAGCCAATTTACGCAGTCGCTGGGGTGCTGGAGCGGGTTCCACGCCATGGAAATGATGCGCGCTATCAAACGTCAGAAAGGCACGCTGGACCGCGCCTATGTCTACCTTTCCGGTTGGATGGTTGCAGGACTGCGCAACAGCTTTGGCCATCTGCCCGATCAGTCTATGCATGAAAAGACGGCCGTGACGGACCTGATCAATGAAATCTACACGTCACTGCGCCAAGCCGACGAAGTCGATCTGAATGACCTATTTGCCGAATTGAAAGCCGCTGAAGACGAAGTCACACGTCAAGCGATTATTGCTAAGATCGATGATTTCGAAAGCTATGTTCGCCCGATCATCGCCGACATCGATGCGGGCTTCGGCAATGTCCACGCGACTTACTTGCTCGCAAAAGAGCTGATCAAGGCGGGCGCATGCTGCATCCAGATCGAAAACCAAGTCTCTGACGCGAAGCAGTGCGGACACCAGGACGGTAAGGTCACCGTGCCGCGCGAGGACTTTATCGAAAAGCTGCGGGCCGTCCGTATGGCGTTTGAAGAACTCGGTGTGCATGACGGTGTGATCGTCGCGCGCACAGACAGCGAAGGGGCTGGCCTCACACAGAAGATTCCCGTATCACGAGAGGCTGGCGATCTGGCGTCTGAATATACAAAATGGCTCGAAACGACGCCGGTTGAAGGCCTTGATGACCTCTCTGATGGTGATGTGGCCATCCGTCTCGACGGTCAGCTCGTCAAGCCAACGCGCCTGCCGAACGGCCTTTACAAATTCAAAGCCGGCACGGGCGAAGACCGTGTTGTTGAGGATTGCATCGCGAGCTTGAAGCAAGGCGGGGCAGACCTTCTTTGGATCGAAACGCCCACGCCAAACGTGTCAAAGATTAAAGGCATGGTGGACCGCATTCGTGCCGAAGTACCAGATGCCAAGCTGACCTATAACAACTCGCCATCATTCAACTGGACGCTGAATTTCCGCAAGCAGGTTCGTGAGGACTGGATTGCCGAAGGCAAAATCCATGAGAGCAGCTATCCCGAAGCAGAGCTGATGAGTGCACGTTTTGATAAGGACCCACTCGGCGAGGAAGCGGATCGTCGGGCGCAATCGTTCCAGACGGATATTGCGCGCGAAGCGGGTGTGTTCCACAACCTTATCACGCTACCGACTTTCCACCTCGATGCGCTCGGTATGGACCGTCTGTCTGAAGGCTACTTCGGAGACGAGAAAATGCTGGCTTACGTCAAAAACGTGCAGCGCGAAGAAATCCGCCGCAGCGTGAGCGCTGTGAAGCACCAGCATGAGGTGGGCTCTGATTTGGGCGATACGTTTAAAGAAATGACTGGTGGTGAGCGTGCGCTCAAGGCCGGTGGCGAACACAACACCATGAACCAGTTCGCCAATGTTGCGTAGCGAAGCCACCGCGCGCGCGGCGAGCAGTACACATTAAATCTGGCGAGACTTCTTCTCCCTTATCTCGCTTTCTCCTACCCCGCCTTCGTGGCGGGGTTTTTTGATATTAGCTCCGTCATTCAGGCGATTGGATAAGGCGGTGCAACGGGCCCGCCAAGGCCGCGTCCAATTCTGCGCGATTTATCACAAGGCCGCTATGGGCGTCAGGGTCGTATCGCCGGTCAATTCCACAGGCTGCGTATAGCGCTTCGGTCCGCGCACAGAGCCATTTTGGGTCGCCGCCAGATAAAATCGCGCAGTGCATTAAACAAAGCGATCCGCCGGAGCCGTCGCTGGCCCAGCGTTGCGCTGTTCCGACTAGTTTTCGCCCTTCATGGAGGAGGTTGAATTCGCCGTCGCAGAAACTGCCTTCTCGCGCGCCATGGGTCGTTTCAAGGCCGATCCCCGCAAACCCCTCTTTCAGGGCCTCAACCAAAGCCAGATAGGTTTCGCGAATTTGCGGCGGGCCAGGACGGCGCAAAAAGACGGATACATTGAGTGTGCCGGGCCCTTGCGGGACAGCAGTGCCGCCTGTCTGGCGAACGGCGACGGGCTCATCTTTGAAATGGGAAAAATCCCCTAACATCTGCGCTTCTCGTCGTGATACCGAAAGGGAAAGGTGCGGTATCCAGCTATACCATTGCGCCGGTGCGCGCTCGTCCCGCATGGCTCGCAAATAGACTGTCTCCGCATCATAGACCCGTTGCAGGCCCGACCCATCTGGCGGGGGGAGGGATACAGAGGCCGTCAAATTCGCCAGCGGTCCCGTGGTTGATTTCAACATAAACTGTTTACGGCTGACCACACAAATTGAGGTGAGAGGCGCCGTGCCTCTCAGGATAGCTTTGTCAGCCCACATGTTGCGACCAAACGCTGCTCGTGTCATGGTGACGTTATTGCGGGCGTAGCTCAGGGGTAGAGCGTCAGCTTCCCAAGCTGAATGTCGTGGGTTCGAATCCCATCGCCCGCTCCAAAAACCTGAAGGCTATCAATATACATGTCGCAAGTGAGGGGCTGTCGGCATCGAATACCTCTGTTTGATCGCGTGTCTGCTCCTAAGACATCTTTTCAACGTCTTTCGGCGCTACCGCCTTTTCAGTCTTATAACGACTTATCCTTTTCTGCTTTAGGCTTTTGAGGCGCTTCAATCCTTGATTTGATACGCTGTATAAAAAGATGAACAGAAATAATCGCGATCGGAATGGAAATCGCTGTGCCCATACCGACAATGTCAAAACTTATATAGCTTTGCAGCGCTGTTAAGGCATATCGCACCAAGCCAACGGCGTAATAGCTTATCGCAATGACTGATAGGCCCTCGACAGTCTGTTGTAGCTTTAATTGCAATTCGGCGCGTTTATTAAGCGCTCGGAGTCGCTCAGAATTTTGCGATTGGATAGACACCGAGACTCGGGTTGAAAAAAGCTCGACAGCTCTCGCGACCCGTTCCGCGAGAGACTGAAGACGCTTTTGAGCAGACTGGCACGTGCGCATGGCGGGATCTAAGCGATGGCCCATGAACCGCCCTATTCGTTGGTGTCCATTGATCGGCACCTCTCGTAGTCGGTCTGTGCGCTCCTTAACCACTTGATGGTAGGCTTTCGCCGCATCGAACCGGAAACGCGTTTCGTTTTCAAAGGTTTCTAATCGTCCGGCTAGGCGTGTGAGCCGATCAAGAATTTCATCGTCATTTGATGAGGATTTGTCCTCGTCCATCTGCTTTAAGAGTTGGGTGAGTTCATCTTCTGCCGTCTTAATTTTTTGCGCCAGACCCCTGGCAACCGGAAGAGCAAGAAGCGCGGCCAGGCGGTAAAAATCAATTTCGAGTAAGCGTTGAACAAGGCGACCTCGGAATAAGGCATCCTCACAATTATCCAGGAGGACCATTCTTGTGAAACCACGGGCGTCAATCCTGAAATCCGCCGCGACTTTTATATCTCGCTGCGAAGAGGACATGGCCGTAAAGTCCCGATGTCCTAATAAGCTGACGGCGGTTTCGATATTCGGTTTGCTTTCAGGTAGGATGAGCATCTGCGTTGCCGCGATTATCTTACCTGGGAGTGAGGTGGTCCATGCGTCGGGCAACCGCGAAAAGGCTGCGTTCTCAAAGGCTTTTTCAACGGATATCTCGCCCGTTTCGATCAGCGTATATGAAACGAATTCCGTGTGTCGCTCAAAGATAAGCCGCCAATCCTCGCGCTGAATGGTATAGTGACGGGCGCTCTGTTTAGGTGGCGCACTTCCCATTTGCTTAACTAGGTCTTGCAGATGATCAAAAGCTAGATCGTGGAAGGTTCTGACTTCAGATTGTGATACGGCAATCCGGGTGATGCGCGCGGGTTTAGTAATTTCACTCGACGGTCGGGCAAAAGCCTCGGACGTAATTTCAGAATGAAGTTTATGAAACTTAAGTGAGCCCTCGACCTGCATGGCCTATATACGTGTGGCACACGCAAATGTGGGAAAAGGGGCGTGCAACCTCACGCACGCGCCCCAAAGCGATAGGCCTAGCCCTATGTATTCATGCTATCAAAGAACTCGCTGTTGGACTTCGTGTCTTTGAGCTTGCCCAGCAGGAATTCGATCGCATCCATTGTGCCCATCGGATTGAGGATGCGGCGCAGAATGTAGGTCTTTGTCAGCTCGGCGGGTGGCACAAGAAGCTCTTCTTTCCGTGTGCCGGACTTGGTGACGTCAATCGCTGGAAAAATCCGCTTATCGGCAACCTTGCGGTCGAGGATAATTTCGCTGTTACCTGTGCCTTTAAATTCCTCAAAGATGACTTCGTCCATCTTAGAGCCGGTCTCGATCAGGGCTGTAGCGATAATCGTCAGCGAGCCGCCATCTTCGATATTCCGCGCGGCGCCAAAAAAGCGTTTCGGGCGTTGTAGCGCGTTGGCATCCACACCGCCGGTCAGGACCTTACCAGAGCTTGGCACGACTGTGTTATAGGCGCGGCCCAAACGTGTGATTGAATCAAGCAGGATGATGACGTCTTTGCCACTCTCCACAAGGCGTTTCGCTTTCTGGATGACCATTTCTGCGACTTGAACGTGACGTGTAGCGGGCTCATCAAAGGTTGAGCTGACGACTTCGCCTTTCACGCTACGCTGCATGTCGGTCACTTCTTCCGGACGTTCATCGATCAGCAGGACGAGGACGTAGCATTCCGGATGGTTCTTCTCGATTGAGTGCGCGATGTTCTGCAGCAGGACCGTTTTACCTGTGCGAGGCGGCGCCACGATCAGCGCGCGCTGACCCTTACCGATCGGGGCGACGATATCGATCACGCGACCGGATGTATCTTTCAGCGTTGGATCTTCGATTTCCATCTGCAGGCGTGCATCGGGGTAGAGCGGCGTGAGGTTGTCGAAGTGGGCTTTCATCCGCGCCTGTTCCGGCGTGGAGAAGTTGATCTCCTCGACCTTATCAATGGCAAAGTAGCGCTCATTGTCTTTAGGCGCTGTGATCAGCCCGGAAACAGTGTCGCCTGTGCGCAGGCCCAGCTTACGGATCTTCTGTGGCGTAACGTAAATATCGTCTGGACCAGCCAGATAGTTGGCTTCTGGCGCGCGCAGGAATCCAAAGCCATCTTTTAGAACTTCGAGAACGCCGCGACCGCGGATTTCGACGCCGCGTTCGGCGAGATCTTTGAGAACTTCAAAGAAGATGTCTTGTTTGCGCATAGACCCAGGGTTGGTCACGCCAACCTCTTCGGCGAATTTGTTCAACTCGCCCGGTTTCATATCTTTAAGATCGTCAAGCGAGAGGGTCTTTAAATCTTCGACGGGTGTGTCGACTGTCATAATAGGACTCATAATGTCTGGACGCAGAGGGCTGCGGCCATGAATTGAAAATGAGGAAGAGCGGTTTGGCTCAGTTTTTGTTATTAAAGGTGCGCTAAATCCTGATTTAGATAAGGCGTAGCGCGCGGTCAGGACGACCAATCGATTGTTTAAATAAGTCACGATGCAGCCCGCGTCAATGTGATGACACAGATTACACTTGACCAAACGTTTTCAAAGTCTCCACGGTTTAGGCATGAAAATCCTTGCTGCGACCCTTGCTTTCCTTCTCTGCGCGACACCAGCGATGGCTAAAGACGTGTATGGGCTCTGGCGTACAGCATCGGGAACCGGACTTGTTAAAGTCGCCGATTGTGGCCCCGACTATGCGGACGGAACCATGGCCGGCACGCCTTGTGGGACGATCTTTAGCGCGGCGATCCCAGAGGGTGCGCCTGTGACAGATACGAATAATCCTGACCCTAATTTGCGCGATCAGCCCCTGATTGGCCTAACGATGCTAGACGGGTTTGAAGCGACCAAAAATGGCGCTTGGAAGCGAGGCCGGATTTACAATCCGGAAGATGGCAAAAGCTACAAGAGCCGCATCTCCGTTGATGAAGACGACCCGAATGTCCTGAAGGTAAAAGGCTGTGTTGGTCCTTTTTGTCAGACCCAACGCTGGACACGAGAAAAGGCTCAACCGTCTAGCACCACACCGTGAAATAGACGACAAGCTCTTGATAAACCGCTTTCGCCCTCTTCCCCTGGCGCGCGAATGCATTATTAACTCGCGCTAAACCACGCTTTTCCGTATGGCTGATACGATGAAATTGACCCTCGAACGTAGCGCTCTCTTGATGGGCCTGTCCCACGTCCAATCTGTCGTCGAAAGACGCAATACAATCCCGATCCTGTCGAACGTTTTGCTGTCGGCAGAAGGCGGCACGCTCACTTTGGTCGCGACCGATTTGGACATTGAAGTTTCAGAGCAAGTCGACGCAATGATCAGTGCGCCAGGGCAGGTTACGGCACCCGCCCATACGCTTTATGACATCGTCCGTAAGTTGCCAGACGGGGCGCAAGTGGCTCTCACGGTCAATGGGGATGATCGCCTGGATGTCGATGCGGGTTCTGCGCATTTTACGCTGCCTTTGCTGCCTTCTGGCGACTTTCCGAAGATGAGCGCGGATGGTCTGGACGGCAATGTATTTTCTTTGCCGGCTTCCAATCTCAAGCGTCTGATCGATAAAACGCGTTTTGCGATTTCTACGGAAGAAACGCGCTACTACCTCAACGGTATCTATGTTCACGCCAAGGAAGGCCAGTTGCGCGCGGTCGCAACAGATGGGCACCGGCTGGCTTTGGCTGAACAAGATCTACCAAATGGGGCGGATAACATGCCCGGCGTGATTGTTCCTCGTAAAACAGTGGCCGAAATCCGCAAATTAATCGACGGAACAGACTCCGATGTGAACGTCGCCGTATCGGAGTCCAAAATTCGTTTTAAGTCTGGCTCAGTTGTCCTAACGTCTAAACTGATTGATGGCACGTTCCCCGATTATGAGCGGGTCATCCCACGCGCTAACACGAAAGAGTTGGTTCTGGATAATCGTGTTTTCGCGTCCGCTGTGGATCGGGTTTCCACGATTTCAGCCGAGAAATCCCGGTCCGTGAAATTGACGCTCTCTGACAGCAACCTGCAATTGACTGTGAACAATCCAGAGAGTGGTCAGGCCCAAGAAGACATGCCCGTCAACTATGACGCCGATCCGCTGGAAATTGGCTTTAACGCGAAATATCTTCTTGATGTGGCTGGACAGATTGAAGGTCAAGACGCGACGTTTAAATTGGACAGTGCGGCCGCTCCGGCGCTCGTCACAGACGCAGATGATGAGAACGCTCTCTTCGTGCTGATGCCGCTGCGCGTCTAACTCTGACTTTTGGCGTCTCTCGCCCATCTACGTCTAACGGATTTCCGCTCCTATGGGCGCTTGGATCTCGATTTGTCGCCTGGCCCGGTTGTTCTGTTTGGTCAGAACGGGGCTGGTAAAACCAATTTGATGGAAGCCATTTCGATGCTCTCGCCAGGGCGAGGCCTGCGCCGCGCTGGGTTAGATGCACTCGTGCGGGTAGAAGAGGGCAAAACAGCGCCCGCTTTTGGGATAAATGCGCGGCTAGATGACGAAACGCTTATCTCTGTCGGGCAAGTTCCTGATAATCCGCGCCGCCGCGTTGTGCGGATCAATCAGACGAATGCGACGGCGGCACAGCTCGCTGAATTGCTAACGGTTCAATGGCTCACGCCAGCGCAAGATCGTTTGTTCACTGGCCCTGAAAGCGACCGCCGCAAATTTCTGGATCGGCTGGCTCTCGCCTTTGATCCTCGCCATGGTGTGGCGAGCCTGCGCTATGAAAAGGCGCGCTCAGAGCGTAACCGGCTTTTGTCGGACAATGTCTCCGATCCCATGTGGTATGATGCTCTAGAGGCGGATATGGCCGCTTGTGGTGCGAGGATCGCCAAAGCTCGTGTCGATACGCTCGACCGTTTGCGCGAAGCGCTGGAGGAGCGCTCCACGTCCGCTTTTCCGCAGAGCCTGATCGATATTGAAGGCACGGTCGAACAAAGGTTGATAGACGGTGCTTTTCTCGATGATGTGGAAAATGATTTCCGCGAACGTCTGGCCGAAACGCGTCCGCTAGATCGGCGCGCCGGGCGCTCACTAACCGGACCGCACCGAACAGCACTGCGTGTGTCCCATAAAGCGAAAATGATGCCGGCGGGGCTCTGTTCAACCGGGGAACAGAAAGCCCTCTTGATCGGCCTCGTATTAGCCCATGCGCGGGCACAGGTGACGCGCCCACCTATTCTTTTACTTGATGAGGTTGCCGCGCATCTTGATGCAGATCGTCGTGCGGCTCTTGCCGATGAACTTGTCGATCTCGGTCTTCAAGTCTTTATGACGGGAACGGATGCCGCGCTTTTCACGGCCTTTGGTGATCGTGCGCAATGGCTCAATGTTGATGCGGGCGCTGTTGTGCCTGTCCCTGCATCAGCATCATAAGAAGATTTATATATTCGACAAATAAAGAACCCCACCCGCAGCAAGCTGGGGTGGGGCATAGATACCGAAACGGGGCGCAGTGTCCGGCATCAATTTCGTTTGCCGAATTAAGATTCGTTTTATGAACGTAAGATGAAGGGTTTGACTTCCAAGTCAAGTTGAAACCTTGTCTCAGTAACAGTCTCTCTAAGTCTATTGTAACAGCTTTGGCTTCTCTCCCATTTCGCCAGCGGCCTCTTGCCGAACGAAAGGGTGCAGGACGGTCGCAATATCCGCTGTCGCAAAGGCGGCACGCCTTGCATGACCCAAAGCGCGACCAATAAGGCCTACTTTTGGTGGGCGTGACGATAATGCGGCTGTTACGCTTGCAAGAAGAACTTCGTCAGCGCGCCGCCAGCGTTCATATCCAATCAGACCTGCAGTTCCGAGGTCTTGTCCCGTTTGTTTGGCGCTAGAGACGGTCTCGGTCAAAGCGGCAATATCCCGAACGGCGAGGTTGAAACCTTGTCCTGCGAGCGGATGAATAGTCCGCGCGGCATCACCGATTAGGGCGATGCGTTCCGCTGTCATGGCCTCGGTTCGGCGCGCGACAAGGGGATAGGTTTGGGGTTTGTCCAAGACCGCTGTGATATCAAGCGCGCCCCAAAGGCGTTCATCAATCAAAGCCGCGAGAGCAGGCTTCGGAAGCGCGGCCGCCGCGTCGACAGACGTCGCACGATCAGACCAAACGATTTGTGATTGATGCGGATCAGCAAGCGGAAGCGAGGCGACCGCACCCACGCTTTGAAACTGTTGTAGCGCAATGCCTTCGTGTTCTTCGGTGTGCCTTACGGTGCAGACCAGTGACTTTTGGCCAAATTCATGGCGACTGACACTCAGGCCCGCCAGTCGACGAACAAGGCTCTCGCGACCGTCTGCGGCAATGACGAGCGGGGCGGAGACGGTCTTCTTGTTGTCGAGTGTTATAGTCTGCTGACCGTCCGAGTTTATATCAATCAGTCGGGACTGGCCCATCATTTTTACGTCGAGCGTCGACAAACGGTCGAGCAGTGCGGCCCGCAAGGCTTTGTTTTCAACCACATAGGCTAGTGGTTCATCTGCTCGGCTCGGCAATTCAAATTGCCACGGGCTATCATCCTTGCCTTCACCCACACGCATGCCTGTCATCAGACCCGTTTTGGGTAGTTCCAGACCCAACCGTTGAAGCATACGCCAAGAGGAAGGGGCCAAGGTGGTTGCCCGGCCATCTTCGCCCCGGCGATCTATGTCACCGGCATCAATCAAGGTAATCTGGCATGCCGCGCCCGGCGCTTTACTGCCCAGAGCAATAGCAGCGAGTAGGCCTGAAAGGCCTGCGCCAACAATAATGATGTCAGAATGTTTGCTCATCCGCCTTTGGCTCTTTTCCGACCAGCTTTTGGAACGGCCCCTGTGGCTAATGCGTCGGCGCGTTCATTGCCGACATCACCCGCATGCCCTTTGACCCACCGAAAATCGACCGCCCGTTTTTGCGCAAGCGCGTCGAGTTCACGCCACAGGTCTTCATTTTTGACAGGCTTTTTCGCAGACGTCTTCCAGCCCCGTTTTTTCCATCCGGGCAGCCATTCTTGAAGCCCTTTGAGGACATAGGTGGAGTCAGAAAAGAGAACTGTCTTTCCGGAATAGCTTGATTTGATCGCGCGTAAGGCCTCGATCACCGCTTGCATTTCCATACGGTTATTTGTGGTCGACGGTGTGCCGCCTGACAGCTCCTTCGTTCTGTTGCCATGATACATGACGACACCCCAGCCCCCGGGTCCGGGGTTTCCGCTGCACGCGCCGTCCGTGTAGATGACAAGCGCCCCTTCAAGGCTTTCAGCGTTCTCGGTCGTCATCTGACGTGACTAGGCTTTCAGAAGTTGGCGCGGCAGGCGGAAAACGACTTTCTCTTCCGTGACGCGGATTTCACGCTCCGTCACATCATACCGCGACCGCAGTGCCGCGAGGACACCATCCATCAGATATTCGGGGGCTGAGGCGCCCGCAGACAAGCCAATTGTTTCGGCTTTATCAACGCTGTCCCAGTTAATGCTCTCGGCGGAGCTGATGAGTACGGCTTGATTTGCCCCCGCCTTAAGCCCGACTTCGACAAGACGTTTTGAATTAGACGACGTGACTGATCCGATCACAAGGAGCAGTTCACATTCTGCGGCAATAGCTTTGACCGCGGCTTGTCGATTGGTCGTCGCATAACAAATATCCTCTTTGTAGGGCAAAGCGAGGTTTGGAAAACGTTCTTGTAAGATCGCGATGAGCCCCGCAGTATCGTCAACCGACAAAGTTGTCTGGGTTACCAAAGCCAGATTGTCTGGGTCCTCTGGCTGATAAGTCCGAGCGTCCTCTTCGGTTTCGATCAGTGTGATTTCACCAGGCTCCAGCTGCCCCATCGTTCCGATCACTTCAGGGTGGCCTTCATGGCCGATCAGAAGGATGTGCTTTCCGTCCTTATGATGACGTTCGGCCTCAACATGGACTTTGGAGACGAGGGGGCACGTCGCGTCCAAGAAATTCATGTCACGTGCGGCGGCGGCTTTAGGAACAGATTTCGGCACACCATGCGCCGAAAAAACAACGGGTCTGTCATCGGGGCATTCATCCAGCTCATCAACGAAGATCGCGCCGAGATTGGACAGACGGTTCACCACGTGACGATTGTGAACAATTTCGTGGCGAACATAGACTGGGGCGCCATATTTCGCGATTGATTCCTCGACGATCTGAATGGCGCGGTCAACGCCAGCACAAAATCCCCGAGGACTGGCCAGCAATATTGTCTTAGACTTTCGGGAAATGCTCATAGAGAGTTGGAGCCTGTCTTAAACGTCGTTCATCATGCAGCTCTGTCCGGTCTGCTCTGTTGCAGATATCTATCGCTGCGTCTAAGCGGGCCGTAACAGACAGCTACGCGCGCGCAAAGTGCCCAAAGGCGGGCAAACCGTCTCGGGCATGCTCAAAATAGGGTCTCTTTGTGACATTAACCAGACGCAAGACACACCGTCGTTCCTTTTTCTCCGCTTTGGCTGGGGTCGCTATTCTCGGGGGCTGTCAATCCACCGCCGATGTGTTGCGGATTGGCGAAGGCGGCGAGCGGAATGCGGGACCCTGCCCCCGGGCCTTTGCCCTTTATGATGCGGCGCGTATTGTCGAATTTCGCGGTGATGCGCAGACATTTTCCAATGTCGGCTTTACGGGCGAAATCGCGGCTGTTCGGTCATTATGCCGTTATGTAGGTGAGCGTCCGATTACAGGTGATATTGAAATCACGTTCGATCTGGGCCGGGGTCCGGCCACGAACGGTCAGGACAGTGCGACCTATCAATATTGGGTGGCGGTGACACGCAAGAACTTGGCCGTCATCAATAAACAGTCCTTCCCACTGACGGTGAATTTCCCGGCGGGCCAAGATCGGGTGCGCGTGACAGAGGTCATCGACGAATATGTCATCCCCCGGGCTAACCCGACAACATCTGGCGAAAACTTTGAAATCATTGTCGGCTTTGAAGTGACCCCGGAACAGCGGGCGTTCAACGCAGATGGGCGACGTTTCCGGGTCTCTGCAGGGCAGGGATAGACCCACTCTACTCACCTATCTGTCTCTCACAGCCGTGAGCCATCAAAACGAGCTTGAACATGTCGCTTCGAGACACACTCTCCAAAGCTTTTTCCGACGCCTTTGTCGCTCTGGGTCATGACGCGGCCCTCGGGGCGCTCGCTGATGGAAAGACGACAGCGTTTCAGTGCAATGGCGCGCTGGCGGCGGCAGGGCAGGCAAAGAAACGCGGCGAAAAAGCCAACCCGCGTGAGATCGCTTTGTCTATTGTCGCAAAGCTGGCTGCTGATGATCGTTTCGCGCTCTTAGAGATTGCGGGCCCGGGCTTCATTAATGTGGAACCGTCTGAAGCCGTCCTGGCTCAAACGGCCGAGGCTTTGTCATCTGACCCGGCCCGAGGCCTGGACGTCGAGCCTAAAACGATCGTTATTGATTATGGCGGCGCGAATGTCGCCAAGCCCATGCATGTGGGGCACTTACGTTCCGCTGTTCTGGGTGAAGCCATCAAACGCCTGCTCCGCGCGCAAGGTCACAAAGTGATCGGCGATGTGCACCTGGGCGATTGGGGCCTGCAGATGGGCCACCTTGTGAGTGAGCTAGAAGACGAACAGCCTGACCTAACTTATTTCGATCCTGACTATGAAGGCGACTATCCGTCCGAGCCGCCTGTCACGATGGAAGATTTGTCCCGGCTTTATCCGGCGGCGTCAAATAAAGCGAAATCTGATCCAGAGCGGATGGAGCGCTCTCGTGTGGCGACGGCTGAGCTACAAGCGGGTCGGCGTGGATATCGGGCCCTGCTTGATCACTTTATCGCCGTGTCTATCGCGGCTTTGAAAGAGGGCTACGGCAATCTCGGGGTTGAGTTTGATCTCTGGAACGGGGAGATGTGCGTCGATCCGCTGATCCCAGACATGATTGCGGGCCTGACCGACCAAGGCCTCACTCGTGAGGATGATGGGGCGCTGATTGTTGATGTTGATCCCGACTATAGTGCCGAGGATCGCAAGGGCGTACCGCCCGTCATGCTAAAAGCCAGAACAGGCGCGGTTCTCTATCACACGACGGATTTGGCGACCTTGGTGGATCGCAAAGCGGAAATCGATCCGGACCTGGTCCTTTACGTGGTGGATCAACGCCAAGCGATGCATTTCGATCAAGTCTTCCGCGTTGCTGTCAAAGCAGGCTGGTTTGATCCCGAAGCGCTGTTCTTTGTCGGCTTCGGGACGATGAACGGCAAAGATGGTAAGCCGTTTAAGACTCGGGAAGGTGGGGTTCTCCGCCTCGAAGATCTTGTGACGATTATGCAAAACTCGGCGGAAGCGCGGTTAAACGAATCTGGCTTCGGCAAGGATTTTGACGCAGAAGAACGGGCGGACATTGCCCGCAAAGTGGGTATGGCCGCGTTGAAATTCGCGGATCTGCAAAATGCGCGCCTGACTAATTATGTCTTCGATCCCGATCGCTTCACAGCCTTTGAAGGCAAGACGGGGCCTTACCTGCTTTATGCGGCGGTGCGGATCAAAAGCATTCTCCGTCGGGCTGAAGACCAAGGGGCGAAGGCGGGCGATGTTGCCATTACGCACCCGTCTGAAGCGGCTTTGGTCCTGGCGCTCGACAGCTATCCCAAGGCCATCGCGCAAGCCGCCGATAAATATGCCCCGCATATCCTCTGTGAGCATGTCTACAGCCTCGCCCAAGCCTTCTCTAAATTCTATACAGATTGCCCAATCTTACAGGACGATGTGGCGGCTAATGTTTGCGCGTCTCGCTTGAGCCTCGCCCGCACAACGTTGGGGCAACTCGAACATGGAATGCACATTTTGGGTTTGGAAATTCCGGAACGGATGTAGCGTCCAGCCTATCCACAATCGCCGCATTGACTCCGGCGTGATTCCCGCCCATTTGCCGCTCAAATCTTCTTCCCGGGAGAGAGTGAGTTCAGTCTCACCGCCGAAGGCGCAAGCGCCGCCGCTAAACGCTCAGGTATCAGGGACCGGGGGAAGCCAAAACGCTGGAAAGAGGGCTGGTTGGTGAAACAGCCCCGCCGACGGAGTAAATCTCTCAGGCCCAAGCCGACAGCGGGTGGCACGGTTGCAGTCTTAGCGCTGCAAAAGTGAGTGCGACTATGGCGGCCCAAGACACGACAAAAGAAGTCGGCCAAACGGAATTAAAGCGGACAGCCCTTCACGGATTGCACACCGCTTTGGGTGCCAAAATGGTGCCGTTTGCGGGCTACGACATGCCCGTTCAGTATAGCCTCGGCGTCCTGAAAGAGCATCTGCACACGCGCGAAAAAGCGGGTCTTTTTGACGTGGGCCATATGGGCCAGTGCTTCATAACGGCCGAAGACGGCACGTTCGCAACCGCGGCAGCAGCGCTTGAAGCGCTCGTCCCAGCCTCCATCTCGGATATGGAGCCGGGACAGCAGCGTTATACGCAACTGCTCAATGATGAGGGCGGTATTCTCGACGACCTTATGGTCAGCCGGATCAATATGACAGGGCATGATCA
Organism: uncultured Alphaproteobacteria bacterium; assembly: GCA_963922935.1. Taxonomy (GTDB): domain Bacteria; phylum Pseudomonadota; class Alphaproteobacteria; order Caulobacterales; family Maricaulaceae; genus Litorimonas. The sequence continues at coordinate 2,601 of CAWUKE010000012.1, read as the reverse complement.
CATGATCTATTTGGTGGTCAATGCGGGGTGTAAGAACGCCGACTTTGCACACTTGGACGCGAACTTGCCCGATGGTGTGAACCTGTCCGTTAAAGATGACACGCTCTCTCTCGTTGCCTTGCAGGGGCCTAAGGCGGTTGACATTATCGCCACCCTGAATTCCGATATCGCGAAGCTTGTCTTTATGACCCATGGTGAGTTTGAGCTCTCCCTGCCGGATGGGGCGATCTATGCGCATATTTCCCGCTCGGGCTATACCGGCGAAGACGGCGTGGAGATCAGCGCCAAGCATGACGATATGGTCCGCCTGGTGGGCCATCTCTTACAGCATGACGATGTGGAGATGATCGGGCTCGGTGCGCGGGATAGTCTGCGGCTGGAAGCGGGGCTATGCCTTTACGGCAATGATATCGACACGACGACAAGCCCGATTGAAGCGAGCCTGATCTGGTCGGTGCAAAAGCATCGTCGCAGCGGTGAGGGCTATCTTGGTGCCGCGCGGGTCGCTCAAGACCTGAAAGTCAAAACGCGCCGTCTGGTTGGTTTAAAACCCGAAGGTCGCGCGCCTGCTCGCGCTCATACCGAAATCCAAGATGCAGAGGGTAACCGCATTGGTGAGATAACGTCCGGGGGTTTCGGCCCGTCGGTCGGTGGCCCCGTCGCTATGGGTTATGTGGACGTGCCGCACAATAAAGCGGGAACGTCGGTCAATCTTATCATCCGGGGCAAAGCGCAGCCCGCCACCGTCGTCAAACTACCATTCGTGCCTAATCGTTATTTCCGGGGAGAGTAACCAATGACGTTGAAATTTACCAAGGACCATGAATGGGTCCGTGTCGAGGGCGATACCGCGACTATGGGTATTAGCGCCTACGCTGCCAAGCAGCTAGGTGATGTCGTGTTTGTTGAACTGCCAGAAGTTGGGGCCGAATTTGGCCAAGGCGACGAACTCGCGGTTGTGGAAAGCGTGAAAGCCGCATCAGAAGTCTACGCCCCGATTGGTGGTGAAGTGACAGAAGTGAACGAAGCCCTAGAAGGCGCGCCAGAAACCGTGAACGCCTCGCCGGATGGGGATGGCTGGTTCGCCAAGCTGACTGTGACAAATGCGTCCGACCTCGACGCGCTGATGGATGAGGCGGCGTACAAAGAATATTGTGAAGCCCTCTAACAAACAGCCTAAACGCGAAGGGTAATTGACCATGCGCTACCTCCCGCTTTCTGATGCAGACCGTGCGTCTATGCTTGATGTCATCGGCGTGCCGAATGTCGACGCTTTGTTTGAAGACGTGCCGAAGGCGGCGCGACTGTCGGGCTTAATCGACCTGCCGAAGCATCAATCGGAACAAGCGGTTGAGCGGCATATGTTGCGTCTGTCCGCGAAGTCCGTTTCGGCGGGCAGCGTGCCGTTCTTCTGCGGAGCCGGGGCTTATCGTCACCACGTGCCAGCCACGGTTGATCACCTCATCCAGCGCTCTGAATTCCTAACCGCCTACACGCCCTATCAGCCAGAAGTCAGCCAAGGCACGCTGATGGCACTCTTTGAATTCCAGACGCAAGTCGCTCTCTTGACCGGCATGGATGTCGCCAACGCCTCGCTTTATGACGGCTCCACCGCTTGTGCCGAAGCGGTTGTGATGGCGTACCGTGTTGCTCGGGGGAAGAAGTCTAAGGCCGTCCTCGCGCCGGGGCTGCATCCGCACTATGCCGCCGCGACGCAGACCCTCGCCTCTACCCTTAATATCCACATCGATGAACGCGAGTGCCGTCCGGGCCGCGATGATCATGTCATCGACCATATTGATGACGATACAGCCTGTGTGGTTGTGCAGTCGCCGAACGTCTTTGGCGAGATCATCGACTTGAAACTCATCGCGGAAGCGGCCCATGCCAAAGGCGCGCTTTTGATCGCCGTGTTCACCGAGCCCGTCGCACTCGCCGCCATCACTCCACCGGGTGAACAAGGTGCCGACATCGTGGTCGGTGAAGGCCAAGGGCTGGGCGTTGGCCTCAATTTCGGCGGGCCGCATGTCGGCCTGTTCGCCTGCCGCCAGAAGCTCGTTCGCCAGATGCCGGGTCGGGTCTGCGGGGAAACGGTCGATGCCAATGGGGAGCGCGGCTTTGTGCTGACGCTGTCGACGCGCGAGCAGCACATTCGCCGCGAAAAAGCGACATCGAATATCTGCACGAATTCCGGCCTGTGCGCGCTGGCTTTCACGATCCACATGACGCTGCTGGGCGAAGCCGGGATAACGCGCCTCGCCGCGCTCAACCACGAAGCGGCCTGCGATCTTGCGGATCGTCTGGACGCGATTGACGGCGTGGAACTGGTCAACGACACGTTCTTCAACGAATTCACGCTGCGCCTGCCGAAAGACGCGGGCGATGTCGTCCAAGCCCTCGCGGACAACGGCGTCCTTGGCGGTGTCCCGCTGACCCGGATGCAACCGGACGGCGATCCGAACCTGCTGATCGTCTGCGCGACCGAAACCAATGATGAAAGCGATTTCGCGGCATTTGAGACCGCGCTGAAGGAGGTGTTGTCATGAAAACCGAAGGCCGCCCCACAACCCCTGTTGCCGCGAACGACGCACGCGCGGAAAC
>CAWUKE010000011.1:0-23952 GCA_963922935.1 uncultured Alphaproteobacteria bacterium | reverse complement strand
GGGGTGGACGATCAAGCCTGTCTGATCCTTTTTCTGTCATCCCGGCCAAGCGGCATAGCCGCGCCGAGCCGGGACCTAAAGTTACTTCAGACGGGCAAGAGTCCTGGTCAGCCACAAGGTCCCGGATCGGCGGCCTGCGGCCTTGTCCGGGATGACAGGAGGAATAAACCCTGGTCCACGGGACTCCCCGACCGTCCGGGATGACAGGGGCAGGTCCCTCCGCTATGCCGCCTTTCATGACGGCACGCACTGAATTCGACCTGCTCATTATTGGCGGCGGCATTAACGGGACAGCCATCGCGCGAGATGCAGCAGGTCGAGGGCTGTCGGTGTTGCTGTGTGAAAAGGATGATCTGGCGCGGCATACGTCCTCGGCCTCGACTAAGCTGATCCATGGGGGGCTGCGCTATCTGGAATATTATGAATTCCGGCTGGTGCGCGAAGCCCTGATTGAACGGGAACGGCTTTTGCGCGCGGCCCCGCACATCATCTGGCCGATGCGGTTTGTCCTGCCCTATGATAAAGGCCAGCGCCCGGCCTGGATGTTGCGGTTGGGTCTGTTCCTTTATGACAATCTCGGCGGGCGGGAGATGCTGCCGGGGACGAAGACGGTGGACCTCACCAAAGCGCCGCACAAAGGCGTGTTGGAAGACCGCTTGAAGACAGGCTTTGAATATTCCGATTGCTGGGTCGAGGATGCGCGGCTCGTCGCGCTAAACGCCGTCGATGCGCATAATCATGGCGCCGACGTTCGTGTGGCGACCGAAGTGCGCGCGTTGGAAGCCAAAGACGGCGCTTATCATGCGCGGCTCTCCGATGGCTCCAAAGTCACCGCGCGCGGCATCGTCAATGCGGCGGGGCCGTGGGTGGATGAGGTGTTGGGCCGCGTGAAACCGGGCCGGAACGAAGCGGGTCTTCGCTTGGTCAAAGGCAGCCATATTGTGACCCAGCGGCTCTTCCAGGGTGATCACGCTTACATTTTCCAGAATGCGGATAATCGGATCATTTTCGCCATCCCCTATGAGCGCGACTTCACCCTGATCGGCACAACGGATGTGCCGTGGGACACCGCGCCGGGGCCGATGGATATTAGCACGGAAGAGACAGACTATCTCTGCGCGGCGGCCAGTGAATATTTTGAGACCGATATTTCGGCTGATGATGTCGTCTGGTCCTATGCGGGCGTGCGTCCGCTTTATGACGATAAGTCAGAGAACGCGTCGGCTGTGACGCGCGACTATGTCTTGCATGTCGATGAGGTGGCCGAGGGTCGCCCGGTCTTAAGCATTTATGGCGGCAAGATCACGACCTCACGCAAGCTCGCCGAACACGCGCTGGAAAAGCTTGCGTCTTATTACAAAGGCATGGGAAAGGCCTGGACGGGCGAGGCGCAGCTGCCCGGCGGCGATATTCCGGGCGATGACTTCGAGGCGTTTGTGGACGACCAGGCCACCAGATATCCGGAGGTGTCGCGCGACATCATCTACCACCTCTGTCGGGCCTATGGGACGCGGATCACGCTGGTTTTGGGTGACGGGCCCGACGTTGATCTGGGACAGCACTTTGGATCGACGCTAACCGAAGCCGAAGCGCGCTACCTGATGGCGCATGAATGGGCGCAAACGGCGGACGATCTGCTGTTCCGACGCACCAAGCATGGCGTGCATATGAGTGAAGACGAACGCGCGGCCTTTGCGGAATGGATGTCGCGGACGGTTTAGCGGGTAGGGCCGCGGCCCGGTGCTTTGCGTCGGGCGGAACTGCGTCGCTTTTTGGGGTTAGCTTTCGGTTGGCCCGTATTGGTGTTTTGAGCCTTCGGTCGAGACGTCGCTTTTTGGCGATGCGGCCGTTTGCGTTTGGGCTTTGGCGTATCGGCCGCGGTAGTCGCTTCAGCGACGTCTGTGCGTTTAGACGTGCCCGACTTCTTCGTCTGCTTGCGCTTTTTGTTATTGCCACGTCCTGATCGGGCGGGCTGTTCGGGCGTTAAGCGAATCAGCGGGATCGCATCCCGCGCTTCGACGGTCTTTAAGCGCGCTTTGAGGTCCTCTGGAGAGGTGCCCTCTGGGACCGCTTCGCCGAGGAGCTTGCGGATGTCCTTCAGGTAGGCGCGCTCATCCGGCGCAACGAAAGAGACCGCTTCGCCTGTTGCCTCCGCCCGCGCAGTCCGGCCGATACGGTGGACATATTGTTCCGGCACGTTCGGGATTTCATAGTTGAAGACGTGCGTAACACCGGGAATGTCGATCCCGCGCGCGGCGACATCGGTCGCGACCAAGGTCATGACTGTGCCGTCTTTAAACGCATCAAGTGCGCGGCGGCGCGCGCCTTGGCTTTTGTTGCCGTGGATCGCGACTGCGCCTATGCCGACGCGGGCGAGCCGTTTGACCAGCCGGTCTGCGCCATGTTTGGTGCGGGTGAAGACGAGCGAGCGTCCGACTTCGGGACGCAGAAGGTGTTCGGCGAGACGCAGAGGCTTATCCGTGGCATCCACATAAAATAGGGACTGCGTCACTTTTTCGGCCGTGCTGTTGGGCGGCGTCACCGACACACGAACCGGATTGGTTAGGAATTGATTGGCGAGCTTGACGATCTTAGGCGGCAGCGTGGCAGAGAAGAGCAAGGTCTGCCGTGTCTCTGGGAGGTGCGGGATGATCTTTTTGAGCGCATGGATAAAGCCCATATCCATCATCTGATCGGCTTCATCGAGGATCAAGACCTCCACATCGCCGAGGCGAATATCTTTGCGGTCCAGCAAATCGATGAGGCGACCGGGCGTGGCGACAATGACGTCATTGCCGCACACAAGCTTTTTGACCTGGGGCCCCATGCTAACGCCACCCGTAATCCGCGCGATCCGCAGGTCGTCAATATAGCGGCCATAGCTTTGGAAACTGTCCGCGATCTGCGCGACCAGTTCACGGGTTGGCGCCAGGATGAGGGCCCGCGTTCCGCGTTTCGGCGGGTCTTTGGGATCTGTTATGAGGAGGTCGAGCGTCGGCAGTGCAAAGCTCGCCGTTTTGCCCGTGCCGGTTTGGGCAATGCCCAGAAGATCATGGCCATCTAGTAAATGTGGAATGGCCTCGCTCTGGATCGGGGTCGGCGTACGATAGCCTTGCGCGGTCAGGGCGCGCAGCAGGTCCGGCGCGAGGCCGAGGGCTTCAAATGTCATGGGTGGGGGCTTTCGCAGATTTGGCCGCGCGGTATGGGTCGTTTAGCAGGGTGTCAATGATCGCTGCGCAGGCGGCGCTGCCAAAAAGGTTGTGATGGAGAATAGGGCTCCACCAGCCAAAACTGTGCCTGAATGGATCGGCCTCTAGGATTCGTTGACTTTCTGACCTAGGGGAGTTTTGTATCGTAAGCGTTGCGGTACGCAGAGGGGAAGTCACGCGCCAATGAACCATCCTGCCTCCGGCCTGATCGGTGTTGCCGTCATATTTTTGATCGCGTGGCTTGCATCGAATAATAAGCGGGCCATTCGTCCCCGTGTGATCCTCGCCTGTTTTGCGCTGCAGGTCGCGATCGCGGTGCTCGTTCTGTTTTTCCCGCCGGGTAAAGTGGCGCTGGAAGCCATTGCGGGAGCCTTTACGCGGCTCTTATCTTACTCAGACGCCGGGATTTCTCTCGTGTTTGGTAACTTAGGCGACCCGACGAATGAGACGATTGGCTTTGTCTTTTTCACGCGGGTCTTGCCTGTCATCATCTTCTTCGCCGCACTGATGGAGGTGCTCTATCACCTCAAAATTATGCCCATTATCGTGCGGGCTGGCGGTCGGTTCCTGCAATGGGTGACGGGGACGCGTCCGATTGAAAGCCTCAATACAGTCGCCAATATTTTCGTCGGCCAGACCGAAGCGCCACTCTCTCTCAAGCCATACTTGGGTAAAATTTCAAAGTTCGAACTGTTCACGATCATGGTGTCTGGCCTTGCCTCGATCGCGGGTTCGGTGATGGCGGGCTATATTGCGCTCGGCATTCGGGCTGAGTTTCTGATCGCTGCCGCCTTTATGAGTGCACCAGCCGGGCTGATGATGGCGAAGATCATTATGCCCGATCCGGAAATTCAGGATGATCCGGGCAAGATCGTCGATCCTGAACCCAGCAAAGAATATTCCAATGTCTTTCTGGCGGCGGCCAATGGTGCGCAGACAGGTGTACAGATCTCGATTGCTGTCGCGGCGATGCTGATTGCCTTCACATCGCTGATCGCGCTGCTCAATGGCTTGCTGGGCTGGGCGGGCAGTTTGGTCGGATTGGACGGATTGTCCGTCCAAAGTATTCTCGGCACGATCTTCTCGCCGCTGATGTGGGCTGTCGGCATTCCGTGGGAAGAAGCGCGTATTGGTGGGGCCATCTTTGGTGAAAAAGTCGTCCTCAACGAATTTATCGCCTATCTGTCCCTGAATGCTGAGATGAATAATCTGTCCGATAAGACCGTGACAATCCTCACTTTTGCGCTCTGCGGTTTCGCCAACTTTGCTTCAATCGGCATTCTCCTTGGCGGCCTGGGAACGATTATTCCCGAACGTAAGCCCGAGATCGCGCGCATGGGCCTGAAGGCGGTCTTTGCGGCGAGCTTAGCAAACCTGATGAGTGCCGCCCTCGCCGGGATTTTGGTGGGGCTTTAGTGGGACAGCCCAAAGACTGAATCTACGCTTGGGTCTTCTTCAACCCGATCTCTTCCAAGCGTTCCTTGAGGTAGCCTTGCGCTGTAATGGGCGGTTCCGCCTTTGCGCCACGCTCCAGACAACTCGGCAGGGCTTTCAGCACGAAATCATTCGCCGGGTGTAGGAAATAGGGCATGGAATAGCGCGCATGGCTGGCCCGTTCGGGCGCGGGATTGACCACGCGGTGCGTGGTTGAGGGCAGTTCCCCACCCGTCAGGCGCTGCAACATATCGCCCGCATTGATGACGACGGCGCCTTCAGGCGGATTAACCGCCATCCACTGGCCAGAGCGATGCTTGACTTCGAGGCCCGCTTCTTCCGCGCCGAGCAAGAGCGTTAGCAGGTTGATGTCTTCATGGGCGGCCGCCCGGACTTGGACTTCGCCTTCGACCACGTCTGGGTCGCCTTCAATCGGTGGATAGTGCAGCAAGCGTAGGATGGAATTTCCGTTGACGAGGGCTGCATTCATATCGTCTTCGGACATGTCCAGTGTTTCCCCGACAGAAACCATCAAGGTGCAGGCAAATTCGTCCATAGCTTGGAAGAGGCGTTGTGAAGCGGTGTTAAAGGCGGGGGCTTCGTCTACTTCCGGTGTACCGGGCAGGCCAGGGATCGTTGATCGACCCACATGCCAGAATTCTTTCAGGTCAGGGGCGCGGCGGCCTTTGGCATTTTCCTGTCCAAACGGGCTGTAGCCGCGCTGATAGTGACAGTCCGGCATCGCATATTGCGCCTTGGTGTCTGTGGGTAGCGCGAAGAAAGTCTTGGCCTCGTCTTCCATCGCGGTAATATCATCTTGCGGGATCGTATGGCCGGTAATGATCGCAAATCCTGTGCCGCGCAGACTTTGGACTAGCGCTTCGCCAAAGCCTTTTGGGTCGACCGCATGTTGCGAAAAATCGACCGTCTCGACCTGTGGTGTGTCAGAGGGAATCGGGGCGGACTGTGTGGACATGCCGCTTCATAGCCTGACGCTTTGAAGGCAGGGAAGGGGGAAGCTGCAGGTTGGATCACCAATCTGTGTGCGACACGTTTCCCACATTGTGTGGGGGGACAGGGGCCGCTAAGGACGCAGCCATGCGTTCTTGGCTCTCCATCACTACCCTCTTGGTCCTGTCCGGCACAGCTTTATCTGGCTGCGGAATTAAAGGCGGCTTGGACACACCCCCTCCGCTTTGGGGCGGTGGGGATAAAGAGGCGTCTGTCCAAGATGAGCAGACCGTCGCCGAAACGACGGAAGACGCGCTTGAGGACGGCCTTGAAGAGGATGAATTAGGTTACGGTGTTGATGTCGCCGATTAAGGCCACATCAGATTTTCTCAGACCTTAAAGCAGACTTTCATGCGACATTTTGATTTCAAAGACGGCGCGCTGCATGCTGAAGACGTGCCTTTGCACGCGATTGCTGAGGCGGTCGGCACGCCCGTCTACGTCTATAGCCGGGCCACCTTAGAGCGCCATTACCGCGTCTTTTCTGAAAGCTTTGAGGGCTTGGATACGCTGGTCGCCTATAGTGTGAAGGCCAATAGTAATTTGGCCGTTCTGTCTGTTCTGGCCAAGCTTGGGGCCGGGGCAGATGTTGTGTCGGGTGGCGAATTGGCGCGGGCTTTGATTGCAGGCATTCCGGGCGAGCGCATTGTCTTTTCCGGCGTCGGCAAAACCCGCGCGGAGATGGCGGAGGCCTTGCGGGCCAATATTGCTGTCTTCAACGTTGAAAGCTTGCCCGAACTGCGCGCTTTGTCAGAGGTCGCTGAGTCTATGGGCCGACGCGCGCCGATTGCGTTTCGGGTGAATCCTGATGTCACCGCCGGTGGGCACGAAAAAATCTCCACTGGGAAGAAAGAGAATAAATTCGGGGTGGCCTGGAGCCAGGCTGAAGCCGCCTATGCCGAAGCTGCGCGCTTGCCCGGGATTGAGGTCGTTGGTGTCGATGTTCACATTGGCAGTCAGATTGATCAGCTGGCGCCATTTGAAGCGGCCATCCAGAAAGTCGGCGGTCTGATTAATCGCTTACGCGCCCAAGGCCACACGATCCGAAACTTCGATATTGGGGGTGGCTTAGGCATTCCATACGGCGATAATAATCGTACGCCCCCGCCGCCCAGTGAATATGGCGCGCTCGTCAAAAGGATGACCCAAGATTTGGACGTGCGGATGATCTTTGAACCGGGCCGCATGATTGCCGGCAATGCGGGTGTCTTGCTCAGCCGCGTGCTCTACGAGAAGAAGGGCGAAGATCGCGACTTCCTGATTTTAGACGCCGCGATGAATGATCTGTTGCGGCCTGCGCTTTATGATGCGTGGCATGATGTCGAAGCGGTCAAAGCGCTGGGACAGAATTTTGAAATGGCGACCTATGATATTGTTGGTCCCGTCTGTGAGTCGGGCGACACATTTGCCAAAGCGCGGGAGATGCCGCGGCTCTCGCCAGGCGACCTGTTAGTCTTCCACAGTGCGGGCGCTTACGGCGCGGCGCAAAGCAGCCAATATAATACGCGCCCTCTTGTGCCAGAGGTCCTGGTCGATGGAGATCGCTTCGCCATTATTCGCGAACGGCCGACCGTAGCGGAAGTGCTGAAACAGGAATCTGTGCCAGATTGGGTCTAGGATTTGGCCGGAGCCACGCGGCTTTGCTGGGCCGCGACATCGAATCCCGTTCTATCACTGATATTTCATGCGACAGGCAGGGGTGGACAGGGCTAAGCAACAGATTGTGGAGACGCAGACCGCATCACCGACGCGCCCGAGCTTGCCGGAGCGCTTAAATCGCCTCGCTTTGCTGGCGCGCGCGCGTCTCTATTGGGAAACTTACGTTCCGATCTTTGCCGTGGCCTTATTGGCGATCGCGCTTTTCTTAATCGCCTCTCTCTTAGGGGCCTGGGATATGCTGGGCGATCCAGTGCGCTGGATTGTCCTTGGCGGGACGCTTTACCTGTTCGGCAAAGCTATTTGGCAAGCCCGACAGGTCCGACGCCCCACGCGTTCCGATGCGCTGCGCCGCTTGGAACAGACGGCCAAGCTATCACACCGTCCGTTGGATACGCTGCAAGATGTGGCGGTGCTGTCGCCAGAGCTTTGGCCCTCCCACGCAAAGCAAGCGCAGCGGCAATCGGAATTTATCCGCCGGGTCGGTCGGACGCCGGCGCTCACCCCGATTGATCGCTATGGCCTGCGTATTGTGATGCCAATTGTGCTGGCTATCGCTCTGTTCCTCTCGCTCGGCTTTGGCACAGAACGGGTGCGGCGGGGCCTATCGCCGAGTATTTTGCCTTTTACCAATCCTCAGAGCCTCAGTTTTGAAGCGTGGGTCGATCCGCCCGAATATACGGGACGGCCCCCGACCTATGCGCAGGGCGCGCGGACGTTAAATGCGCCTGTCGGCTCGACCTTAGTCGTGCGCGTATCTGGGGCGTCTAATTTGCCGCGTCCGCGCTGGTGGGCGCAAAGTGGGCGTGACTCATTTCTCAAAATTCGGGCGCTCGGCGAAAGCAGTGCCGAAGTCCGTCACATCGTTGACGGGTCGGGCGAGATCGATTGGCGTATTGGCTGGCGTCGGGAGGCGTGGCACATCACATCCGTGCCTGACACTGTACCAACAATCGAAATTCTAGACACGCCAGAAGCGGACAAGCAGGACCGCCTCGTTTTGCGCTTCAAGGCCGAGGATGATTACGGCGTCGATCGACTGGTTTTAGATATGGTCGAATTAAACGACGATATGGATGCTGAAGCGGATCCGAGTGCGGCTTTCGGGGGTGATGATGTCGTCCGGTTTGATACGGAAAGCGGGGCGTTCAAGGTGGCGGAAGACCGGACGCTCAAACTCGATCTGACCCGCCACCCCCTCGCAGGCCGCAAAGTCGTTGCGCGTCTCGTGGCCATTGATGGCGCGCAGCAAGAAGGCGGAAGCGAACCTGTCTTCTTCACCGTGCCAGACAAAATCTTTGTTGAACCCTTGGCCAAAGCCATCATTGAACAGCGCGGCCTGTTAGTTGCTGGACTCGCCGATGGGGCTACCTACGACCCGATGCCAGCTGACGATCCGGATCAGGACGTGAGTGACGGCACGTTTGATACATACCAGACGGCGTGGCGGTTGGGCCGTGCGCCCGCGCCTGTTCAACGGGCTGCGACGCTTATGGAGGCGATCACTCTTTATCCCGATCCTGGCGCATTTGCGGATCCGGTCGTCTATATGGGTTTGCGTCATGCCAGTAAGTCGCTGCGTTATGCGCGGTCTGCTGAGGCTTTAGTAGGCTTGCCAGAACATATGTGGCGTCTAGCGATGCGTGCGGAATTTGGCGTGCTGGGGACAGCGCTCGAAGAAATGCGGGCTGCTGAAGAGGCGCTACGGGACGGCATTGCGCGTCGTGCGCCCGAACGCGAAATCGATACCTTGTTTGAGCGTTATAATCAGGCCGTTGAAAATTATATGGAAGAGCTGCGTCGCAATGCGACCGTCGTTGAGGGCGGCGAAGGCGGCGGTGGGCCGATGGGCTCAACAGACGAAATCGCTGAGCTTTTAAAAGCGATCGAAGAAGCCAATGCGCGCGGCGACACGGAAGGCGCACGTCAAGCGCTCGCCCAACTCGCTGAACTTCTAGAAAATATGCAAATTCAGCTATCCCAAAGCAGCGGTGGCGGCGGCGAAGGCGAACCTGGCTCTGATATGAGCGAGGAGATGGCGGAAAACCTTGAAGATTTGGCCGAGAGCCTGGCCGATCAGCGCGAACTTGAAGACCGTACCCGACAAGCCGAACGCGAGGAATTTGCGCGCGAGAATGGGCTTGAAGAAGATCAGGGCGACCAATCCGGTGAAGGCGAAGGGGAAGGCGGTCAGGCTGACGAAGATGAAGGCGACACACCGGAACAGCTCGCCGAACGCCAAGGCGATATTGAAAGCCTGATTGAAGGCTTGCAGGAGCGCCTTGCGGAAGAGGGTGACCGGGTCGCGGCGGGTCAGGACCCGCAAGGCAATCAAGCTGGCGCAGGCGAACAAGGCGATCAGCCTTTGGGCGGCGGTGACGGCGAAGAGACAAATGAAAACGCCCTCGGCGGCGGGGATACGCAGCCCCGTGATCCCAATGCACGGGGTGGCGGCGGTTCTGGCGAACAATTTGCGGAAAATAATGAAGGGGGATCTGCGGATGCCCTAGAGCGCGCGCGTGAGGCTATGCGCCGTTCCCGCGAAGCCTTAGAGGCCGGCGATTTGGCCGAAGCTCGTCGCGCTCAAGGTGAGGCGATTGCCGCGCTGCGAGATGCGGGGGACAGCCTGTCGCGTGAGGCTATGTCGGAAAGCCAAGAAGCCCAAAACGGCGATGGCGATCCGCTCGGGCGCAATCAAAACGGCTTCAATAATGATATGAGTGAAATTGATCTTAGCGAGCAAGATAATGCGACCCGCTCGAGAGAAATTCAGGAAGAGCTTCGCCGCCGCGCCTCAGAAGCCGAACGTGACGCGCAAGAACGCGAATATCTCGATCGGTTATTAGAGCGCTATTGAGGGTTGAAAGGCCTTGAGAGCGAAACAGTTCTCAAAAGTATTTTAGTCGAGCGATTGTGCGCCCCAAAGATCAGACTGACGGCTCCAGCCTTTTAAGCCATTCTCGGTCTCAATCTCACAGTACCCTTCGGGGTTGCAGCTTTCGAGATCGACGAGGGCGCCTTTCGCAATGCGAGCTATAGCGCGGGCGTCAGAGGACGGTCGGGCCTGAAGCCGGGTTTCTCTTGTGGTGATCGCGTGACGCTCACCCGACAAAGCGGGCTTGCGCACCCAGGCTTCATCGCCGTGAATATCGCGGACTTTGCGCCACATTTCTGTCTCGGCAACGACCACAAGCGGTAAGCCCCGGCGTTGATATTGGTAAGCAATAGCGTGATCGCGCGACGGCCCCTTGCGGGCATTGACCGTGCCAAATTTCAAGCTGACATAGCGGGGAACGGCAAAGCCAGATGGTGTGTTTTGCGCGCTGACGCGATAGAGATTTGTCAGTGGTGCAGGCGGCGCTTCAACGATTGTGCGGCGCCCACCCTCATCCTTGGCGGCGGCCATAACGGGTAGGGCGCACAAGACGGCCACTACGCTCAGTCGAATCGATTTTGACCAGCCACGCGCCATAAGGATTGTGGTGGCGCAGCGGTCTTAACCCCGGGTTAAACACGTCTGTTTGCGACCTAAAAAGGACCTTAAAAAAGCAATCATAACCCGGATGATAACAAAGTGCGGCCTTGCCTTTTCCCTACTAAGCGCGTGATAAGCGCGTAATGTCTAAAAACGCCTCTTCTTCGGTTCCGACTCGTCCGCGAGTTGTTGTGACCCGCCGTCTGCCGGACGCTATTGAAGCGCGCATGGCGGATCTCTTTGATGTCGTCTTGCGCACCGATGATGGGTCGATGACGGAAGCGCAGCTCAAATCTGCGATCGCGGATTGCGACGTGTTTGTACCAACGGTGACAGATGCCATTACGGCTAACATTATCAAAGCGGCCGGCCCGCGTTTGCGCCTCATTGCAAATTTCGGGGCGGGGACGAACCATATTGACGTCGCTGCCGCCCACGCGCGCGGCATTACGGTGACGAATACGCCAGGCGTTTTGACAGAAGATACGGCTGACCTCGCCATGGCGCTGATCCTCGCTGTGCCGCGCCGCTTGGTGGAAGGCGATCGCCGTATGCGGGCCGGTGCGTTTTCAGGCTGGGGACCCAGGCATATGCTGGGCCACCGCGTGCGGGGTAAACGGTTGGGCATTTTAGGGATGGGCCGGATTGGCAGTGCGGTGGCCCGGCGGGCGCACGCTTTTGGCCTAGAAGTCCATTATCACAACCGTCATCCCGTCCCAGCCGGTATCGAAAAAGCGCTAGAAGCGACTTACCATGCGGAGCTGGAAGACATGCTGCACACGGTGGATATTCTCTCGATCAATGCGCCGCTAACGCCCTCTACGCATCATATGATCAATGCGCGGACCTTGTCCTTGATGAAGCCGGACAGCTATTTGGTGAATACATCACGCGGCGAAATCATTGATGAAGCCGCTTTGGCCAAGGCCTTATCGGCTGGACAGATTGCGGGGGCTGGGCTGGACGTCTACGAAGACGGCCGCACGCCTCACGCTGATCTACTGACACTCGAAAATGTTATTCTGGCGCCGCATATTGCGTCGGCAACGCATGAAAGCCGTCGCGAAATGGGTGAAAAAGTCCTGATCAATATTCGCGCTCTGATCGATCATCATGCCTGTCCAGATCGGGTCTTACCGCCCGGCGCTAGGCTCAGCCTGGCGTCATAATCAACGCCATAATAGAAACGGGATACAGACGATGATCCGAATTTTCTTACTCAGCTCCGCCCTTACAATCGGCTTGGCCGCATGTTCGCCGACACCGCAAACTTCACCTGATACTGATGCGACCCCGACCGACGTCACGACAGCGATGACGGATCAGACGGCGACGGAGGCAGAACCTGCCGAAACGGCAGAGCCCGAAGCGCCTGCTGAGCTTAACCTTACGGTCGAAGAGATTAATCCGAACTTGCACGTCTTGTTTGGGCCGGGTGGTAATATTGGCGTTTCGTCTGGCGAAGACGGCATCGTGATGATCGATGATAAATTCGGACAGAGTGCCGAAGAAATCCTCTATCACCTTCGTCAGATTACCCAAGAAAATGGCGGTTCGCCTGAGCTTCTCTTCGTGATCAACACCCATCTCCACGGCGATCACACCGGGTCGAACCCGGAGATGAAAGAAGCGGGTGCGATGATTATGGGCCACGATAATATTCGCCAACGCATGGGCACGACCTATGAGAACAAGGCCTTTGGCCGCACGATTGAGGCCAAAGATCCGTCCTTCTTTCCGGTCGTGACATTTTCCGAAGAAGCGTCGCTACATTTTAATGGTGTGACGGCTCATGCGATCCATATCCCCAACGCGCATACGGATGGCGATGCGATCATTCACTTTGTCGAACCAAATGTGATTCATATGGGCGATAATCTGTTCCTGGGCATGTTCCCCTTTGTCGACATTGATAGTGGCGGATCGTTTCAAGGCATGATTGCTGCTCATGATGCAGCGCTGGCCTTAGCCGGCGATGATACGGTGATCATTCCCGGTCATGGCCCTTTGACCGATAAGGCTGGTCTGCAGGGCGCGCGGGATCAGTTGCAGACGATTTTCGATCGGGTGCGGGTCCGCAAGGATGATGGCCAAACGCTAGAGCAGATCTTAGCGGAGCGCCCGCTCGCCGACATGGAAGAAATGGCGGCCTTCATCAAAGAAGACGGCATTATCGCGGCGGCTTGGCGCTCTCTGGGTGGGGACATTTAAGAGGCTCGCGCGCTTATAGATTCGCGTCAGGGGCGAAGCGGCTGGAATGTGAGCGTGCGGGGGCTCTATAGGTAATAGAGATTTCGCTTGTGGAGCCGAATTATGAAAGCCTTCATCGCCGCCACCCTTCTTGTTACCTTGCCCAGCATGGCCTCGGCGGCTTGCCATAGCCCGGCGGGGGGGTCTGCCGTGAAGAGCTGCGAGCAAGGCGTGACGGTCATTCGTCAAACGCCGATGGCGATGCCAAAGATCAGTCCCGCGCAGGCGGCGCAGTTGCGCTTACAGCGCGATCAGCTCGCCCAACAGCGTCAGCAGGCGAACCAAGCTGCCGCGCTCCAAAGCCGCCGGTTGGATCAAGGCGATCGTGCGCTTCGCAATCAAAGCTATCTTTATCGCGATGCCAATAGCCCGCTACGCGGTCGCAATGGCGGGATTTACGGCTTTGGTGGATTGAACGGCGGCTATACCGCGCCGCGGATCGCGGTTGTTGGCCGCGTGCCCGTGCGGCGTCGCCACTAGGTTTTGCGCTAGCGCGTCCGTGAATGGAAATCCGGCGGACGTTTTTGAACCCAACGGATAAAGGTCTGCATCTCTGGATGTGATTTCAACGCGTCTATTGTCGCGAGGCGCGCTAGCTCTGTGTTTGAAAAAATGCTGTGAATCTTACGGTGGCAGATGGGATGGAGGTCCACGACCTCGCGCCCGCCTCTACTTTTCGGGATGACATGGTGACGCTCAATGCGCTGCCCAAGCGGGCGCCCACAGAGCGGACACAGTTTCGTATCCGTCATTGCGCGATAAGATAATCAATCAAGGCGAGGGCTTCTTGGCTGGCCCAATCCGCTTCACCCGGTAGGCGGGCCACTTCGCGGCCATTCCGGTCATAGAGGATCGTGGTTGGCAGTCCCGGTAAAGCCAACTGGGAATTAATCGCATAAGTCCCGTCATGAATGACAGGTAGATCCGTGATCTTGTTGCGCTCAAACCAAGTTGAGATATCGTCCATCCGGCGATCCAAACTGACGGGAACAACTTGAAAATCTTCGCCGCCTCGCAAGCGTTGTAATTCGTCCAAGCTAGGCATTTCGGCCACGCAAGGTGGGCACCACGTGGCCCAGGCATTCACCAGCACGACTTGCCCGCGATAATCCTCAAACGTCACAGTTCCGTCCGGTGTGTCGAAAGTCAGTGACGGTTGCGTCGGTGGCGCGTCGAGAGAGGTCAGTTGTTTCAGGCTGGCGACTGCAAAACGATCCATAGCGGTGGGCGGCGGCTGGCAGGCGCGGATCGCGACCAGCGCAATCGCCGCCATGCCGCCAAAAATCATCAGGCGGATCGCATTGCTCAAGCTAAAGATAGACGCATTCATGAGAGCCCATGTAGAGGCTCATTCCACTAAACGCCACTGCGCGTCTTCGGCGCATCTCTTCTGGTTCGATGGCGTTAAGATGGCGGGTTCACGCGGTCGCTTTCGCCCGCTACAGGCGCCCTTATGAGCCAAGCACCGAAAACGTCCAAAGCCGGCCAAAAAATGTGGGGTGGGCGCTTTAGCGCGGAGCCTTCTGAGCTGATGCAGGCGATCAATGCCTCTATCGGGTTTGATCAGAAAATGGCCGAGGAAGATATTGCGGGGTCGAAAGCCCACGCCACCATGTTGGCTGCGAAAGGCATTATCTCAGAGGTGGATCGCGACGCGATCTTGGCCGGTCTTGACGCGATCGCGGTAGAGATTGCGGAAGGCACTTTTCCTTTTTCAACAGAGCTGGAAGATATTCACTTAAACATTGAAGCGCGTCTCAAAGATCGGATCGGCGAGGCGGGGGGGCGCCTGCATACGGGGCGGTCCCGAAATGATCAGGTTGCGACAGATTTTCGTCTTTGGACACGCAAGCACCTCGATTTGTTTGATACGCTTCTGGGCGAGCTGATGGCGGCTCTGCTGGATCAGGCAGAGGCGCATGCTGAGACGATCATGCCGGGCTTTACCCACTTGCAAAGCGCACAACCCGTCACGTTTGGCCATCACATGCTGGCCTATCTGGAGATGTTTGCGCGGGACCAATCCCGCTTTGCGGATTGCCGCGCTCGAATGAATGAAAGCCCGCTTGGCGCAGCGGCGCTCGCCGGGACACCTTATCCGATTGATCGAGATATGACGGCCAAGGCGCTCGGCTTTGATCGCCCGATGGCCAATTCCTTGGATGCTGTCAGCGCGCGTGACTTTGCGCTCGAGGCCTTATCCTGCGCGTCGATCTGCGCGACACATCTATCACGCCTGTCAGAGGAAATCGTCATTTGGACGTCGGCGCAATTCCGCTTCATCGCTTTGTCGGATGCGTTCACGACGGGCTCTTCTATTATGCCGCAAAAGCGCAACCCCGATGCGGCCGAGTTGGTTCGCGCGAAAGTCGGCCGCATTCTGGGAAGCTTGACGGCTCTGATGGTCGTCATGAAAGGCCTTCCGCTCGCTTACTCTAAGGATATGCAAGAAGACAAAGAACCTGTCTTTGAAGCCTTTGAGGCGTTGGAACTGTCTCTGCGTGCCATGACAGGCATGGTCAAAGATATGGTGCCCAATGAACGGCACTTGGCGGAAGCAGCAGGGGCGGCGTTTTCGACAGCAACAGACCTGGCGGACTGGTTGGTGATGCATTTGAATATGCCGTTCCGCGAAGCGCATCATGTGACGGGTCGAATCGTGGCGCTCGCGGAAAAAGAAGATGTGACCCTCGACGCGCTCAGCCTGGCGCAAATGCAATCCATCGAGCCGCAGATCACGGATGATGTCTTTTCCGTCCTGTCCCCGCTCGCCTCTGCGACAAGCCGGATGAGCTATGGGGGGACGTCGCCTGTGCGTGTGCGGGAACAAGTCGCCCGCTGGCGTACTGAGCTGGGTTAGTCGTTGGGTGGATCAGACGTCTTTGATCCGCGATCAAAGCTGCGATTAATCAACATGACGGGGATCAGCCCGCAGAGGATGATCATCACAGCGGCTGTTGAGGCTTCGGCAATCCGTTCGTCACTCGCGAGCCAGTAAACGCGGGTCGCAAGAGTGTCGAAATTAAACGGCCTGAGGATCAACGTGGCGGGCAGTTCGCGTAGCGTATCGACAAAGACCAAAAGGCACGCGACTAATAGGCTGGAGCGTAAAAGTGGAATGTGAACGCGCCGCATCAGCGCAGACGGTCCTGCGCCCAGAGACCGCGCGGCGGCATCGATAGACGGTGGCAGTGCCGCAAATCCGGAATTGAGCGTATTATAAGCCACAGTCAGAAACCGGATCAGCAGCGCAAAAACGAGAACGGTGATCGTACCCGTTAGGATAAGTCCGCTGCCCCAGCTAAAATGCTCGGTTGCAAAGCGTGTCAGCGATCGGTCTAGCGCGCCTAAGGGGATCAAAACACCAATGGCGAGGAGTGCGCCGGGTAGAGCGTAGCCCAGTGTTGAGAAGCGCAAGACAGCGCGGCTTATCCGGTTGGGTCGGGCGCGATGCGCATAGGCCAGACCCCCTGCCAAGGTAAGGGCGAGCCCTGCAACGATTGCCCCTAAGAACAATGTGTTCTTGGCGAGGTTAAGAAGTTCCAACCCTGGCATGGCATCGGGCGCGGTGAACAAGTTCCATAGCAGTCGTGAGAACGGAACAATGAAACCGAAAAGGACGGGCGCGGCGCAGGCGGCTGTGACCGCGTATCGTTTAAGGCCTGTCAGGGGCAAACGACCGATCTTGTCCCGTCCTGGTCCTGCGCTCGCGGTTTGGCCTTTTCGGCTTCGGCTTTCCAACAGAAGCAGTACAAAGACAAATAGTAGCATGATCGCGGCGAGGCGCAGCGCTTGGGCCGTGTCCCCACCCGCTAGCCAGCTTCGGAAAATCCCGACGCTAAAGGTCGGCACCCCAAAATAGTCTGCCACACCAAAATCAGCGAGGGTTTCCATTAGGACAAGGGCTAGCCCCCCGACAATAGCAGGACGAGCTATGGGTAAAGAGATACGCCGAAAGGCGGCAAATGGGGCCAGACCCAAACTCCGTGCGGCCCGCCAATGATGCGTGCTTTGTTGCTGAAATTCCGCGCGGGCGAGCAAGTAAACGTAAGGGTAGAGCGTGAGGCCTAGGATCAGAGCGGCTCCGGGTAAGCTCCGCAGGTTCGGCAGGAAAGACGGCCCACCCTCTTGTCCTAATAGGGCGCGGACTGCGCTTTGGATCGGGCCGAAATAATCAAACAGATCGACATAGATATAAGCCAAAATATAGGCAGGTGCGGCCAAAGGCAGGATCAGCATCCAGGATAAAAAGCGCCGTCCGGGAAAGTCGAGCATGGCGACGCACCAGGCTGTTCCGACGCCAATGATCAGCGCGATCAATCCGGTTAGGATCATCAGCCCCAGCGTATTGAGCGCATAAAGCGGCAGGACCGTATTCCACAAAGCGGCGAGTGTGCTGGACCGATCGAACAAAAGCGCTGCGAGGACCGTCACCAAAGGCAGGGCAACCAGCAGCGCAACTGCATAGAGGCCAAGGCCGGGGAGAAGTCGGCGGGTCAATCTATGCGTCTTATGGGAACTCAGGGCTGTGATCGGGTCTGGCCAGGCAATAATGGATATGACAGCCCTTTGGCGTTATTGCCTCTTGATTGCAATGTCGATAGGGGACGACGCCTGCCATTGCTTGGGCCCTACATCTCGGGTCCTATCTCAGGAGTATATCAACGGACCAGCATGGGATTACGCGTCGAAAACGTTCAGCATCGTTATGGCGATAGGCTTGCCTTGCACGATATCTCCTTTGAAGCTGAAGACGGAGAAATCCTCTGTCTTCTTGGGCGATCGGGTTGTGGGAAATCGACCTTATTAAATCTTGTCGCTGGAATGATGCCTTTGCAGGCCGGACAGATGTTTCTGGGCGCTGATGTTTTGGCGAGCCACACTTTCAACCCGCCCCCTGAAAAACGGCCTGTGGGACTCGTGTTTCAAGAGGGGGCGTTATTCCCACATCTGACTGTCGCGCAGAATGTTGGATTTGGGGTGGCGGACAAAGCGGCGCGGGCAGAAACTGTTACACGTCTGTTAGAGCAAATTGGGCTCGCGCACATGGCGGATCGCTATCCGCATACCTTATCCGGTGGGGAGCAACAGCGCGTCGCCGTCGCGAGGGCTTTGGCCCCGGGTCCCGCTGTCATGCTGATGGATGAACCGTTTGCGAGCATCGACATCACGTTGCGCCGTCGATTGCGCGAAGACATGCGTGCTTTGATGAAAGCCCGCGGCGGTATTACACTGCTTGTCACCCATGATCCTGAGGAAGCCATAGAGATCGCGGACCGGATCGCAGTTTTGGAAAGTGGGCGCATTACGCAGATCGGAACCGCCAAAGATCTCCATGATCGGCCAGCCTCTCTCTTTGTTGGCTTGATGGCGGATAATGGCACCGTGATAGAAGGTCGTGTCAAAGCGGGGCTTATTGCAACGCCTTTTGGAGATGTCGGTCTCAACCGGGTGCAATTTAATGATCCCGCCGCAGTCCAGCGTTTGCAAGAAGGCGACCCTGTCGATTTGCTGATCTATCCGTTTCAGGCCCGGATCACACCTGCTGAAGAGGGGGGGCAGATCGCTGATATACGCTCCACCGGACGCTGCCAGATTGTTCGATTAGACGGACAGGCTGGCGCGTCGGCGCTCTTCGAAATAGCCCCCGATATGATCGGGACCGTCGGCCAAACGGTTCAGCTTCAGCCTGTTGATCGCCCTTGGCTCGTTTTTCCGCGTTAAGTCTGACGCACTGAACTAGACTACTGGGAGAGGTGCGGTCCCCTTAGAAAAATGCCTGTCGGAATGTGAACTCGGGGCTTGTTGTTTGTGCAATAAAGCCTTAGTTGCGAATTATTCTCAATTCCAAGAGGCTTGAGCCTCTCCCAAATTTCGGAAGCCTCTGTCCATGCGTCATGTCTTTAGTCTGATTTGTGCGGGCCTTTTGGTGGCTTGTTCTTCGGGGTCGCCAGACGATCAATCGACTGAATCCCAGCCTATGGCGACCGTGGCGCCCGCTGGCGAAGTAAACCTCTATACATCGCGCCATTACGATACCGATCTCGCTCTTTATGAGGACTTCACGAAAGAGACTGGAATTAAAGTCAACCGGATTGAGGCTAAGGCCAATGCGCTGATCGAGCGGATTAAAAGTGAGGGTGAGTTCAGCCCCGCCGATATGTTGATCACTGTGGATGCGGGCAATCTGTGGCGTGCGGAAGAGTCTGGTATATTGAGTGTCGTCGAGTCCGATGTTTTGATGGACCGCATTCCGGCGAACCTCCGCGACCCGGATAATCAGTGGTTCGGCCTCTCAACTCGCGCTCGGGTAATTATCTACAATAAAGCGGCTGGCCGTCCTGAGGGTCTGTCTGATTATGAAGATCTCGTCGATCCCACCTATCGCGGTCAGATTTGCATGCGGTCGTCTTCGAATATTTATAATATTTCGCTGCTGTCTTCGATCATTGCCCAAGCCGGTCCTGAGGCGGCGGCCGATTGGGTTAGCGGTGTTGTCGATAACTTTGCACGCCGCCCACAAAGCAACGATACGGGACAGATCGAAGCCGTCGCCTCCGGCGAATGCCGCCTATCGGTCGTTAACAGCTATTATCTGGCACGCTTAGTGCGCTCAGACGATCCACAAACGCAAGCGATTGTCGCGGCCGTTGGGATTATCTTCCCGAACCAAGATGATCGCGGAACACATGTGAATATTAGCGGCGCGGCTATTCCTATTCACGCCCCAAACCGGGACAATGCAATCCTGTTTCTCGAATATCTAACACGTCCGTCTGCTCAGTCTTACTTTGCAGACGGCAATAATGAATATCCCGTGATTGAAAGCCTGCCCGGTAATGCCGCCGTGCAAGCGCTGGGCGATTTTACGGCTGATAGCCTTAACGTCTCAGAACTCGGCCCCAACCAAATCGAAGCGATCCGTATCTTCGACGAAGCGCGCTGGCCGTAGGGCGGCTGGTTTAATATCGGGTTGTGACAGGCATCTGAAATTGAGGGTATGGGCGCATTCTAGAGGGTAGGATTAATCGCTAGGGCTGTATGGGCGTGAATCCGAAGGGCTATGTCGATCCGACAGAGACCATACGCAGTTCGGCCGCAAACGCTTCAGACAACGCCGCGCGGGTAATTGAAAAGCCCTAAAAGAGTTGAGAAGGCGTATTATAAGGGTGTGGCCTTGGTGCCAGAAGAGGCAACAAACAATCGGTTTAAAGCATTGAAATAAAGATACTCGTCTTAGCCTTTAATTTAAGATGCCCCCAATTATACCCCCAATACTCATGAGGTAGGGCAACTGCACTCGATAAGGTGCTTCTTCATATCAGTCTTGACTCTTATTCTCAAATGAGAACAAAATAAGAACAACGGTTGGGCTCCCGTTAGCATTATTTGTGAAGGGAGTCGTGCGCATGGCTGGGAAAGTGGCCTTCGATCAGTGTTCTGGACGCGTCTTTGGTTTGGCAGCTCCAAACCGGCCATCGCTGACGGCATTGCATACTTTGCCAGACGGTATGCGCCGTCAGGTCCACCTTGCTAATGATACAGAGAGTTTTGCTGATCGCGAGGCTTTGACTGTGGCGAAAGGGGTGCCAGGTCTACAATGGCGACGTGTCCATGAGGTCTTGGGCCTAGGGGGCTTACGCTTTGCCTTGATGGCCGCAAAGCAAGCGTGGTCACTGTCTGAGGCTCATCTAACGATCATGATTGGCGCACGGCGAGAGGTCCATGCTTTACGCCCCGAAGGTTTAGGCGCGTTTGTTCCGCCTGCCTCCGTTACACTTATCGAAGCGGGGCGTAGGTCTGAGCGTCTCTGGGCGGCGGAGCAGGCCCTGGCGGCCAAAGCGCAGGCCATCGTCATTCTGCATATGGATCAAGGTCCGAACCTGTCTGAAAGTCGGTCATTACAAATTGCAGCAGAGCGAGGGGGTAGCCTCGGCATTATTCCTATCTCTGGGCGTGCGCGAAGTTCGGCCTGTCAAACGCGATGGGTTTGTGATCCCGTGCCCGACGGCTGGGATTGGTCACTTACGAAGAATAAAACTGGGCGCGTTGGCGCATGGCGCATTCGGGCTGGGCCGGACGAGACGTTGTCACCCATTCCGCTTTCACACCTTAACCCTCAAGCCAATCCTTCCTCCCATGAACCAGCGCCGCATTCTGCATCTGTGGTTTCCCTGCCTGCCGCTCGACCGTTTGATCCGAGCGGACGATCTTCGGCTTGAGGGCCCTTTCGCGATTACGCGTGAGGAAAAAGGCACACATCGTCTTTTGGTCGTCAATAGGGCTGCGCAAGGACAAGGGGCAATACCGGGACAAAGCCTGGCAGATGCGCGGGCAATTTGCCCGGACCTTCTGACAGAGCCTGAGAACGCTGCACGTGATGCGCTGTTACTGGCCGCTTTAAGGCGATGGGCAGATCGTTTCAGTCCCAAGGTTGAGGTTTCTTCTCCTGATGCCCTCGTTCTCGATGTGACGGGTATGGCGCACCTTTACGGGGGTGAGGGCGCACAACTTGAAGAGATTGAGAATAGTCTTGAGGATTTGCGTGTGAACGTCCGCTACGCGCTCGCCGATACGCCGATGGCTGCCAGAGCCTGGGCTCGGTTTCGTCCCCGCGCTCACGCTTATGGAGCTATTATTCCCGCTGGTGATAGTCGGGACGCTTGTGATGATCTGCCCGTTGAGGCCCTAGAAACAGATGCCACGGAAGCTTTGCGCTTGTTGGGTCTCAACACCGTCGGGGCCTTGCGGCAAAAACCCAGTGCGGAACTGGCCCGTCGCTTTGGTCTACACCTAACAGAGGCGCTGGACCGCCTGATAGGACGACGTCCTGAGCCTTTGCGGGCTGAGCTTCCGCAGAGGCCCTATGCGACCCGTATGACACTGCCTGATCCAATAGGCATGATTGAGAATGTGGTTTCTGTATTGGAGCGTTTGGCCGATCCTCTGATAAACCGGCTCGAGACCGAAGGCCTTGGCGCGCTGTCTTTCGCTCTGACCGTTACTTGTCCTGACGGAGACATGCATGAATGTCGTGTTGGCTTTTCAAGGCCGTCCCGAGAACGGCAGGCCTTAATCCGTCAAATGCGGCCCAAACTAGAGACGTTATCGCTGCCCTTCGGCGCGGATCGGTTTCGTCTTGAAGCCTTGGACGTGCAACCAATTCATGCCCGCCAAATTCATTTGGGTGCTGATGTAGAAGGCGAAGATGCAATGGACCGTTTGGTCACAGTCGTTGGCAATCGACTTGGCTTCGATCGCGTTCGTCGCCCAGCGCCTTCACAGTCGCACCGCCCGGAACAAGAATGCGCATCAGAAGAGGTGGCGGATAATAACACCGCACCAGAATGGCCAAAGGCCCGCAATCATCGTCCGTTACAGATTTTTGATCCTGAATTTTTGAGGGTCCTTGAGGCGGGGCGTCCGCCCCATCGGTTTGAATGGCGACGCAAGGCCTACTCGGTTCAGAGTGTTGATGGGCCGGAACGTGTCGCCCCAGAATGGTGGTCGGATCGTCCTGGACGTTTGTCAGATTATTATACCGTTCAGACGATTGAAGGGCCAAAGCTCTGGCTTCGTCGTTTACCGCTCGATTCTCAGAATGAATGGTCGGTTGCAGGACTCTTTGGGTAAGGCCATGCGGGTTGAGCTCGATACGATGAGTAACTTCACGTTTGTGACGGGGGCAAGTCATCCGCGTGAGTTAGTCGAACGCGCCCTGAAACTTGGACTCTCTGCGATTGCCATTGCCGATGTGAACAGTTTTGCAGGTGTCGTTCGGGGTTTTGAGGCAGCGCAGGAGCTTGCCAAAGAGCATCATATTCGTTTCATCGTCGCCACGCGGATCGTCACGCGTGATGGTGTCGCACTATTGGCGTATCCCAAGACGAAACGGGGCTATGCTAACCTCTGCCGACTGCTCTCCAAGGGCAAACAAGCCACGACAAAGGGCAAATGCGATCTGGGTATCGAAGACGTCCTAGAGTGGAAGGATGATGTCATCTGGGTGATGCGGGACCCACAAGATCATCCGGATCAGGTTGCAGTACTTTCAGATTTGCCAGATTTCCACCTAGGTCTCGCGCCGCATTTTGACGGACAAGACGCGAAACGCTTCGCCGCAATTGATACGCTCGCGGGTGAACATGCTTTGCCGCTATGTGCGCTGGGCAATGTGCTGATGCATCGCGCTAACCGTCGTCCTCTGGCCGATGTGCTGTCTTGTATCCGTGAACATTGCACGATTGATCAATTGGGTCGTCGGGCGCTGCTGAATGCCGAACGCCGCCTGCGATCCCCTTTTGAATTAAAGCGTGTTTTCAAGGGCTATGAAGCGGCCATGACAGCGGCGAGTGAGATCGCAGACAGAGCTCGTTTTTCACTCAAAGAACTCGCTTATCAATATCCTGATGAGGTGATGGACGGTGAAGACCCGCAAGACCGGCTGGCCCGCCTGACAGATAAGGGCCTACGTTGGCGCTATCCGGAAGGGGTGAGCCTGTCGACACAGAAACTGGTCGCCAAGGAACTCGCACTGATCGCGAAGAAAAACTACGCTCCTTACTTTTTGACGGTCCATGATGTCGTGCGCTTTGCGAGATCCAAAGGCATCCTCTGTCAGGGACGGGGGTCAGCGGCGAACTCTGTTGTCTGCTATGCGCTCGGCATTACAGAGGCCTCACCAGAAACGATCACGATGGTCTTCGAGCGTTTCGTGTCCGATGCGCGGGACGAGCCGCCAGACATTGATGTCGATTTTGAACATGAACGCCGTGAAGAGGTGATCCAATATCTCTATGAGAAATATGGCCGCCATCGGGCGGGCATTTGTTCGACCGTAATCCACTTCAGATCACGTTCGGCTATTCGGGAAGTCGGCAAGGCGATGGGTCTTAGCCAGGATGCGATAGCGCGTCT
>CAWUKE010000010.1:0-24630 GCA_963922935.1 uncultured Alphaproteobacteria bacterium | reverse complement strand
CTGATCCCGGGCCGCACGCGCATTGGCGGCCATCAGCGTCCCAGACTGGCGCGCGCCCGCCCGGTCGAGCGCTGAATAATCGAAGGCTTCCATTATCCCTCATCCATGTGACAGACGCGCAGCACTTCGTCGGCGCTGGTCACACCGGACAGCACGGCTGACGCGCCGTCCGCGATAAGGTTGTTGCGCTTCGCAAAAGCTTTCGTCGCCAGCTCTGTCTCTGACGCGCCTTCATGGATGAGGCCCCGTAAACTCTCATCAACAGGCACAATCTCATAAATGCCGAGGCGGCCTTTATAGCCGACGCCGCCACATTCCGGGCAACCGACCGATTTATAGAATGTGTATTTGCCGCGCTTGAGACCCAGTTCCGCGCATTCCGCTGCGCTGGGCGTATAAGCCTCTTTACAGTGATCACAGAGACGACGCACAAGCCGCTGCGCCACCAGGGCGGTGAGCGTTGATGAGAGCAAAAACGGCTCAACGCCCATATCGCGGAGGCGCGCGACCGACGCGACCGCAGAATTCGTGTGGACCGTGGACAGGACGAGGTGACCGGTCAGGGCCGCTTGCACGGCAATCTCCGCCGTTTCCGGATCGCGGATTTCACCGATCATCACCACGTCCGGATCTTGGCGCAAGATAGCGCGAAGCCCTGCCGCGAAGCTCATCCCGACAGCTGTATTGACCTGCGTCTGGCCGATCCCGTCCAGCGCATATTCCACCGGGTCTTCGACCGTCAGTATATTCCGCGTCCCGTCATTCAAGCGCGACAGCGCCGCATAGAGCGAGGTGGTCTTGCCAGACCCTGTCGGGCCTGTGACCAAAATGATGCCGTTGGGCCGAGAAAGTGCATTTGAGAAATTATCAAGCACATCTTCGCCCATGCCGAGGTCTTCGAGGGCGAGACGCTGACTGTCTTTTTCCAAAATCCGCATCACGACGCGTTCGCCGTGGCGGCTGGGCAGGGTCGAGACCCGCAGGTCGATCGCGCGTTCACCGAGATTGAGCGAGAAGCGGCCATCCTGCGGGATACGTTTTTGCGCAATGTCGAGGCGGCTCATGACCTTGACCCGACTGACGAGGGCGGGCGCAAGGCGGGCCGGAAGCGACAAAGCTTCTGATAATGTCCCATCAATTCGGAAGCGCACAGACAGACGCTCTTCATACGGTTCGATGTGAATATCAGAGGCACGGGACCGGATCGCCTCTTGGAGGATACCATTGATCAAGCGGATGATTGGCGCGTCGTCCGTGCTGTCCAGCAGATCAGAGGTGCGCGGCAGACCGTCCGCCAATGCCGTCAGATCTTGCGGCGCGCCAAGCGCATCCTCAGACGCCCCGGCCAGATCCGCTTGGGCATAGAGGCCTGAGAGTTTTTGTTCAAACGCTTCGGGCGACAGGACTTGGCGGGTGACGGGATGGCCAACCACGCGGCGCGCCTCGATCAGCGCGTCCAGTGTGGCCGACGCCTTATGGGCCAACGTCACCGATCCATCGTCACCCGGCACAGCCAGAACACCATGCTGTCGTGCGAAGGGATAAGAGAGAACAGGACGGTTCATAACACGCCCTTATAGCGCGTCCGCCACGCCTGACTATGAAAGTTTTGTGAGGGCGGCAGTCCTAGTGAAATTTCGTCCAGAAGCCTGCCAGGCCTTTAAAGCGGTCGCTGAAAATCACCTCGGTAAAGTTCGAGCTCGCCGCGCGCTTCACGACTTCAGTGCGCGTCGGATAGGGGCTGATCATGCCTGCGATCTGGGACAGTTTCATCCCGCCCGCCATAGCGAGGCTGATTGTATTGATGATTTCGCCGGCCATGGACCCAACGGCGCTACCGCCGATGAGCTTGCCTTTGCCGTCGAGATAGAGCTTCACGCCGCCTGTCAGGTCACGCTCGGCAATGGATCGGTCATTTTCTTCAAATTCAAAATGGACGGTCTTTGCCGCGTCTGACGGGCTGGCGCCGATATGGCCGAGTTCGGGCTGTGTGTATATCACAGCGGGCATCCGGTTTGTGGTCGCCTTCGCGAACATCCCGCCAAATCCGGGTGGCATATAATAGAGGTTTTTGATCAGCGCCCCGGCATGGTGGCCCGCTGCATGGGTCAAGCCGCCTTTGCCTGCTGCAATATCCCCGGCTGCGTAGACGCGCTTGTTCGATGTGCGCAGCGCCGCGTCTGTTTCGATCCCGCGGCGATCATAGCTCACGCCCGCCGCTTCGAGGTTGAGACCGTTCGTATTGGGCTGACGACCTGCCGCCACCAGCAGGTGAGAGCCTTTAACAGATGTGCCGTCTTCAAATTTGACGGTGATGCCCGTTTTCGTCTGGCTGATCTGTTTCGTTTTCACGGGGGCACGGAAGTTCATGCCCTCAGACTTAAGCGCCTCAATCAGGACCTTGGCGTGTTCGGGATCAGAGCGACCGAGCGGTTCTGCGATGTCGATAATCGTGACCTCCGCGCCGAGGCGGCGGAAACTTTGGCCCATTTCAAGCCCAATCGGACCGGAGCCAATGATTAGCAAATGCTTCGGGAAATCAGGGACCGTGAAGATGGTTTCATTGGTCAGATAGTCCACATCCGCTAGTCCCGGAATGGGCGGCACGCCGGCGCGGGACCCGGCCGCCACGACGATGCGTTTTGCGCGGACGATATGATTGGCCGACTCGACTGTGCGCTCATCCACAAAAGCGGCGTCTTCTGTAATGACGTTCACGCCGAA
The DNA here is from genome assembly GCA_963922935.1 of uncultured Alphaproteobacteria bacterium. Taxonomy (GTDB): domain Bacteria; phylum Pseudomonadota; class Alphaproteobacteria; order Caulobacterales; family Maricaulaceae; genus Litorimonas. The sequence goes on along the minus strand of CAWUKE010000010.1, from coordinate 21,906 downwards.
GCCGGAATAGCGCTCCACAGAGTCCACTGGCGCGATTTGGGCGATGACATCCTGGATGTGGGCTTTCACTGCGTCCCAATCGACTTTGGCTTGTGTCGGCGCGATCCCGAAATCGGACCCATGCGCGCGGGAGTGGGCGATCTTGGCTGCTTTGATCAGCGCTTTGGACGGGACGCAGCCTGTATTCAGGCAATCGCCGCCCATCTCTTCGCGCTCGAACAGGACAACTGAGCGCCCCAAATGCGACGCGCCATAAGCGACGGAAAGCCCGGCTGAGCCCGCGCCAATGACGCAGAGATCGACCTCGTGAACAGTCTTTGTAGTGTCTTGGGACATGGGCCTAGCTTTCGACGCCCGCAGGCGTTCTTTTGAATTTCTTATAGAGGATCGGCACGAGGCTGAGCGCGATGAGGCCTAAGATCGGGCCGATGACTTTGGGCTGGAACATCAGGCCGGAGAGCTGCACATCTTCACCGGCGTCAAAGATCGCCCCGATGCCTGCGCCAACACTGGCATAAACCAGGCTGCCTGGGATGATCCCAAACGCCGTGGAGAGCATGTAGTTGCGGAGCTTCACATTAAACAAAGCCGGGACAATATTGACGATGAAAAACGGGAACAGCGGAACAAGGCGAAGGATAAAGAGATAAGAAAGCTCATTCTCTTTCAGCCCCGCTTCAAACTTTTGCATATAAGGGCCTGCCTTGGCACGTAAAGCATCGCCGAGGGCATAGCGCGCGGCCAGGAAAATCGCTGTCGCGCCAATCGTTGCGCCAATCACAATGCCGAACGCCCCAGTCAGTGTGCCAAACAGGAAGCCGCCAAAGATGGAGAGAAACCCCGCCCCTGGGAAGCTGATCCCGACCAGCAGCGCATAGAGTCCGATAAAGCCTAAAAAGACGAGCAGGAAATTATCCGCTACCAGAGCCGCTAAGGTGTCACGGTTTTCCCGCAAGCTTTCAATTGACACATAGTCCGGTCCGCCAAGAGCGAAAAAGAGGGCCAAAGCAATCCCGATAATCCCAAGCGGCAGAAGCCGTTTCCACAGGGGCTTAGGCGCGGACGCAGGGGCGTCCTCTTTCATTTGAACGATATTTGTCATGGCTGTGTCTCTTTGAACTTTGGGGGCACTATTTCGGCGCGTTTAGGCCCCAGTCGTAATGGCTGCCCTTAAAGCGTTTACCGGACAGAAGCGCCTCATTCTTTTCGCCTGTCGCATAGGTAGCAAAGTGCACGCGCAGATCATCCTTGGTGCCGAAATCTTCCGAATACCATTTGTAGATTTTAGACACAGCCAATGTTTTTCCGTTCCACGTCAAGCCGCGGTCTGAATTTATATAGTCAGCGGCAGCGGCTTTTTGATCGGCTTCCAACGTCTCTGCCTTCCACAATTCCTTGCGCAGGTTCGGACAGCCGATGGACGCGCAATTGACCATATAGTGAATATAAGGCGACGGATATTGGCCGCGCATTTTGACATGTTCCATGTCGTTGAGCGTCAACTCTTCGCCCTCAACGGTTAGGACTTTGCGATCCCAGGGGCCCGTATTGAAGGTCCCGAACTGACGGATCGACTTAATCGGATAGGCATCCAGCACGACATCAAGCGTCACCGCATTATAAAGGTTTGCCCAATAAGCGAGCGCCTCAGCCTCCCCCATTTCTGACGGGCTCGCTTGGGCCAGCTCTTCAATATAGGCTTCAATGATGGCGTGATCGCCATTGGTGTGGGCCGCCGCATAATCGAACAGCAAAATACCGTCCGGACCTTCGGTCAAATTGCGGTCCAGAACGTCAGTGTAGGCTTGCGTTGTTTCTGTCATATCCATCGCCATAGCCGGAAGGGCGGATACCCCCAAGGCTAGGACGGTAAGGAGTGATGTTTTCAGTGTCATGACCGGAGGGTCCCTCTTCAAATTTTTTCGGCCGTTTGACCAATCTGTCGCACCCCTTAGTCGCAAAGACAACACAAGGCTCTACACGACATGTCACAGACCAGTGAGCAGTTCGGGAGGGGGCCCTTTTGCACTCTCAGCCAATCTTGCGAGGCCTGCACACATAACTTGACTCTTTATAAGGGTCCTCATATTGCGCGCGCCTGTTGTTCTGGCGACGGGCCATTGAGTCCTGCGCTAACGCCACCGAATTATTGAGAAGTCCGATGAAACGCACATTTCAGCCGTCAAACCTCGTTCGCGCCCGCCGTCACGGCTTCCGTGCGCGTATGGCAACAAAAAATGGCCGTAAGGTCTTGGCGCGGCGTCGTGCCAAAGGCCGCAAGGTCCTGTCCGCCTAAAACATTATGATGGGCCACTCGCCCATGACAAAAATAACGCAAAAACTCGGGACGCTCCGCCAGCGTTCCGAGTTTTTGTATGTTCGGGACGGGGTGTACGCAGCCCGCGGCGCCATCGTCATTCAGGCGCGCGCCAACCCAGCCCACCAAACGATCCGCTTTGGTGTGACGGCCACTAAGAAGATCGGCAATGCGGTTGTCCGCAACCGCGCGAAACGGCGCCTAAGAGAGATTGCACGCACGCTCCTGCCGACCCTGGGCCGGCCCGGCCACGATTACGTATTGATCGCCCGGGACCGCACACCCAGCCGCGACTGGGATCAGCTACTGACAGATGCGCGTCGCGCCTTGCAAAGCGAGGCCCTTTCAGGGCAAAGGCCCGATTAACCGAAACGCCACCCTAAGCGCTGCGCAAAAGGCCAGCGCGTTACAGCGAAAAAGACCTCCCCATGGACGATCAACGCCGTTTCATTCTTGCTATGGTCCTGTCGGGCCTGGTCTTCATGACCTATTACTTCTTCTTTGTGATCCCGACACAGCAGGCCGCGCGCGCCGATGCCGAATTGGAAATGCAGCGCGCCCAAGCGGAACAACAAGTCATTGATGAAACGGGAACGCCCGCTGTCCCGCTTCCCCGCGAACAATTGGTCGCCACAGGCACGCGCATTCAAATCGACGCGCCCGGTATTTCAGGCTCACTGCTCACCACGGGCATGCAGCTCGATGATGTGACGCTGAAAACCTATGACAAAACCTTGGATCCCGAAGATGGCAAGGTGGAGTTGCTCTCCCCACCCGGAGGGGAACGCGCCGCGCTTGTTGCGGATAATTGGGTCCTGCCCGGACAGGCGGGCGATGTGTTTGGTCTGGCCACCGATTGGGCCATCGTGAGCGGCGGCACGCTGACGCCGGACAATCCCATTGTCTTGCAAACGGAAATTGGCGGCGTTGAAATTGCGCGGACCCTGACCGTCGGCGACCGTTATCTTGTCACGGCAAGCGATGTGTTGACGAACCGCGGCACACAACCGGTCACATTGGTCCGCTCAGGTCTGTCCCGCCAAATCGGTTTGCCGGATGATCTGACCAATTTCTTTATTATCCAAGAAGGCCCGATCTCTGTCTTGGATGACAGCTATCACGACAAAAAATACAAAGCGACGATCAAGGAAGGCTGGACCAAATCTGGCGAAGGCGGCTGGACCGGCCTGACTGACAAATATTGGCTGCAGGCTGCGATCGCCCCACAAGGTCAACGCATTACCGTCACCTATGATCACCAGCTGATCAATGGCGCCGACACCTGGGACGCCTCCTATATGACCGACGCGATGACACTGACGCCGGGTGCGAGCTTGGAAAGTGTCGGTTACCTCTATGCGGGCGCGAAAGACCGGGACGTGCTGACCGAATATGAGCGTGAGCTCGGCATTACCGGGATGACGCGCGCCATTGATTGGGGCGCGATGGGTCTTCTCGTCCGTCCGATTATGTGGGGCCTATCAGAGCTCGGCAAGCTGCTCGGCAATTATGGACTCGGGATCATCGCCCTGACCCTCTTCATTAAGCTCCTCATGTTCCCGCTCTTTAACAAGCAGTATAAAAGCCAGGCGAAGATGAAAAAGGTCATGCCAGAAGTCAAAAAGCTGCAAGAGCGCTACAAAGACGACCGCATGAAGCTCCAGCAAGAGATGATGGCGCTATACCGTAAAGAGGGGGCGAACCCGGCGGCAGGCTGTCTTCCCGTCATTCCCACCATCTTTGTGTTCTTCGCGCTCTATAAGGCCGTGTTCATCAATATCGATCTGCGCCATGAGCCGTTCTTTGGCTATATTCAGGACTTGTCCGCCCGCGAGCCGATTTCGATTCTAAATGGCTTTGGGTTCTTGCCATGGGACGCGGATCCGTTTGGCATTCCCTTCTTGGCGCTTGGCCCGCTTGCCATTTTGTACGGCGCGTCGATGAGCCTGATGTACACGCTCACCCCGCCAACCGGCGATCCAATGCAGGCGCGCATCTTTAAGTTCATGCCCTGGCTGTTCATGTTTATCTTGGCCGCTTTCCCGGCCGGTCTTCTGGTCTACTGGGTCTCCAACAACGTACTGAGCTTCTTCCAACAGTGGTACATCACCAAAAAGAATAAGGTCGACACGCCGGTTGATGCCTTCATCCGTAAAATTCTGGGTCGACCTGATCCTGCGGATACAGCGGACGGATGAGTGACCGAAGATGAGTGACGCTCACTCTGAGGCCCTGATCAAGGACGGGCGATTGCTATTTGCCCGGCCCGTCACTTTCATAAAGTCAGCCGTCAGCCTCGACACACTGCCGCCGATGGGGCCACCAGAAGTCTGCTTTGCGGGCCGGTCCAATGTGGGCAAGTCAACGCTCATCAATGCGCTGACGAACCAGAATGGGTTAGCGCGCGCCTCCAATACGCCGGGCCGCACGCAAGAGCTGAACTACTTTAATGCCCAAGACCGTTTGTTTTTAGTCGATCTGCCCGGCTACGGCTTTGCCAAAGCGCCGAAAGCCAAAGTCGCGGCTTGGACGAAGCTGACACGACAGTTTCTGCGCGGGCGCGCCACGCTGCGCCGTGTGTTTGTGTTGATCGATAGCCGCCACGGCCTGAAGCCCGTCGACATCGATTTGATGGATATGCTGGACGAAACGGCGGTGACCTATCAGCTCGTCCTGACCAAAGCCGACAAGCTGAAAAAAGGCCAGCTGGCCCGTGTGATCGAAGCCACACAAGCGGCCATCGCCAAACGCCCGGCGGCTTTTCCCATTGTCCAACCCACCAGTTCGGAAAAAGGCCTGGGCATGGCCGAACTTCGCGCTGAAATTGCCAGCTTGGCGGAACCGGACCATGCCGTATAAGCGCACCCTATGAGCGCGCCCCTTCACGATCGTCGACACGATAATTCCGGTTGGAATGCGGCCTTCACCCTCTCCCGCGCTTTGCCCTTCATCCAGCGCCATAGCGGGGCCACAATTGTCGTGAAATTTGGCGGTCACGCTATGAGTACGCCAGAGCTAACCGCTGAATTTGCCAAAGACATTGTGCTTCTACGCCAAGTGGGCTTGAAGCCCGTGGTCGTGCATGGCGGCGGGCCACAGATCGGGTCCATGCTCGAACGCCTTGGCATCGAGACTAAATTCAAAGACGGGCTGCGCGTGTCAGACCTAGAAACCGTCGGCGTGGCCGAAATGGTGCTGTCGGGCGCGATCAACAAAGCGATTGTCTCTGCGATCAACAAAGCGGGCGGTCGCGCCGTGGGCTTGTCTGGACGGGACGCTCGCCTGATTACGGCTGCGCCCAAGAATAAAGACTTGGGCTTTACCGGTGTCCCTGTCGCCACAGATGTCCGCGTCATTGAGACCTTGGCCGATGCGGGCATGATCCCCGTTGTGTCCCCGATCAGTGCAGACGAACAGGGCGATGGTTATAATATCAACGCCGATACAGCGGCAGGCACACTGGCCGCCGCCCTCGGCGCGACACGTCTTTTGCTGATGACAGACGTCGCCGGCGTTCTGTCTAAAGATAAAAATTTACTGACGGATTTGTCGGTCAAAGACGTAGACAGATTGATTGAAGACGGAACCGCACAAGGGGGCATGATCCCGAAGCTGGAAACCGCGATGGATGCGGTTAAAGGCGGCGTCGAAGCCGTTGTCATTCTGGATGGGCGGCGCGCGCATGGCTTGCTGGTCGAGCTGTTTACCGATGAAGGCGCGGGCTCACTTATTCATGCATAAACGCGGCCCCTTCTTCAGTGTCCTTCTCAGCGCAGCGCTTCTGATCAGCGCGCCTGGTTTCGCGCAAGACTCAGAACCCGGCGAGCCGGCTGTGCCCGTGGACGAAAGCACACCTGCCGAAGCCACCTTAATCGGCCCCACCACGGACTGGCAGGTTTGCAATGAGACCTCTTATGTCCTGCGCACCGCCCATGCGTTTTTGCGCGGCGGACGGATGACGGCAAAAGGCTGGGACGAAATCCTTCCAGGCGCTTGCCTGAACTTAGTGACCCCCGTCGATAGTCCCCGATTTCTGTTCGCGGAAAGTGATAGCTTACACCAAGGCGGCATCCGCGAATGGAAAGGGGAGACCCCGCTGTGCGTGGACACAGAAGACTTCACGTCTGATGCGAGCCAGGATTGCCGCCTCGCCAATCGGGTGACGCGGGATTATTTTGCTGTTCGTCCGGGCGAACCCGTAACCACGCTGGTTGAGCCTGAGAAATTTGGGCCCAGTCGCGCCGTGACCGCTGCGACCCAGCGCCTGCTTCGGGACGCAGGCTACGATATTACGCGCATAGACGGCATGGGCGGACGTAAAACCGCACGGCTTTTACGCACCTTCCGACAGGACGCCGAGCTCCCCGCCAATGTGGAAGGTGAGCCACTTTTGCGCGCGCTTATGGCTGCCGCGCGGGCCAATAAGGAAAGTGTCGGGCTAGATATTTGCAACCAGTCATCCCGCACGATCTGGGCCGCGATCGCTACGCGATCAAATGGTGTGTGGCGATCCCGCGGATGGTGGCGCGCCGAGCCTGAAAATTGTGTCCGACCGATTGATATTCCGCTGCCAGGCACAGACGCGCACCTTTTTGCCCTGCAAGAAAGCGCGGAATTTGACGGACGAGATCGCCGCCTGCGCACAGACGCTGAAACCTCAGCGCAATTTTGTATCGCGGAATCCCGGTTCGATGCGCTCGGCAATGAGTTCTGCGCCGATAAGGGTTACGGTATTGGAGTGTTCCGGACGATGCCGATGGACGAAGCAGGCTTGGAAATCACCCTGTCCGATAGTGACTTTGTCGACCCCCCGCCCCTCGGCCTCAGGCGCTAAGATCGTGACCGCGTCCGGCATGAATGTTTCCAAGATCGACACGTGGATCTTTGATCTGGATAATACGCTATACCGCGCGGATGGCAGCTTCTTTGCGGATCTGGGCGAGAAGATGACGCGCTATATTTCGCGGCACCTTGCGCTCACCAAAGAAGAGGCGATGGATCTGCAAGAGCGCTATCTTCATAGCTACGGCGCGACGCTGTCAGGCCTGATTGATATTCACGGTCTCGATCCGGCGCCCTTCCTTGATTATGTTCACGATGTCGATCTGTCGGTTCTGACACCAGAACCTGCGCTGCGTGAGGCAATAGCGGCCCTGCCGGGACGCAAGCTGATTTTCACCAATGGCTCCCGCGGTCACATTAAAAATGTCACGGACTATCTGAACCTCGCAGATTTATTTGACGGCGGCTTCGCGATTGAAGATGCCCACTATGTCCCTAAGCCCAATCGCAGTGCCTATGACACGTTCAATGATGTTTTCGACATTGATCCATCCCGCAGCATTTTTTTTGAGGACACACTCCGAAACCTGGAGGTCCCGAAACAGATGGGCATGCAAACCGTCTTTGTCACAGCAGACGGAGACGCCGCACCGGACACGCTGTGGGTCAACCGCCCCGACGGGTCCGCGCGTCAGGCAAATTGGGTCGATGCCGTAACGGACGATTTATCCGGCTGGCTACAAGCGGCGTTGGAGACCAAGACAGCCGCTTAGCCTCACACCCTGATGCATCCTAGAGCGGGATCAGGCTGCGCTTGCGGGTATAATTTGTGTAGCCAATATTTGCGCCCAACCGGACACCAACACCTGTACGAACAGGCGCTAGCGTAATGCCGTTCGTCCGCTGATAATTCACGGCCATACCGCCGACGAGAAAGGCTGAACCATCCACGCCCGGAAAACGACGATAAATATCGCGCGTATCTTGCAGGCCATAAACGAGGGTGAAGACTTTGCTGGCTTCTGCACCCGCATCAAAGCCAACCGTTGGGCCTTGCCAGTAGAGCTTCTCTGTTGTGCCGTTTTTCATCCAAAGCGTGCCTTCCCCGTAGCGCGCCCCAATGGTCAGCGCGCCGCCGCCTTCTTCGCCCGTAATATAGCCAACCGGGCGACCGCGTTCGCGGAAGAGACGTTCAATCGCCGTCGCCGCGCTTTCGCTCGTCACACCCAGATGGGTTGAAATGGCGGCTACAAGTTCTGACTCATTATAGGTCTCGGCCTGATTTTGACTGCGCTCTTGCGCGGTCCGAATATCCGTCGCGCTATTGGGATTATCGGCGGGTGTCGCACAGCCGCCCAGGGCGAGCGCGCTGGCTAAAATCACAGCTAGGGCCAGTCCGCCGACGCGGAACGAGACGAAACGGTTGGTAATTTGATCAGACATAGGTCAAGCTCTTTTCAGGGCGGAGCCCCGTTAGGATTTGCGTAACGCTTTCAAGAATTAGGGTTAACAAAAGACAAAAATGTGGCGAGATCGGAAAAATCCGAACCGGATATTTGATCGCTTTGCCATTGTCGATTGGAGCGCATCGAACGTGCCGAAGTCCGGGCGTGATTCGATCTGGATCGCCGCCAGCGGAAGGACGAGCGTGAATCCGAGAACGCGCACGGACGCGATCCCCTATTTAGATGCCCTCATCTCTGAGGCTCTGGCGCAAGAAGAGCGGCTGCTGATCGGCTTTGATTTTGCCTTTGGCTATCCGGCTGGATTTGCGGCCGCGCTTGGGCTGAAAGGCTGGCGAGAGGTCTGGGCGCATCTTTCCCAATCCATCAAGGACGGCCCTGACAATCGCAGCAACCGCTTTGATGTCGCCGCCCAGTGGAACCGCGCCCTCGCTGGCGACGGCCCCTTTTGGGGCTACACAATGAAGCAAGGGCGACCGGACGGCTTATCGACGACTAAGCCAAAAGATTGGCCTCACGCTTTTGCTTATCACCGCCACGCCGAGCAAATGGACCAGCGCGCTAAGTCGGTTTTTCAGCTGGCTTATACAGGCGCAGTGGGCAGTCAGAGCCTTCTAGGAATTGCACACTTAGAGGCCTTAAGGCGGCGCTATGCGGAGAAGGTCGCCATCTGGCCGTTTGAATCGCACTTCGCAGAGGATTTGAACGCGCCTATCATTTTTGCTGAGATTTATCCCGCTCGCCATCGCGTTGCTGACGGGCCTGAGGTCATGGATCAGCGGCAGGTCGAGGCGGTGCTGAGAGATTTCGAATTGTGGAACGGCCCGACATTGAGAGCGGCCTTATCCGCGCCAGACCTAGACCAAGACGCTATCGATGACATTCTTACCGATGAAGGGTGGATTGTTGGCTTGACCCGTTAGCGTCGGTTCCGCTCTCGCGCTTTTTGCTCTTCCATCATCTTCACATAGTTGGGCTGCTCATCATCGCCGCTATGCGAAGAAAAGAAGATGATGCCCATGAAGAAAAGCCCCGATAGGAAGGCCAACGGAATGGCTGCATAGTGGACGAGCTTGCCATGGATCGTGACATTATCCGCCATCGGCCAGAACATGAGCGCGATACAAATTGGCGCGGAAATCACGATATACCAAAAGGCATAGCGTTTGAATTTTGCTTTCGCCTCCGCGCGGCGGGCGGCGTCATCATTTCGGTCCTGAGGCATCACGGCGTCTATCTATATCCGATGTCTGAAAGTAAAAAGGGCCGCCCGAAGGCGACCCTTTAAATGTCTTATACCTGTGGAAGACTAGGCCGCATGGCGGAGATCGAACCGATCCGCATTCATGACCTTCGTCCAAGCCGCCACGAAGTCGCGGACGAACTTGTCCTTATTGTCGTCCTGGGCGTAGACTTCGGCATAGGCGCGCAGGATTGAGTTGGAACCAAACACCAGATCGGCGCGGGTCGCCGTGAACTTCAACTCACGCGTCTTGCGGTCACGGATTTCGTAATGATCCTTTTCCGCCGGACGCCATGTGTAGCTCATATCCGTCAGATTGACGAAATAGTCGTTGGACAGAGCGCCCGGATTGTCCGTGAACACGCCGTGCGTGTTGCCAGCGTAATTGGCACCAATCACGCGCATCCCGCCGAGCAGAACACACATTTCTGCCGCCGTCAGACCCATGAGCTGGGCGCGGTCGAGGAACATTTCGTCCGCCGATCCGGCATACTGATCTTCCGCATAGTTGCGGAAGCCGTCAGCCAGCGGCTTGAGCCATTCAAAGCTTTCCGCATCGGTCATCTCGTCCGTTGCGTCGCCACGACCTGGCGCAAATGGAACCGTCACATCATGACCGCCCGCTTTTGCGACCGCCTCGACACCGACATTACCGGCCAGCACAATCACATCCGCAACAGATGCGCCTGTTTCTTCAGCGATCGGCTCCAGCGCCGCGAGAACTTTTTCCAAACGTGCCGGCTCATTGGCTTCCCATGTCCGCTGCGGGGCCAAGCGAATACGCGCCCCATTGGCGCCGCCGCGATTGTCTGAACCACGGAAAGTCCGCGCGCTGTCCCAAGCCGTGTTGATCATCTCAATCGGCGTCAGGTCTGTGGCTGCGATCTTGGCTTTAACCGCCTCAACATCATAGTCTGTATTGCCCGCGGGGATCGGGTCCTGCCAGATCAGATCTTCCTCTGGCACATCTGGGCCGAGATAGTTGACCTTCGGGCCCATGTCGCGGTGGGTCAGCTTGAACCAAGCGCGGGCAAATGTATCGCGGAAATAATCCTCATCGGCCATAAACTTTTCGCAGATGGCGCGATATTTTGGATCGACCTTCATGGCCATGTCGGCATCCGTCATGACAGGCATGACGCGCGCCCCATTCCCATCTGGATCAACGGGCATGTTGATGTCGTCAATGTTGACGGGCTTCCACTGCTTGGCGCCAGCCGGAGATGTCGTCAGTTCCCACTCATGGCCGAACAGCATGTCGAAATAGCCCATATCGAACTGGGTCGGAGATGTGGTCCAGGCGCCTTCAACACCTGACGTGATGTGGCTGGACGGAGCTTCCGTTTGATTGGGGTTCAGCCAACCAAAGCCCATGTCTTCGAGCGCACCACCTTCAGGTTCGGGGCCGAGCGCACTGGCATCGCCGCCGCCATGGGCTTTACCGATCGTATGACCGCCAGCTGTCAGCGCCGCCGTCTCCTCATCGTTCATCGCCATGCGGGCAAAGGTGACACGAATATGCTCGGCTGTGCGGGCCGGGTCAGGATTACCGTTCACACCTTCCGGGTTCACGTAGATCAGACCCATATGGACAGCGGCGAGGTTCGGGCCGAGCGTTTCGGCATCTTCGAGGTTCGCGTAGCGATTCTCAGACGGGGCGAGCCATTCTTTCTCTTCGCCCCAGTTCACATCGATTTCTGGCGACCAGATATCTTTGCGGCCAAAGCCGAAGCCGAAGGTTTTCAGACCCGTCGACTCATAGGCGATATTGCCCGCGAGCAGCATCAAGTCCGCCCAGGACACAGAGTTTCCGTATTTCTTCTTGATCGGCCAGAGCAAGCGACGGGCCTTGTCCAGATTACCATTATCCGGCCAGCTATTGAGCGGCGCAAAGCGCAGATTCCCTGTGCCGCCGCCCCCGCGACCATCAACGGTGCGATACGTCCCCGCCGCGTGCCAGGCCATGCGCACCATCAAGCCCGCATATGTGCCCCAGTCGGCGGGCCACCAGTCTTGGCTGTCATGCATCAGCGCATGCAGATCGGCTTTGAGCGCGTCTACATCGAGGGACTTAAGCGCTTCGTGATAATCAAAGTCTGGGTCCATTGGGTTAGACCGAGCATCATGCTGGTGTAGAATTTCAACATTCAGCGCTTCGGGCCACCAATCCTTAGTAGACGTGGGTTTGCTGCTCGTGGCACTGCCATGCATGACGGGGCATTTGCCGGCCGTGTTGACTGTCATATCATTCATAGGGTCTCTCCTGATCGTCAAAGCGGTCAAAATAAAGGTGGTAGACGGGTTAGTTACGTCTGGAAACGGACGCGCGTTCCCGCGTCTCTTGATTTCTTTTATCAATCTTATCACATTCGGTGAAATCGTTTAATTCGATTGTTTTGATAGATTTTGCCGATTACAGGCCCGGACGATGAACTTACGTGAGTTAGAATATATTATCGCTGTTGCGACCCATGAACATTTTGGGCGGGCGGCCACCGCCTGCCATGTCAGCCAACCGACTCTATCCGGTCAAATTCGAAAGTTGGAGGAAGAGCTTGGCGTACAGCTTTTTGAACGCGGACGGGGATCTGTGCGGGTCACGGAAGCGGGCGCGGCCATTATCGCCGAAGCCCGCCACGTTCTCGCCGGCGCTGACCGCATTCGCGCTGTGGCCCACGCTGCACAAGATCCGTTTGGGGGGCGTTTGAGCCTGGGCCTCATCCCCACCATCGCGCCCTATCTGATCCCGCGTTTTGTGCGGTCCCTGCGCGAAACCCTGCCGCAACTGGCCGTGACCTATCGGGAGGATATTACAGAGCGGCTGACGGATGATTTGCTCACGGGTGCGCTCGATGCGGCCGTCCTCGCCACACCGCCGGAGGATGAGGCGCTAGAGGCGATCCCGCTTTTCTCAGAACCGTTTCGTCTGGTCATGCCCGATGGGCATGCGCTTGCTGATGAGGCGCAACCGCCTATGCAGAGCGTGGACCGCGATGAGCTTTTGCTGCTGACAGAAGGCCATTGCTTCCGCGATCAAGCCTTGGCCGTGTGTGACCTTGGCCCGCCGCGCAAAAGCAGCCTTCGGGCGACGTCTCTTGAGACATTGGTCAATCTGGTCAGCCAAGGCATGGGCGTGACCCTTGTGCCGGCTCTTGCGCTCCGTTCTGAAACGGACCCCAGCCTGATCGTCCGTCCGCTCGCCGACCAAAGTGCCGCGCGCGATGTTGTGTTGATGGTACGGCGCAGCTTTCCGCGCCGCCCGGTCATTGACAAAGTCGCCGATATTATCCGCGCCGGCCTACCCGAAAGCGTTGAGGTCGCGCGTTAAAGCGACCCTAGCGCGGTATTCCGGGAAGGGGCGAGCCTTCGGCGCTTTGCGAGGCGACAGGCTCCATATCATCGCGCGCCATACCGTGGATCATGCCGAAGTAAGAATGGACCGCGCCGAAGTTACCGTCTTTATCCACCCCGATAATGCCGCCTTGTCCGGCACGCGTGCCGGGTTCGTCCCGCTCGCCCGCTGCGCTCATATCGCGCAAGACCGCTTCTGTGGCAGACACGATATCCGCGCCGCCAAACTCCATGCGCGCACTAATGCTGCGTATCGCATTGTGGCGAATATAATATTCGCCATGCCCTGTGGCTGAGCCCGCCATCACGCCGTTCTGAGCCCAGACGCCGGCGCCAATCACAGGACTATCACCCACACGACCTGGGGTCTTATTGTCATAGCCGCCTGTTGACGTCCCCGCCGCCAGATCACCACACCGATCCAACACAGCCGCCCCGACCGTGCCATGCGTTTTTGGGTTCTTCGTATTGTTGGAGAAATAATCGGCTTCGACTGTTTCCAGACCCATCGCGCGCATTTTCGCTTCGCCGCGGTCGCCTACAAACATGACATGCGTTGTGTCTTCCATGGCTGTGCGCGCGGCCAGGATTGGATTTTTAATCGTCAGAAGACTGGCGACAGAGCCCGCATTTTGCGTGCGACCATCCATGATGGAGGCATCCGTCTCTACAAAACCGCCGAGATTAGAGATCGCACCCTTGCCGGCATTGAAAAGCCCAGAGTCTTCCATCGCCACGACGGCCCGCGTCGCCACATCCAGCGCCCGATCGCCTGCTTCTAACTCCGCTTTGCGGTCGGCCAACATCTCTTCGATAAAGGCGAGGCGTTCGGGAAAGAGTTTGCCGGACGACGTGCCGCCATGCACGATAATGGCGTGACGGGTTTGTGCGTTGCAAACGGCCAGAGTGCCGGCGCTAGCATCTGGAGTTTGCGCGCAAGCGGGAGCCGCGACAAGCGCCAGCGCTGAGGCCATCAAAAAGCGACGCATAGGCTTACCCTTCCATTTTAAAGGTTAGACCCGCATGCGCTTCAAGGCGCTCGACAAGGGCTGTGCCCATGGCTGCTGCGGGCGTATAAACGCCACCGCCCGTCTGCGCGCGATCAAGGTTCCGCGTCAGACAAAGCGCGCTTTCGGCGATCATTTTGGACGTCGAGCCATAGCCCGGGTCTTTATCGCCTGTGACAACACTGACCATCATATCGTCACCTGACCCGCCATAGAAGGCCGCTTCGTAAAAGCCGGTTTCGCGCTCTTCTTTCGTCGGGCCTTCGCCCGGCTTGGGTGGATTGTCGCCAAACGGTTTTTGCGTCGCGACGCCTTCGGCAATCATTTTCCCCTTTTCGCCGGGACCCGTCATCATCATCTCATCATAGGTGAAGTCTTCCCCATAAGGATGCCCCATCAGCGCGTTAGAACGGTGAACGTTTTTCGTGTTGATGCTCGCCATGATGAAAGGCGCGGCCCAGGTGCCGAGATCTTCATCAAAGATAGGCTTATGCCCCGTGGGTTGGGGCGGACCGTCAAAGCCGGGCGAAAGAGAGAACGGGTCTTTGAGCCAGCCAATAATCTCTGGCTGTTTCTGGGCGCGGATCATCGTGTGGGTCAGGCTGGCCGCCGTGCCGCCAGAAAACGTGCCTTTCATCTTACGCACGCGACCCCGGACTTGCGCAAAGGGCGCGCCGCGCTCTGATTTGGCGGCGTTTTGTAAGGTCAGAACGCCCAAATCAAACGGAACGCTATCAAAGCCGCAAGAATGCACAATGCGCGCACCACTTTCCTTCGCCGCAGCATCATATTGGTGGATCATGTCGCGCATCCAAGCAGGTTCCCCGGATAGATCAACATAATCAGTTCCACTTTCGACACAGGCTTTGACGAGAGGTTCGCCGTAAAGCTGGTAAGGGCCGACGGTCGTGATCACGCAATCCGCGCGGTCGCACATGGCTTTCAGACTGTCAGGATCATCAGAGTTGGCTTCAACCAAGGCAACGCTCTCTGGCAATCCAATCTCTGCGCGAACACCCGCCAGCTTATCCATAGACCGGCCGGCCATCGCAAAGCGTAAGTCGTCGCCATATTCGCCATGTAGATATTCCGCAACCAGACGGCCCGTATAGCCGGAAGCCCCATAGACAATAACTTCGAATTCGCGATCAGACATGGAGGTCTCCTTCTTATGGATAAGGTCGATAGCCGAGGGTCGGCGCGGTCAGGCTTGTAATATACATACGATCATCGACGACGACCGCGCCTGTTGTTGTCGGATAGGTGCCAATCGGATCATGAAAGGTCCGCAGGATTTCGCCATCCGCATCAATCTGCAATATAAGCCCATAATTCTCGGCCTGAGGGCGCATAGAGGCGGGCAAACGCATCGCAATTTTTCGCGCCAGGACATTGTCTGCATTATCGTCCAACCATTCGCTGCGCGGGCTAACAATGCCGACAAAATAAGTTGGCGTGCCATCGTCCAGAACGGGGCCGCGATTTATGTTATCCGGAAAGCCCGGGAAATTATCGATGATCGTCGTGCGCGCGCCTGTTTGGGGATTAACGCGGTCGAGGCGGTAGCGCCCTGTTTCTAAGACCAGCAGATCCCCATCAGGCGCGATCGCCACCCCGTTGGAAAACACCCAGCCGTCGGACACGACGCGCGTCGATCCATCAGCGGGATCATAGGCCAGCACCCGGCCTGTGCCGGCGCTTTCCATCAGCTCGAGCAAGGAACTCGCCAGGGTCGACCCACCCGCTTCCGCGCCAAACTTAGTCGACGCATCTGAAAAATAGATGACCCCATCATCGGCCACATCCAAATCATCGGCATAGAGAATGGGCGTGCCATCCACTTCGTTCGTCAGGACTTCAACGGCGCCGTCCAATGAAACAGCCAGCAGTCCCTTATAGGCATCCGCCACGAGCAGCCGCCCATCCGGTCCCATTTCCATACCCAGCGGGACGCCGCCTGTTTCCGCGATCACGGTGAAGCTTTCATCTGTCGGGTCAAAGGCAAGGACGACGCCGTCCTGCGTGGCGGTTGCGATCCGCCCGCCCGGCAGAGCCACAATATCTTCCGGCCCATGGTAAGGCCCCATGTTGATCTCGGTCAGGTTAGACAGATCGGTATTGGGGGCGTAGGCTCCGACATAGCCTGCATTCTCGGGCGCGTCCCATGCAATGGGCGCGACAGGGACGGGCCACAAAAGCAGGTAAGCGATCACCCCGACCACGCCGATGCCTAAGCCGATCAGTACGCGCTTCATCGCCTCTCCCCACCGTCTTTGTTTCTTTCCAGCCGCTTACAGGCCAGTGACAATCCGGTCATGCATAGTCGCTGTGCGCGCGCTTGCATAGCTTGCAAAGGGGGTCGGCATCGGCAAACATGTCTATGATGCGAAGCACTCTGTTCAATCTCTTCTTCTATGCCACGACAGCGATCTATGCGGTCATTGGCGTGATCTTTAGCCTCGTGCCGGGGCGCGCTCTGTTGATGGCGTCGCTTCGACGCTACACCAAAGTCATTCGCTGGGGCCTGCGCGTGATTACCGGTATCAAAGTGGACGTTAGCGGCCATGAACATGTCCCGACAGATGGCCCTGTTATTATTGCCGCCAAGCACCAAAGCTATGGCGACGGCATCATCATGTTCCACCAATTTGATGACCTGTCCTTTGTAACGGGCGACCATCTTGAAAAATTCTGGCTGATCAAAGTCATCCTCGCCAAAATGAATGCCGTTGTCGTTGAAAGCTGCGGCGGGGCGGCAACCCGCAAACGTATGGCCGAAACCTCCCGCATTGTGCGAGAACAAGGCCGCCGTATCCTGATCTATCCAGAAGGCCACCTCTCCCAAGTCGGGACGTATCATCCTTACAAAAAAGGCGTTTGGCATTTACAGCAGGACTTTGACTGTCCCGTTGTACCAGTCGCCACCAATCTCGGCCAGCGCTGGAACCAGACGGATTGGGTCAAACATCCGGGCAATGCCAAGGTCGAATTTTTGCCGCCCATCCCGCCCGGCCTTGGCAAGGATGAATTTATGGCACAGCTCGAGACCGCGATTGAAACACAGTCCCGCGAAATGCTTGACTTAGACGATCTGGGCGCGCTTAACCCCGATGATATTGGCCAAATGCGCTTGAACAAAGTCGCTGCGGCCCGCGCTGAGAAAAAAGTGGATCAGGCCGCCTAAGGGGACAGATATTATGAGCCGACACCCCGAAACGGGCCTGACATGGCGGCGGCGGTTTCTGCCGCTTTTCGCGCTCTTTCAAGCCGGAACGTTTAACGACAATGCGCTGAAAAATGCCCTCATCGCGCTGATTACCTTTGGCGGTGTGGCGTTTCTCTCTGACCTGCCTTCTGGCATTCGCGTGCCCGTCGCCGCCCTGATCTTTACCGGGCCGTTTACATTGCTGTGCGCCATTGCCGGGCAGATAGCCGATAAAGTCGATCGTGGTGTGATCTTTCGCTGGATTAAACGCGTCGAGGTCGGGATTATGCTGCTCGCTGCGCTGGGCTTCTACCTGATGGATGTTCGCATTCTGGCCGTGGCGCTGGGTTTAATGGGCGCGCAATCCGCCTTCTTTTCCCCGACCAAGAATGCGGTCTTGCCTCAATGGCTGACAGAAAAAGAGCTGATTAAAGGCAACGCCCTTTTATCAGGCTTTCAGTTCGCCATTATTCTGGCGGCGACGATTTTCGGCCTCTTTGTCTTGCAAATGGGCGCAACCACGATCTCAATCGTACTGGTCGCTCTCGCGATTTTCGGTTGGGTTTCCTCAGAATTTTGTCCGCCAGCCCCCGCGCCGCAGCCTGATCTGAAGGTCAATTACGAACCCGTGACGGCCACGTTCAGTGTTTTGGCGAAAGCCTTCAAACATCCGGATGTGCTTCGGCCCTTGCTCGGGGTCAGCTGGTTCTACGCGGTCTCCACGGTCTTTGTGACCACGCTACCGGACTTTGTTGGGCAGACGATGGGCTATAGTGAAAGTGCGCTACAAATCCTGTTGGCCAGTTCGACAATTAGTATCTTGCTTGGCGCGCTGATTGTGTTCGCCGTTGGCAATATGAAGATCTGGGGACCAGAATCTGTTCGACTGACAACGCTTGGGATTATCGGCGTCACGATCTGCACGCTTGTCCTGATCACGATCCCGGCCCCCCTATATCAGGGCGCTGAAGAATTTGGCCCTGTGAGCGCCTTTCTCGCGGATCCCGCAACGCCGTTTTGGATTATAACCTTAAGCCTCTCATCCGTCTTTAGCGGCATGTTCATTGTGCCGCTCCAAGCCATGGCGCAGCGCCGGGCCGAGCCTCTAATCCGCGCGCAGCTCATGAGTGCCGGCAGTGTTCTCTTAAATCTCTTCGTCAACATCACCACGTTCGGCCTGATCGGATTGGGGGCGCTGGCTTTGGGCCCCACAGTTCCCTTCTGGATCATTATTGGCGGCAGCACGGTTGTCGCCGCCTATTCCGTCTACAGGTCCATCGTCTTGGTCGAACGCCCACAACCCGGCGTCACGGTTGCTGAATAAATGCGCGGCTATTTCGGCATTGGCAGCGAAGGCCTGTCCAAGGCGCATAATCTGGGCGTGATCCTGCGCACCGCCCACGCCTTTGGGGCCAGCTTCGCCTTTACTATGGGGTCCAGATTGGATGAGTGGTCTGTACGGCAAACCGATACAAGCGGGTCCTCATCCCACTTGCCCTACTATCCGTGGCCGGATTTTTCTTCCGCCCAATTCCCCGAAGGGTGCCAGCTTGTCGGCATTGAACTCACAGATGATGCGGTCAACCTGCCGAGCTTTCGCCATCCGCTGAATGCCGCCTATATTCTGGGGCCAGAGAGAGGGTCACTCTCGCCAGAGGTTCAGGACGCTTGCGATCATATTGTGAAAATCCCGACGGCGTTTTGCGTGAATGTCGGCCTTGCCGCCGCCATTACGCTTTATGATCGATCTATGCTGTTTGGCGGACACGCGCCGCGCCCTATGGTGCAGCGGTCCCGCAAAGGAAAGACAGGCCTAGGAAAGCAGTGAGTTTCGGGAAGCAGTGACGCTGTGAAAGCTGACCGCAAATTAAGGCGCGGTTAAGCCTAACTCTGGTCTAAGCTATCGCTATGAAACGCCTGCTGACCCTTGCGCTAATCCTAAGCTCTGCGACACCCGCCTTGGCCGCTGAACCCAAACTGGAAAGCACGCATACAGACTGGACCGTTTACACGCGCGGATCTGGCCAGGCAAAGCAATGCTTTGCCTTGACCCGTCCGAAAACCATGGCGCCGAGCAGTGTGAACCATGGCGACATTTATTTCCTGATCGGCAATTGGGCGTCTGGGGCCGCGACAGAACAGCCCTCTCTGATGACGGGCTATACGCTAAAACCGGCCCGTGCACCCAAAGCGCGCGTCGGCAGCCATGTCACGACCATGTATGGCGCCGACAACGAGGCCTTTGTCGCGGAAACGGCTGATGAAAAAGCGCTTGTATCCAAGATGCGCACCGGATCGACCATGACGGTCGAAGCTGTGTCATCCCGCGGGACAGAGGTCAGTTACAGCTTTTCTCTAAAGGGTGTGACGGCGGCCCTGCGAGCCTCTAAAAAACTCTGCGCTTAATCGCCAGCCCCGACATCAAGTGACCATTTCCGGCGCACGATAAAGTAAAGCAGCAGGCCAAAAGGCCCTGCCATAAAGGTGAAGAACAAACACGGCGCGACCAGCCAATGGCTGATTCCACGCCGTTCCGCGTCGCGCGCTTCCCACATGCCGACAAACAGATCGAAAACCAGGAAGTGCGCCCAACCTGTCAAAATGCCAAGCGGATGATCAAAGATGGCGGCAATGCCTTCAATCGTTGTGAAATCCACATCCCCACCAGTTCCGACAATCAGCGTCGTCACTAATAACCCGAAATAGGTCAGGCCGATCCCCACGGGGTAAAGCCCACTTTGGATAATCCGCTTCGTCCAGACCCAGCGCGGGGCGAAGATAAGCAGAACCCACGCGGGTAAGACTGACACATTAATGAGCGTGAGGGCGAGTTGCGGATCCATTATCTCTCTCCAATTTGCCCTCTCTTTGCCACAAAATGGTCACAGAAAAGAAGGGAACATGTCCCGACATTCATGCGTTGGACAGCTTCACGCAGGCACGTCCTCATTATGCGCTCTAAGCGTTGGAGATAAAGGAGATAATGATGTCCTCCACTTTGAAAATCGGTTTCGTGGCTTTGGCGACGATGTCACTCGCCGCCTGTACAACGACAGGCAATGTAGAGCGCGGTGCCCTAGGCGGCGCGGCAGCAGGGGCCGCTGTGGGTGCGGGTGTGGGCGCTATTTCAGGCGACGTTAAAGTCGGCGAAGGCGCGGCGGCTGGCGCTGTGGTCGGCGGCATTATTGGCGCGATTTCAGGAAATAATAAAGACAAGGTCCAAAATGGAGGAACAACCTCTGCGCCAATCCTTGACCGTTCGACCCGCTATTTTGATGAAAGCACGGGCCGCTATTACTTCTATGAGCGCGGCACAAGCCGGACCTTCTATGAAAATGGCCAATATCGCAGCGGCTAAGCCAAACCCTTAGCCTCGCAAAATTCGAACGCCTCGCTTTAGCTCAAGAGCGGGGCGTTTTGCGTTTCAGGACGGCTATGCTTATGTCTGCCCTATGAGCCGTTTTCCTTATGAACGCACGTCCCGCATTTATCCGGCGGGGACTTTACTGGCCGTGCGGATACGCGGGCTGTTTGATCATGTAGGAATCGCAACGGGCTACGGCACCGTTATTCATAGTTCCTCACGGTTTGGATCAGTCGCTGAAACGGATATGGCAGATTTTACAGGCGGGAGAGCGGTTCGGGTTATTCCCTTTCGCTCGCCTCTGTCGGGTCCCGAGGTCGTTGTGCGCGCGCGCAGCCGTATTGGCCAGCCCTATCGTTTCCTGACCCGAAATTGCGAACATTTTGCGATCTGGTGCCTGTCTGGCGAGAACCGATCCGCGCAATTAGGCCCGCTGGATCTGGGGCGGCTGACCTAGCTCAGGTAAGCTGAAAAAAGAGCGGGCGGTTATATCACTGCACTTGCCCTTTCGATAGAGCATCCGCTATATGCTGGTCTGCGTAAAAGAGCCGAACAACCTGCCTCGCGAGCCAAGTCTTTGACACCAGCCCTTACAGAACTTGTCTATAGCTCCGATACACCGGACGCCATGGACGCTGACGCTGTTCAAGCGCTGTTGGATCATGCGCGCGAAAAAAATACCCGCATGCAAGTGACAGGACTGCTTTGTTATGATGGACGCAGCTTTTTGCAGATCATTGAAGGCGAAAGCGATGTGATCTTGGACCTGTTCCATGCCATCCAAAATGATCCGCGCCACACCAATATCCAAATTCTTCATGACGGAGAAATCGAAGCGCGCGCTTTCAATGATTGGAAGATGGCTTATGAGCCTGTGCCCAATGGGATGCTCCCGAGTTTGGGCCGCTCAATCGCGCAAGCTTCGCTCAGCGCGGCGATGAAAGGCGAAACCCAGCTTGGGACAAGTGCTGGCCAGCGTATCTTCTCGCTCTTTATGGATGAGCTTTATGGTGGTGAGGACAAAGCCTCAGAACGCCAACCCGCCAACGCTTAAAATCTCCAAATCTCGTTATGAAAAAGGCCGGTCTGTGACCGGCCTTTTTACTGTCTATATACACGCGAGCCTAGAAGCGACCGCTGACAGTAAAGCGCGCATTGAGCGGACGTCCGACCG
>CAWUKE010000009.1:0-26300 GCA_963922935.1 uncultured Alphaproteobacteria bacterium | reverse complement strand
GCTGTCAGCGTCGCGATCGGGACCAGGATACACGCGATCATCATCACGAGGGCTTGCAGCGCGTCCGTAATGGACGCGGCCAAAAACCCGCCCAGCAAACAGTAGATCACAATGATCAAAGCCCCGAGCAAGATCGCTTCCGCCCCGCTCATCGCAAAGACTTCGGTCAGCGCATTGCCGGCGGCTTGAAACTGCGCGGCGATGTAGAAGACAAAACAAAAGAGGATTAGCGCCGCGACCAGCAAGCCAATCGCCCGCGCCCACCGCCCCGCATCGCTGATCAGAAAATCAACAATCGTAATATGTCCGCGTTCGCGCGTATCTGCATTCAGGCGCGGACCCATCACCAGCCAGGTAAGCAGATACCCGCCGAAAATACCCGGAACCAACCACAGCGCGACCAGCCCTTGCGTGAAAACCGCGCCGGTAAAGCCCAGCAAGACCCAAGCGCTGGACGTCGAGGCGGCATAAGATAGACCCGCCGTCCACGGCCCCAAATTTTGCCCTGCTAGAAAGAAATCACTTTCACCTGCCACCCGTCGAGAGGCCCAAAAGCCGATGCCGAGCAGGAGGACTTTATAAGCAATCAGCGTCGCGATGATGATGGGCGTCCCGTTCATGCTTCCCCTCTGATAATGCGTAAGCCGCCTACCTTTGAGACAGATTAAAGCGTCCCTCACACCTATGACGCAATCCCAACCTATGAGCAAAGCTCCGGAAAAAAGCAAAGCGCGTTCACTGGGACGATCATGCTGATTGCATCGCCAACGCCCGATCGCCTCTTGCTTTATCCGATTTTGCGGAAGATGGCTGAGCGTATGGATATGCTTCTGATCGACCGCCCGGAACCGGGGATTGCTCGCCTGACACTCTCACAGCCCCAGCGCCGGAATGCCATCAACGCCGCGATGTGGGCCTCTCTACCCGAAATGTTGCAAGACCTCGCCGATGATCCAGCCTTGCGGGTTCTGATCGTAACGGGCGCTGGCGATCATTTTGCAGCGGGCGCGGATATTTCAGAATTCAGCACGCTTTACGCGACGCCTGAGTCTGCTGCGAAAATCAGCGCATCAATCCAAGCGGCGTTTGAGGCGCTGGCACAGTTTCCCCTGCCGACCATCGCGCAAATTCGCGGCGCGTGCGTGGGCGGTGGCTGCGGTCTCGCCCTGTGTTGCGATTTGCGCTTCGCCGACACGACCGCGCGCTTTGCCATCACGCCCGCCAAGCTCGGCCTCGTCTATCCGTTCGGCGATATTGCCCGCCTGATCGATGCGGTGGGCGTGGCCAATGCGCGGGACATTTTGCTGTCGGCGCGGATCATCAAAGCCAAGCCAGCGCGTCGGATGGGGCTGATCCACCGCGCGGTGAAAGTGGACGAATTGGACGCTGAGGTCATGGACTATGCCCGCAATCTCCTCAGCCTCTCGCCGGAGTCTTTGCGGGTCACCAAATCCATGATCAACGCCTACGCCGCCGGACAACGCGGCGACACGCCAGAGACGGATGCGCAATTCCTCGCCGGATTTTCATCCAAAGATTTCGGCGAAGGCTTCCGCGCCTTTCTCGAAAAACGAAAGCCGGATTTTAGTTAAGCCGCCCTGATGTTGAAGCCCGTGTCTATTGTGAAATATCTCGCCTGCCTTTTCGCGGGCAGAATAGCGGCGCGTCCGAACACACAGGCGCAGAAATCAAAGACGCAAAGACTGGAAGTCTTCAGAGGTTAATCTGCGTCTGCGTTGTCAGGCTGATAAGCTTTCCCTCTTCGCTTTCAATGCGCGTTTGCCAAACTTGCAAGCGCTTACCGACATTAATTGGCGTTGCCGTGATTGTCAGCGTTGTTCCCGGTTTCCCGGGACGGATCATATTGGTTTTGCTTTCCGTCGTTGTTGTGCCCGTTGACCCGTCCGGCAGATTAAAAAACGCCCCGCACGCCCCGGCAAAATCGGCCACCGCCATCAGGAACCCCCCATGCACTGTGTTCATTGTCGTGCAATGTTCAGGCCTTGGCACAACGGAGCAGACGACCTTGTCCGCGGTCAGCTGATCGATTTTCACGCCCAAATGGTTTGAGAACGGGACGGCTTCAGCGAACTGACGAAGCTGCTCTTCAGTATAGGTCATATGCGTTCCCTAAACCGCCCAGAACCCCAGATCATTCCCGCCTTGGATCACGATCGCGCATGTGCCTTGGCCCGGCAATTCCATCGGAGGAAGCGCAAGGGTTGCACCGGCCGCGACGGCCGCGTCAACCGCCGCTTGGATATCTTCTGTCCCAAAATAAGGCCGACAGACGGGCGCTTCATCTTCTCGCATGGGCGCGCGAACACCGACACGACCGCCATCCGCCATTTCGGCGACATGTGCATTGCCTAAAGCGGCGACAGGACCTGAGAAGGTGACGCCTTGCGCGTGGGCTAAACTTTTAACCGTGCCGTCCACATCCGGCGTGACAATTTCAAGATAGCTGATTTTCATACGATGTCCCCTTCGGTCAGTTTATCCCGCGCAAAGATAAAGCGCAAAAATGCAAGCCAGCGCAAGCGTTAGAGAGTAAACCCGCAAAATAATTGCCGGGGCCGACTAGACATCTTCTTTCCGTCACGGGGGTATGATTTGGCGCAAAGCGCCGCATTCTGATGCATTTTTGTAACGCAGAGGGAGAATTATAAGAAGATTGCCAATATTTCAGCCGAATAGGTGGACGAAACCGTATTGTCTTTCAGAAGCAGAAAAATTCGAATTCGGAGCTCCTCATGAGACAAAGTGACGGCGTCAGACGACGACGCGCGCCTTTCGCCCATCCACTTTTCAAAATTGGATGTTTCACGCTTCTTGTCTCGGCGTGTGCTGGACCACAGCAAACGGAAGCAGAGCGATCCCTATCGACGGTCCAAGCTGACCGGGGTGACATTCAACGGGTTGTTGGCGCGTCTGGCAAAGTCGTGCCGCGCGAAGAAGTCACCGTCGGCTCCGAAGTCTCTGGTAAAGTCATTGAGGTGCTCGTCGATTTTAACAGCCAGGTCAAAGAAGGCGATGTGATCGCGCGGATTGATCCCACCTCTTACCTGAGTCGTGTCGAACAAATTCAAAGTCGGATCGATTCAGCCTTGGCGGATATCGTTGTGCAGAACGCCTCGATCGAACGGACCAATGTCTCACTCGCTAATGCGGAGTTACAGCTCACCCGCCGTGAAGGCTTATATGCGCAGGAAGCGATCAGCCAAGCTCAGTTGGAAGCCGCGCAGCGGGATGTAGGCGTCTCGCGCGCAGACCTAAAGCTTGCCGAAGCGCGGCTGAAATCCAGCGAAGCCAGTGTGAAGCAACTTCGCGCACAGTTGGATGAGGCCCGGGCCGATCTAGACCGGACAACCATTCGCAGCCCCATCGACGGCGTCATTATCGACCGCAAAGTCGATCCCGGACAGACGGTGCAAGCCAGTTTTAATGCGCCGGAGCTTTTCGCCATTGCCGCTGACCTGTCAGAGATCACGGTCGATGCCAGTGTCGTGGAAAGCGATGTCGCCGGATTGGAAGCGGGCGACAAAGCGAGCTTTACCGTCGATGCGTACCCAGACGATCCGGTCGACGGCGTGGTCAGCCAGCTGCGCCTGAAATCGACGGAGCAAAATAATATTGTCTCTTATATTGCTGTCATCGACGCGCAGAACCCGAACGGGATGCTGCTACCGGGCATGACGGCCAACCTACGGATCACCACAGAAACTCGGCCCGGGGTCATGCGCTTGCCCGCCTCCGTTGAACGGTTCCGCCCCTCCCCAGAAGACATTGCGGCCTTTCAAAGTGAAGGCGAAGTGAGTGAGGAAACGAGCCTGTTAGAGCCGACCTATGCGCGATTGCGTTCGATTGGCATGGCGGATGCGCGTGTGGCGCAATTTGCTGAACAGACCGAAGCCGCCACCCAGAAAGTTCGCGACGTGATCAATGATCCGTCCCAACCTTGGATGCATGCCCGCATGCGCACGCAACTCGCTGAACTTGTTGAGTCCAAAATCCGGACTTTCTTGGACGCGGATGAGCGCCGGGCTTATGCGGCTAAGGTCTCTGAAGAACGCACGATCCGCCCCGTCGATCTGTGGGTCGCCAATGGTGACGGAACGATGAGCCAGCGGACAGTCCGCCTGGGTCTCTCGGATGGGAGCTTCGTTGAGGTCGTCAGCGGCCTTGAACAGAATGACCGCGTCGTCATCGGCGTACGGGAAAGCGGCGGTGGCTCAGGCGGTGGACGTCCGGGCGGGAGACCGGGCGCGTGATCACCACGCGCGATCTTCGCAAAAGCTACCGCATGGGCGGGCAAGTCATCCACGCATTGGACGGCGTGGATTTGCATGTCCCCAAAGGTCAGTTCACCGCTGTGATTGGCGCGTCAGGATCGGGCAAGTCCACGCTGATGAATATGCTCGGCGGGTTGGACGCACCGGACAGTGGGGCCGTGGAAATTGACGGCCAAGACATTGCGGGCCTGTCGCTCAAGGCCCGCGCGCGCTTCCGGAATGAAACGCTGGGCTTTGTCTTTCAGAGCTTTCAGCTTCTGCCGCGCCAGTCAGCGGTGCGCAATGTCGCCCTTCCCCTATCCTATCGTCGCCCGAAACCGTCAGATGCAATGGAGCGCGCCAAAGCGGCCATGGAAGCGGTCGGCCTGGGCGATCGGCTGGACAATAAACCGACCCAACTTTCCGGCGGGCAGCAACAGCGTGTCGCCATTGCGCGGGCTCTGGTGGGCGAACCGAAACTCCTCTTAGCGGATGAGCCGACGGGCGCGCTGGATAGTCAAACCTCCACCGATATTATGAACCTCTTGGTCAAGCTGGGCCGCGAAGGCCTCACCATCATCCTGATCACACATGATCTGGATGTGGCCGATTATGCGGAGCGCGTCATCACCATGCGGGACGGGCAGATCGTCTCTGACGAGCTGAACGGGAGGGTGGCCGCATGACACTCCTCAGGCTCGCTTTAAGCTCTCTCATGGAACGCAAGGTGCGGTCCCTGCTGACCATGCTCGGCATCATTATCGGTGTGGCGAGCGTTTTTGCTATGCTGGCTATCGGCAATGGCGCGAAGGCGCAAATCCTGGAAGGGTTTGACGGTCTCGGCACACGTACCGTATCTCTCTCCCCTGTCTGGCAGGGTCAACGCCGCAGTCAAAGCCGCCCCTATCGCCGGTTTAACGAAAGCGATTTGCGCGAACTCTCCAGCTTGCCAGATGTGGAGGTGATTTCGGGACGGGTCCAACGCGAGGAAGTCGCCGTCGTCCCTGGTGCAGACTGGGCGACAGATATTGTCGGCACCGACGAAAACTATCTGTTTACAGAAGAGATGGAAATCGCCCACGGCCGCAATCTAGACCCGGCTGATCATGAATTCGGGCGGACTGTTGCGGTCATTGGCTCCGCCGCCGCCAGGCGTCTTTTCGGGGAAAGCTTCCCGGTCGGCGAGACGGTCGCCATCAAAAAAGTTCCTTTTGAGATTGTCGGCCTGATTGAAGAAAAAGATGCGGGCATTAGTTGGGGCGGCGATCCGAACGACATCATCCTCGTTCCGCGCAGCACGGCGCGGAACCGCCTGTTTGGGAATGACTGGCTGGTCCGCAACCAGATTGATAGCATCCGGATGGTCGCCACGTCGCGCGGAGCCGTAAACCAGATGCAGAACAATATTGATGCGGTTCTTCGGCGATCGCGCGGTCTGTCTGCGGCGGATGCCCCGGATTTCCGCGCGTTCAACTCAGCGGAAATGCGCGAACAACAAGCCAGCGCCGGACGGGTTTTCACAATCCTGCTCGCCTCTATGGGCGCGATCAGCCTGCTGGTCGGTGGCGTGGGCGTCATGAATATCATGCTGGTGAGTGTGACCGAACGCACGCGGGAGATCGGCCTGCGCATGAGTGTCGGTGCGCGGCGCGGCGACATTCTAAAACAATTCTTGGTCGAAGCGATTGTGCTGTGCGGCATTGGCGGCTTGATCGGGCTTGTGATTGGCTACGGCGCTAGCCAACTTGCCGAAAGTGCCTCTGTGCAAAATGGCGAAGCGCTTTTGAAAACCGTGACGGACGTGCCGACGGCACTTTTGGCTTTTGGCTCGGCTGTTGTGATTGGCGTCTTGTTTGGTTTTCTGCCGGCCCGGCGCGCCAGTCGACTTAATCCGGTGGAGGCGCTTCGCCATGAATAAGGTTTTGCAGCGAACGCTCACATTTTTGGCCATCATCCTGATCACCGCCTGTCAATCGGGACTCTCGGCCTTGAGTGGGGAGGCCCTTGACGAGAGCGCGTCCGCCCAACAGTCGGTCTTAGCGGACGCTATCCCCGATACCCTTCCTTCCGCTTTTATCAGTGTCCAATCCCAAACAGGTCCGCGTGCCAGCACGCTCGCGTCGCTCTATTCCGATAGCCTTTTAATGACCTATCTCGATCGGGCTGCGGGCGAGAGTACGGATTTGGCGACAGCGCGCCTCCGCTTGGAGGCTGCCGAAGCGCGCCTCCGCCAAGCCCGCGCGCGTCGGTCCTTTAGTCTCTCCGCGTCTGGATCTCTGGGCGCCGCAACGGGCTTGGACGATATTGATTTTAGCGATGAAGGCGGCGTGAGCTTATCGGCCGCTTATGACCCGGATCTGTTCGGGGGCTTACGCGCCGGCGTGCGCAGTGCAGAGGCCCGACGGGCTATTCAATCTGCAGAACTGGAACGCTTGCAACGCGTGATCCTATCTCGCACCGCGCAAAGCTATATAGCCGCTGTGGCTGCCGATGCGCAGCTAGCCCTGGCGCAGGAAAACTTTGATTTTCTGGGCGAAACCTTACGCGTCTCTCGCGCCCGGTTTGAAGCCGGCGATATAGCGCGATCAGACTATGCGCTCTCAGAGGCAGAATATGAAAATAGCCGCGCCGCCCTTGCCGCACAGACTTTATCGGCGCGAGATTCCAGTCGGGCTTTGGCGTCTCTCTTAAATGCCTTTGCCGATGAAGAGCTTGCGCTGGCGACGACATTGCCCGCGGCGAGCGGCCTGTCTGTGTCGATCCAAAGCGGGGCGGATCAGGCCGTTCTCTCCCGCTGGGACGTGGAGGCCGCACGGCTCGGCGTCGTTGCCGCGGTCGCCGATTTTGACGCGACGCGCGCGGCTACACTGCCCTCAATCAGTTTAAGCGGCCGGGTTGGCGGCGGCCTATCGATCAGCGATCTGTTCGATATCGACACCTATGTCAGCCGCCTGAGCGCCAGTATCGCTGACACAATTTTTGACGGCGATGGGGAAACCGCTCGGATTGATGAAGCCAAGACGGCCATTGATTTGGCTCTGGTCGCTTACGAAGCCCGGGCGCGCGAGGCATATCGCGAACTGACGTCTAGCTTTGACGCCGTAGAAGTCGCCGCCGCGCGCGTCACGGCCCTGCAAGCCGCCAGTGTCGCTGCTGAGCGTGCGCTGGAGTTGGAAACCATCCGCTTTGATCTGGGTGAAGCGATCTTGTTAGATGTGCTGACCGTCCAACGCCGCGTCAATTCGATCCTCAGCGCGCGGATCAGCGCCGAAGCTACCTATTTGCAGGCTTTAGCGGATGCCGACTTGGCGTCAGGGCCGGTGCGTTAAGGGGTGTATGCCCCAGGCCAGTGTAAGCGCCAACACAGCCAATATCGCAATCAATCAAACAGCGATTGCCGCCTCGCCGCTACCCCGGTTCGTTTTCTGATGAAACACGAAACCTGAACCGTGGCGGGAGACTTAAGCGTCTATGATAGCGGTTCCGGGCGGAGGGCCGAAGCCCGGGAACGCTGGACAGAGGAATATCTAGACCGCATCAAACGCATTTATCAGCAGGATAGAGAGGCGCTAAGCAAACCCAATGAGCCCAGCCACGAAGACGTCAGCCACGAACCCGCCCGAGACGATCAGAGCTTTAGACGCCGTCCGCGCGAAAACGGACGTCACACCCGACATTGCGCTGATATTAGGGTCCGGCTTGTCCGATGTGGCGGACGCGATAGACGGCGTACGCATCGACTATGCCGATATTCCCGGCCTCGTCCCGTCCACCGTTCACAGCCACAAGGGTCAAATGGCCATCGGCACGCTGCATGGGCGCAAGGTCGTCGCGCAGGTCGGGCGGGTCCATGGCTATGAAGGCTATAGCGCGGCGGAGACTACGCGCCCGGTCCGCTTGATGGCTGCGCTCGGTGCCAAGACCTTAATCGTGACGAATGCGGCGGGCGGGCTAAACCCCGACTTTAAGCCCGGCGACTTGGTCGCGATTGCGGACCATATTAGCCTGCCTAACCTGACAGGGTTTGATCCGCTGCGCGGGGCGGAAGAACGGTTTGTGTCGATGAACGGAGCTTATGATCCGGCGCTCCTCAAGGCGCTTTTCAAAGTCGGCGTCAGCCAACGCGGTGTCTATTGCCACGTTATGGGGCCGAGCTTCGAAACGCCTGCTGAGGTGCGGATGCTCCGCGCCATGGGGGGCGATATGGTTGGCATGTCGACAGTCCCCGAAGTCATGGTTGCACGCGCATTAAAAATGCGGGTGTGCGCGGTCAGCGGGATCAGCAATGCCTGCGTTCATAGCCTCGATGATCCGCATGTTACGACCGCTGATGAAGCCTGGGACGCCATGGCGAAAATTGCGCCGAAAATGGCCGCGGTTTTGGAACGCCTTCTTCCGGCGATCTAACGTTAGAAAAACGCTTTGATCGCAAACATAACGCTGACGATGGCAGCGGACATGAAATTTGAGAGCGTGCCGGCCAGCACGGTCTTCAAACCCAAAGAACTAACCTCGGCGCGGCGGTCCGGCACCACTGCTGATAAGCCCGCAATCAAGATCGCCAACCCCGTCAGATTCGCAAACCCACACAGTGCAATCGTCATGGCGATTTGGCCTTGTTCAGAAAATCCGCCCTGACCCGCACTGAAATTAGCGTAGGCGAGAAATTCATTCACGATGACCTTCTCTGACAGGAACGGCCCGGCTTGTACCGCTTCGCTCCACGGCACACCAATCAACCAGGCGATAGGCGCAAACAGATAGCCGAGCAGGCCTTGCACCGTCACGTCCGGATAACCAAACCAACCGCCAATCAGGCCTGCGACCCCGTTGATCAGAGCGATAATCGCGACAAAAGCGATCAGCACGGCAATAACGGAGAGCATGATATTCAGCCCCGTTTGCGCCCCTGTCGTCGCGGCATCAATGAGGGAGCTCGATCGCCGCACGGGCGCTTGATCGGGCTTATCGACATCAAAGGCCTCGCCCGTTTCCGGCACTAAGATGCGTGCCATCAACAACCCGCCCGGCGCGGCCATGAAGGCGGCTGTGAGCAACAGGTCCGCCCGCATGCCCAGCGCGGCATAAGCGGCCAGCACACTGCCCGATACGCTGGCGAGGCCGAGCGCCATGACGGTAAAAAGCTGCGCGCGGGAGAGCTTGGGCAGATAAGGCAGGATTGTCAGCGGGGCTTCGGCCATGCCGACAAAAATATTCGCCGCGGAACAGGTCGATTCCAGCTTCGATGCGCCCGTGAGCCGCCTTATGCCGCCCCCAATAAAACGGATGATCACATTCATCACGCCGAGATGGAACAGGATCGAAAAGACAGCCGCAATGAAGATAATGACAGGCAAGACTTGAAAGGCCAGAATGATCCCCTCCCCCGGATCGGCGAGCGGACCGAACATAAAGCGAATGCCGTCATTGGCATAGTTGATCGCTTGCTGCACAGCCCGACTGAGCGCGCCGAGAATGGCTGTGCCAACAGGAGTCAGGATCGCCAGCGCGGCAATCGCGATCTGCAATGCGAGCGTCCGCGCCGCATCGCCGTAGCGAATCGCGCCCCGCGCTTCGCTCGCCACCCAAGCGAAAAGCAGCATCACAACAATGCCTAAAAGTCCGGACATAATTTCCCCCTTCTTGCGCTCATGATCATGTGAGCGGGTTGCGCAAGAGAAAAGGCAAGGCCGCACGCGCTTGTGATAGGGCAAGGCGAAACGCCGATCGGGAGCTTATCGCTCAGGCAGGACCTCACACCGCCATTTCATCGACAGACCCGTTGGGCAAGTCCATATCCGCAAAGCCGCGTGACCCTTTTCGACGCCCTCGCCTATCGCCTATTCTGCGCGGCGCGGATCGGCAGCTCTGTCGTCCATTTCAGCTTTTCCATCGCGAAACTGGCGGACACATCCGACAAGCCGATCTGCCCGATGAGTTGCTGATAGACGCGGTCATAATCGGCCACGCTGGCGACGATCATTTTCAGGATGTAATCCACATCGCCTGCGAGGCGGTAAAATTCTACGATCTCCGGAATAGATGAGGCGGCTTTGGTGAACGCTTCCGCCCAAGCGCGGGAATGATCATCGGTCCGGACCGAGACAAAGACCGTCAGCGGCAAACCGACTTTTTCATTATCAATGAGGGCTACCCGCTGTTCGAGAATGCCTTCTGCCTCTAGCCGCTTCACCCGGCGCCAGCACGTATTGAGCGAAACGCCGATTTCGTCCGCTATGCTGTCAAGCGAGCGCGTGGCGTCGAGTTGAAGAATTTCAAGAATTGCGATGTCATGATTGTGAAGAATTTCGCTCATAAACGGGATATATCAAAAATATTTATCGATATCACGCAAAAACTCACACCTTTTGGCGATGCATTCACAGACCGAATTCGAGATGACGGGCGCAGAAGGGACCATCATGCGCCACACCAACACGCTGTCTGCGACCGAAACCTTAGCCAGCCTGCCCAACCAATTTGCGGGCCTGTCTAAACTGATCGGTAATACGCCCATGATCGCTCTGCGCCTCCGGGACCGAGGGGTAGAGCGCACCGTTCATGCGAAGCTCGAATATTTCAACCTGTCCGGATCGATCAAAGACCGGATGGCGCTGGAAGTGTTGCGTTGTGCCTATCGATGTGGGGCCTTGCGGCCGGGTGACCTAATTGTGGAAGCGACGAGTGGTAATGCCGGTATCGCTTTTTGTGCGCTGGGGCGCGCCCTGGGTCACCCGGTCCGCATTTACATGCCCGACTGGATGAGCGTGGAACGGATCAGCCTGATGAAAAGCTACGGGGCGGAGGTCGTGCTCGTCAACCACGCAGAGGGCGGCTTCTTGGGGAGTATCACGAAGGCCGAAGACCTCGCCCGGACCCGCAATGATGTCTTCCTGCCGCGGCAGTTTTCCAATCCTGATAATTGCAGCGCCCATGCAGGCAGCACGGGACCAGAGATCATTCACCAGCTTGGGCAATGTCCTGATGCCTTCGTCGCTGGTGTCGGCACAGGCGGAACGGTCATGGGCGTAGCCCGTGCGCTGCGCGAAGTCTGCCCGACGACGCGCATTCACCCGATGGAGCCCGCCGAAAGCCCGACGCT
Organism: uncultured Alphaproteobacteria bacterium; assembly: GCA_963922935.1. Classification (GTDB taxonomy): domain Bacteria; phylum Pseudomonadota; class Alphaproteobacteria; order Caulobacterales; family Maricaulaceae; genus Litorimonas. The sequence goes on along the minus strand of CAWUKE010000009.1, from coordinate 14,927 downwards.
TTCCACCGGCTACAAAGTCGGCAAGCACCGCATCCAAGGCGTGAGCGATGAATTCATTCCGGACATTGTCTGCCTGCAGACACTCGACGATATTGTCTGCGTCAATGATGGGGACGGCATTTTAATGGCGCAGCGCTTGAGTGCCGAGCTGGGCTTGGCCGTAGGGATTAGTAGCGGCGCCAATTTGGTCGCGGCGATCAAACTACTGCGCGACCGCCCAAGCGATCAAATCGTGACAATCTTCTGCGATGATAATAAAAAATATCTCTCAACCGATCTGACCAAGGCTGAGCCTATCAAACCGGGTTATATCACCCCAAATATTGAGCTGATCGACTTCGCCGTTCTTTAAGCTGCCCTAGCCCTTTGGCGAGGCGCATAAAAAAAGCCCGCCAGAGTGGCGGGCTTTCCTAAGCTTTATAGGGCTATCGATTAGAAATCGTAGCTGGCACCAAAACGGATTTCGTAAGTTGATGCCGCATTGATCGCGAATGGATCATTGTTCAGACCACCTGGTGTGCCGACAATTGTGTTCGGGAACGGCGCACGCTCCAGCACACCCCAATCGCTATCGATCAGGTTGGTAAAGTTGTCGATGACCATGAAGATCTGAGCGCGATCGTCAGCACGCAGACCCGGAAGGTCTTGCGTGACCTTCAAGTCAAGCTTCGTCCAGCTCGGAGATGTGAACGCGTTACGCTCTGTCCCGGGGGTCAGGATGCGGTTGTTGGAAAGGAATGGCGTAAAGCCATAGATGTTCCGCTCCTGACGGCTCTGCACGTAAGAGAAAGGCTGACCAGACTGCGACAGGAAGAATGCATCATACCGTGTCGGATAGTCTTTGAAGTATTCTGTCTCGTACGACACAGCGGCTGTGAAACGATGCTTCGTATTATAGTTCGAAACAGCAACAACTTGCTCTTGTGGGTCCACAAAGGCGCGGTTGTTGTAGTTTGAGAACGCTACGGAGCTCGTCATTGGCTGCGTATCTTTTGCGTCAGAGTAGGCATAACCGACCCGAGCAGAGATACCGTTGTCCCACTCTTTGGAAATACCCAGTGAGCCAATGAAGCCACGGTTATTTTCCTCAGCATTTGTTAGCACAAAGCTATCGAGAAGCGGGCTGTCAAAGATTGGGTATGTCACCCCACCAATAACTTGCTCACCGACTTGGACCAGATCACCGCGCTGTACGATGGCTGTGTTTTCAGCCTGTGACCACAGGAGGTCGAACTGGAACACCCATTCGCCGCCGAAGATGTCTTCGCCAGTGACAAAGTCTGGCGTCCACTGTGCGCCCAAGGAGTATTTCCACTCTGAGGGGACTTTAAAGTCGGGGTCGAGATAGTTGATCTCAAAGTTACGGCCTTGGCCAGTCGCAACACTATCAGCCAGTTCTTGTGGAACTGCCCAACCTGGACCGTTTGGCACACCGTCTTCAGCCAATGTGTAGTCGAGGCTGAACAAATCGATGTCGCCGCGAATACGCGCACCAACCTGTGTGACATTGTTGGAGCTGTAGTTGTTGGACAACCAAACGTTCGGGTTACCACCAGAGTAACGGCCAACACCGGCTGTCAGCTGCAACGTGTCTGTTGCGTCCCATGTCAGACCGACACGCGGCTGCCACAGATCGACACCGTCAAAGTTCTGCGCGTTTGAGAAACCGTAGTCAGCCACGAAGTCTGGGTTTTCAACCGGGACATCGTCAGAAGAGTACCAGTCATAACGCAGACCCGCGACCAATGTCAGGGCGTTGGTGATGTCCCACTCGTCCTGAACGTAAAGGGCACGACGCGCATAGCCAAACTCAGCGGCCGCGTCATTCGGGTTCAGTGACGGAGCGTTATTAAACTCGACTTGGCTCGCAATACCGTTGCGGAAGTTTTCCAAACCATCGAAACGAATTTCTGTCTGAGCCTGTTGAATGAACAGGTTGAAGATATCCAAGGACTGATTTTCGAAACCGAAGGTAAAGTTATGATTGCCCATTGTGTAGTTGGCACGCAAGATCAGATCAAACACAGTGTAGTTCAAATCGTTGGCAGACCGTGAGTCATCACCCCCAAAGTAAACATCTGTGTCGTTTGTGACGCCATCAGCTGGGTTATCAGCACTCAGCTCAATGCGGAATTCACCAAATTCAGTCCCGCCGATTGAAAGCTGACGATTATCAATATCCGTATAGCTGGCTCGAACTTCTGTAGAGAAATTGTCTGTCCAGTCGGAGAACACAGCGCCTGTGTAAGAGAAGAGCTCTGTCCCGCGCTCATAGAGGTGGTTAGAGAATTCGAGCTCATTCACGTCACCGTCAGAGCGGACAATGTTGAAGCCGTCATTCCACTGGAATGTACCCGTCGCGCGGTGCTGGTTAGAGATGTTCCAGTCGAGCTTCAGAAGAACTTTTTCATCTTCGTTCGGGTTGCTGGTCGGAATAAATCCTGGATCATACTGGTAGGTATTTTGCGCAATCGAGGCGATTTCATCGATTGTCGATTGTGAGACGAAACGGCTTAGCGTCTGTCCAGTTTGTGGGTATGTGTTCGCCCCTTCCAGCTTTTCATAAGCCGCGAAGAAGAACAGCTTGTCTTCTACGATCGGGCCGCCGAGGGTCGCGCCGTAACGGATTTCGTCAAAGTTGCCGAAGTCAAATTCTTGATCACCGGCTTTATCCCCGACCAAACCGTCATCTGTATAGTCGATGAAGGCGCTCCCAGAGAAAGTGTTCGTCCCGGACTTCGTCACGGAGTTGACGTTACAAGCTGTGAAGTTGCCGTAGATGACATCCAGCGGCGCCAGTTCAACAGCGACCTGCTCGAGCGCGTCAAATGGGTAAGGCTGACGCTCTGTTGGGTAACCGTTTGCATTCAGGCCGAACGCATCGTTCAACTGCACACCGTCGAGTGTGAAAGAGTTAAAGCGTGAGTTCTGACCCGCACAGTTAATCGCATTGATACCACCGCGACCTTCATCGATAGAGATACGAGGGTCGATCCGGATGATGTCCGTCAGGTTACGGTTGATCGCTGGCGCATTTTCGAGGTCTTCAAGACCGAAGGAGGCGCTTGGACCGGCCGCCACATTAGCCAGAATTTGGCGCTGACCCACAACGATGATTTCGTCTGTGACACCTTCTGAGCCAAGGGCGAAGTTCAGAACCGTGTCGTTGGTTAGGTCGAGGCGAATGCCTTCGACGCGCTCACCTTGGAAGCCTGGCGCCGTGATGCTGAGGTCATACAGACCGCTGAGGCCGAGATTGCGGAGGCTAAAGCTGCCTGATGCGTCTGTGGATACAGAACGCGCAAAACCAGTTTGGCTATCAACCAGGGAGACTGTTGCCCCTGTGATGGCTGCACCCGTGTCGCTTTGGACGGTACCGCGGATGTTAGAAGTTGTGACCTGCGCTTGGGCAATGGTCGGAAGCGCAGCAATAGCCGCGACGGTGCTGGTTCCGAGAAGGAACGCGGCACTTAAGGAGTGACGTTTAAACATTAAGCTGTCTCTTTGCGTGGTCGGACCAATTAAGGGGAACGGCCCGGGGGATTTGCGAGACCTGGCATAGGCTACCAGGATATGGCGCGGCGCATAGGGCGGGTTTTTATCGCTTTTATGACAGATTTGAAACGGACCTGCGGTTTTCCTGTACAAACGGACAGTTTCTTACAGCTGTGGCCAGAAAGTCACAACTCGGCGCCCTGTAATTCATCATGTCGATAGACAGGCGGCATCAAAGGAATCGCTTGGACACCAAGCTTAGCCTTCCGGCGGTCGAATCAGCTCTAAGGCCTCCTGAATGGCCTCATCGGGTTTCACCAAGAGCGCTTCGGCCTCAAAAACACGATCAGCATGTTCCGCGCTTGGCACAACAAAGTGATTATGTGCTGGAAAAACCTGTGTCGACAGCTGACGCAAGATGTCGTTGGGGTCTCGTCCCCGCTCGACTGTATCGCGCGCAAGCCGGCGGTGTTGTCGTAAGGACTCAGGCGCTCGGATGTAGATTGACGCATCTGCCAAGGATCGAACGTCCTCTGCGTGCAAGACCAATGTGCCATCAATAATCAAGACATCGCCTTCAGAGCGCAGGGTTTCCACACCAGAGCGCTTGGAGACGCTAAAATCGTAAATCGGAATGGGCGTATCATCACCCTTTGCGAGCGTCCGGATCGCCTCGGCCATGGCCTGCCAGTCGATCGCTTCTGGACGATCAAAATTGAAATGATGACGATCAGAGCCGTCCACACTTTCCGGGCGATCGCAATAAAAGCAATCCTGACACAGCATCGTCGCGTTGCGCCCCCGGCGACGCAGGGCCGCAACTAAGCGCTTGGCAAACCAGGATTTACCTGATGCACTCCCGCCAGCGATGAAGAGCGTTTGCATGAGGCCCCGCTAACGGGGAAGCGCGCCGCTGTCACGTCTATCGATCAGCGAGGACGCAGAGTGGTCTATTGGTGTTTGCCTAAGCGGATCGCTGTGAGTCTGTAGGGCCCGCCAGAAGCCAGATGATCAGGCCGACTAGAGGAAAAACGGCAATAAGTAGAATCCACATCACTTTGGATAAAGCAGACTCATTGGCGCTAACAATTTTGAAGATCACCCATATGGAAAGGACCAAGTGAGCGATAGCAATAATTGCGTAAACCACCTTGCTTCCTTTCGTCTAAGCGCGTCATGGCTCACACCAAGAACGGCTTGTCCGCGAATTGGTTCCGCAAGGACTGGTAATGGGGAGGCCTGTAGGGAGAGCTACGTATATGACCGTAGCCTTAAGCTATTACGCTGTAGTGCTTACTGATCGTCCGAATGAAAGAATAAGGCCTGACTGATCGCCGCTTTCACATTGTCTGGCTCAAACGGCTTTGAAATCAGATAGGCTGGTTCGGGTTTATCCCCTGTTAGGAGCCGCTCTGGAAAGGCTGTGATGAAGATCACAGGCACGTCTTGGCCTTCTAAAATGTCTGCAACCGCATCAATACCAGAGCTACCATCTGCCAGCTGTACATCAGCTAAAACGAGGCCGGGGCGCTTTGCATTTGCCGCTTTCACGGCCTCATTTTGCGTCGCCGCAATCGCATCGACCGTATGACCCAGTTCTTCGACAAGACCCTCAATATCAGACGCAATAATTGGCTCATCCTCGATGATCAGAACGTTAGTCCGAAGTTCGCGTTCAATGTCCGCCTCCGCCTCATCTATGAGATTTTTCACCACCGCCTCTGATTGGCCCATGATCTGACCGATCTCAGATACAGTCATGCCCTCCAATGCTTGCAGCAAAAAGGCTTGGCGCGATACGGGCGGCAACCGGCGAACGCGCGCCTGAGGCGTGTCATCTGTCGGCGAGCTTTCGAGCTGAGCGCCCGAGCTCCCCCAAATTGCGAGGAACATCTGATATAAGGCCAGTTTTGGCGTCAGGCTGTCATTGATTTCCGCCTCGCCAGAGGCGATCGCCTGCAAAGACGCTTTCACATAGTGATCACCAGAGCTCTGAGATCCCGTCAGGGCACGCGCAAAGCGACGCAGGTAAGGCAGGAATGGACCGTAAGTCTCGACCAAACTCATATTTATATCTCTTCACTGGGCAATTTTATGCAGTTGAAGGGAACCCAATCCATAGAACAGCGTAAGGTTCCATGAAAATGGTCTTCGAGCTTCTTACGTATCAGCGTCTGTAAGGTTCAAGATTTTCGTCATGACTTACTAAAGTCGGATAAAGAAAGATGTGAAATGAGTAAATCTTCTGATAGAAAAGGGCGGGCTGGCAATCGTGCCTTAACAGAAGGCGAGAACGATTTCGCTAAAGACGCTCTGACGGATAAGATCGGCTCGTCTTTAAAAAAATTTTATAACGATGTTCTCAACGAACCTGTCCCTGATGATTTTCTAAGCCTTCTCGATCAGGCCGATAAACGGGTGAAGTGATGTTGCAAGAAAAGCCTCGCGTTATGACAGAAGCCCCAACACCCGCCCCTGAAGAACCGCATGTCCCCATGGACGAGGCGGCCTTTAAGGCCGAACTGACGGACCTTATCCCGCACCTGCGCGCCTTTGCCCGGTCATTATGCAACGGAAATACTGCTCTGGCCGACGATGTCGCCCAAGACGCGATGCTGAAGGCGTGGAATGCGCGCGAGCGGTTTAAGCCCGGCTCCAACATGAAGGCCTGGACGTTCACGATCCTGCGCAACCAGTTTTATTCGATCAAACGCCGCTCTTGGCGTGCTACATCGCTTGAGCCGGAGGTGGCCGAGCAAACAATCGTGTCTGTGGCAAACCCCAATGACCCCGTCGAACTGAATGAGCTGCGCCGCGCGTTGGACCGCCTGTCCGAAGATCAACGCGAAGCGCTTGTCCTCGTAGGGGCAAGTGGCCTCTCCTATGATGAGGCGGCTGAGATTTGTAATTGTGCAACAGGAACAATCAAAAGCCGTGTCAGCCGGGCCCGAAAGCAGCTTGCCTCAATCATGGAAGACGGCGATTTTGACAATAGTGGCGACGGCATTGGCGCCCTCGACGCTATGGATACGATCCTGAAAGAAGCTGACAAATTAGCAGATCGGTAAACTTGATCCGATAGGGACGGTTATGCGCGATCTCCGTGTCAGATTTAGCCTTATTCTGGCGATTGCGCTGCTCCCTTCGCTTATCTTTACAGTTTGGAGTAGCCTTCGGGACTACCGCTCTGAAGTCGACGCGCAAAAGTTCAATATCCTTCAATCAACACGCGCGCTTGAAACAGAAGTGGGCGAAATCATTTTCACAGGTAAAGCGTTGCTGAGGTCCATTGGGACGCGAGGAACGCCATCTGCTTGCGATCTTGATCTCAACCTCACACTTGAAGAATTTGGGCGTTTTGATCGGCTAGAAATTTTCGATCCGCAAGGCGACATTCAATGCGCGTTCGGAGGCGAAGCTGTTGCCCAATTCCCCGAAGATTTTTCTGACTTTACAGCTGAAGACCCCTTCCAACTGTCAAGTTTTCACACAGGTGGATCACCGTCCAAGCAGAGTAGTTTTCTGACGATTTCGCATGGACATTATGTAGAAGGATATGTGCAGGAAATTTATCGCCTGACATCCAATGCAGCGCGTTTGAAAGCTCTGACAACAAGGTCACTCACATCCGGAGGAACAAGAGCCGCGATTGTAAATCGTGAAGGCGACGTTCTTATCAGCAATGCCAATCTTTTCGAGAAGTTTGACCCCACTTGGCTCGATGCAAAGCAAACAGGAAAGATTTTAGAGCGTGAAATCCTGTCAAAAGCCGGCACGGCACAAGACCTCTATATTTTGGCCACACGTGTGCCCAATATCTTTATAGCCGTAAGTCAGCCCCGTCCCAGTTGGCTACAACAGACCTTACTCAACCCCGTCTCTGCATTTCTTATTCCCCTAATTGGATGGGTCTTTGCTTTCATGGCCATCTGGATGGCCACAAATCGACTTCTCTTGTCTCATTTGAAACAATTAGGGGAGGCAGCGTTTCACATTGCTGAGGGCCGTTATGATATGCGCGCCGGAACGCGGGCGGAAGCCCCGAAACAAATCCGTGAACTCGCTACGGCTTTCGACATTATGGCGGACCGCGTCAATCGGCGTGATGCGGAATTAAACGCGTCCTTAAAGGAAAAAGAAATCCTCCTGCGAGAAATACACCATCGCGTAAAAAATAATCTTCAAATTATCATTTCCCTTATGAATATTCAAAAGCGCGAACTCAAGGATCCCGTTTATAACGCGGCTATTGATGAAACACGCAATCGTATCAACGCGATCGCCCTAGTCCATAAAGCCCTTTATGAAAGTGACAATATCGACGTTGTCCCAATGAATGTTTTCCTCGGACAATTCATCAGGCAGGCCTCCAGAACCTTGGGGGTGCAAAGGAAGGGCATAAAAGTCGATTATAAAATCGACCTAGCCCCACACACCGGAGACCGAGCCGTTTCGATCGCCATGTTCATCATGGAAGCGATGACAAATGCCGTAAAACATGGCGTTCCGGACGGCGGGACAATAGACATTTCCGCAATGGATGGACCGTCACATTCAACGATTAGAGTGACGGACTCAGGACCGTCCATGCCGGTGCTTAATAAAGCTAATCGCGAGGAAACCATCGCTAAATCAGGGACAGGCCGTCGGCTCATGAAAGGGTTTGCGCGCCAACTGTCTGGAACATATTCTGCGTCTCAGACGGCGAAAGAGTATGTATGCCAACTGACGTTTCCGAAGAATATTTGATTTTACTGGGTCTGATTGTCACCCCTTTTAATACAGTTATCTATTAAGTTTTTCGGAACGAATTTGCCGCCACTTCTGTTTCTCTTACATAATCGCAGCCTCACGGCTGCCTCATATGAAGGAGTTTTATTATGGCGACGAAGACCGCTAAAAAAGAAAATATTGTTTCAATTAAACCTGACGTGTCCACGCAGTTGGACGCGTTGCGCAAAGACGTAGGTTTGCTGACGGAGGCGTTGAAACTGCAGACCAAACAAACCGTTTCTGAAACAACAGAAACTGTTCGCGATGTGGCAGCGGATAAGACTGAGATGGCCCGAGCCAAGTATGACGAGCTGACAACAAAGGCAGAAGCGTCAATCAAGGAAAACCCGCTGACGTCAATCGCTCTTGCTGTCGGTGCAGGTCTTATCCTTGGCGCTCTGACACGACGCTAATCTGATGCGGCTAAACTCAGCTCTAGCAACGCTGGTCCCCTTCCTTTTGAAGGGGCCCGCCAAGCGCCCCATTCAAGGGGCGCTGATCTCTGCACTTGCCATTACGCTGATCGGCATCGGTAGCATCTTCTTGCTGACCGCGCTCTACATTTGGCTTGACGCCGAGTATGGAGCCGTCCTCGCAACGGCGTCAATCGGGGCAATACTGATTTTCGTGAGCGCCATTCTTATTCTTCGACCCAGAGGCGCTACGTTAAGAACATCCACAAAAGCCGAGACTGATTTTCTGGTGCAGGCGTTGCCGGAAGACGTTCGAAAAGACCCTACTTTCCAGTCCGTTATAAATCAAATCGACAAGCATCCTCTGACGGCAACACTCGGGGCTTTATCGCTCGGGATTGCGATTGCACATCAAAATTTTGGAGATCAACATGAACAAATCAACCGAAACTCACCTTAAGCCTGTAGAGGCCCGCGCTGGCCGCAAAACGAGGTTTATGCCTTGGGTCTTGGGTCTATCCTTTGGCGCGGCAGCTCTCCTGGCATTTTTCGGCATCGCAGTCTTTATCGCCTCATGAAGCGCTTAATCCTCATAACGAGCTTTGCCTGTCTCTACCCCCCTTTTGCGGCGATGGCGCAAGGGCCGGTCGATCATGCGGCTGAAAAGCCTAGTCAGGTAACAGAAGAAAGCGTTTCTTCATCAAGCCCTAATGACGCTGACCGGGATGTGGAGACTAGAAACCTACCGCATAAGGCGGAGCTTGGACCATCTTTTGACAAGTCGGACGCATCCCTCACAATTGGCGACGATGCATTACCGGCCTATCCGATCTACGAGAGTAATTTGCTCAAGGCTACATTAGGGGCCGTCGATAAAACCGAAGCGTCAGATGCTCTATCGTCAACCTCGCCGGCTAAATATCCTGAAGGACGATATGTTGAGCCTGCAGACGTTGTAGCGGGCTTGAGCCTTTCATCTGATTTTTAAACACCTGTGACGAAACTGGACTTGTAACCTTGGTGTCTTTGTCACCAAAACGACTTTGAAGGTTCACCGACTTGAACCAAACGCGTCACGGGATTGAAACAACACAGAGACAGGCGCGCCCCTATATTGCCCACGGCTCTGAGGGGACTTTTCATGCCGCTTCTTTTTTCTGTATCCGCATGTCTCAACCTCTGTTGATCTACCGACCCAAGGGACGGACATTGATATTGTGATCGGTGACGATGTCGAATTCATCGACACCATCATCGTCATGGGATCGCGAGCGGCCCAAGCTGGGGCGATCAACCCGCAGCGCGCGTCCAATTCTATCATCACAGTCATAGACTGTGACGGGCTGAGCGATTTTCCAAACACGACAGGCGTGATAGCCAATTCTTAAGCGCTAAATTCGAGAGTAGCAGAACTTCAAGGTTGTTGACTGAAGCGATCTTAGGAAGGCATTGCAGAGTTAGATGATCACAACACGCCGCCATTTTATTCGAAACGCCATGGCCATGGCAATCGCTGCCCCGGCCTATTCGGCTTTATCAGCCTGTGCGTTGAACGGGACACAAAATACTTTGAGCAGAACTCAGATGGTTGCGGACCCTGACGGTCTTCTCGATCTGCCTCCTGGGTTTAAATACAAAAGGCTTTCTGAAGTTGGGACCATGATGTCAGATGGCTTCAAAGTTCCTGGAAGCCATGACGGCATGGGTGCCTTTGCGATCAATGGCGATCCTAATCGGTGTGTCCTTGTTCGCAATCATGAAATCGACATTCACGAAACGAGCGATGGGCCTTTCCGTCCTGGCGAGGGCGTACCCGCCCGTTTGGACCGCGACGCGATTTTCGACATTGCGCCAAACGGCGATCCCGTCGCGGGTGGAACCACCACGTTGATCTACAACACCCGAACCCGCGAACTTGAACAGTCTTTCCTGTCCATGGTCGGAACTGAACGCAATTGCTCCGGCGGGGTGACGCCTTGGGGGTCTTGGATTACATGTGAAGAAAGCGAGACCGCTCCCAACCGCATGGCCAGCCAGTATCATGGCTATGCCTTTGAAGTCCCTGCAGACGCTCGAGGCCTCGTGCCAGCAAAACCCTTGAAAGCGATGGGGCGCTTTAACCGAGAAGGTGTAGCTGTCGATCCGCATACAGGCATCGTCTACCAAACCGAAGACTCAGGCACAGGATTGCTCTACCGATTTATTCCGGATCGTCCGGGAGACCTGCATCGTGGCGGCCGCCTGCAGGCGCTCGCCATAAAAGGCATGAATGCGGCGGATACGCGGAACTGGACAGGCTCCAAAACGGGGTTTGCCGTTGGCCAGACAGTCTCGACTATGTGGATCGATCTGGAGGATGTTGAAGCCTTTGAAGCCCCCCTGCAGGAACGCGGATACGCCCTAGGGGCCGCTCGCTTTGCGCGCGGTGAAGGCATCGCCTGGGCCATGGATGCGTCGGGGGATGCATCGGGCGGATCGGCTTATTTCGCGTGTACGAATGGTGGAGCGGCCAAAGCGGGACAGATTTGGCGTTATACCCCAAGCCCTTATGAAGGGACGCCACAGGAAGCCGACGTCCCTGGGCAGTTGACCCTCCACTATGAGAGCCCCTCTCGGACTGAGATGGATATGTGCGACAATCTCGTGGCCGCGCCATGGGGACATTTGATTGTGTGTGAAGACGGAACGGAGGATGACTATTTGCGAGGCGTCACGCCAAAGGGCGCGGTCTATGACATCGCCCGCAGCCCGTCTTCTGAATTAGCAGGCGCATGCTTCTCCCCGGACGGTGCCACCCTTTTTGCGAACGTACAGAAGGCCGGCGTGACGGTCGCCATCACAGGGCCTTGGCAGACATTAGCAATGGCTCAAGGCTGATATAGAGCTCTCGGCTCGATTTTCGATCCCAAGACTTTCGTTCGAAATCAGTATTTGAAGTGACGAAGAGGAAAAGTTAGGCGAACTTATTCTTTTATTGCGCCTCTACTTTTCAATGAACGATGCTCGGACTCCATGGCTTTCAGGCCTTAAACGCAATCAAGAGCAACGCTCTTTTGCCTTGTTTTTCCTAGCCTGCCTATGTTGCCTGCCGACGACAGAAAAAGCCTGCGCACAGGACCCATATCGCCTCGAAGAGGCTATCAACACGCCCGACTGGCTTACGATTAATGGTGAAACCCGGGTCCGATATGAAAGCCTCGAAGACCAGTTCCGCGGCGGTCGAGAGGGGAGCGATCAGCTCTTGCTTTTTCGAACGCTGATAAAGGCGGAGGTCGATACGGGACCGATTGTTTTCGGGGCCGAGCTACAAGACAGTCGAACCTATTTAGGGGATGACGGGACACCGCTTTCCAACAGTTTCACAAACCCGTTAGATTTTTTGCAGCTTTATGCCCGGATTGAAGACTTGCCCGGTCTTTTGGGTGAGACGTCCAAGAGCCACCTCACCGTGGGTCGCCAGACCGTCTCAATCGGCTCTAAACGACAAATTGAACGCGTCAGCTACGCCAATGTGATTAAAGGCTACACAGGGGCTTACCTGTTGAGCGAGTCGCCGCGTGGCGACGAACTCCACGCCTTTCTCGTCGTTCCTGTTGCGCGCTTTCCGAACCTCCGCGAGGATATAGACAATAACACGCTTGAAGCTGATCGAGAGCAATGGGGGCGGCGCATTTGGGGTGTCCATTACAGGCGTAGCGATATCCTCCCGGATATAGTGCCAGACCTCTGGGGAGAGCTATTCGTCTACGGCCTTGAGGAAGAGGACACGAGCGAGTTTCAGACGCCAAACCGATCACACATCGCCCCAGGTTTCCGACTCTATCGGAAACCCACAGTCGGTCGGTGGGACATTGATCTGGAAGCGGCGCTCAGACAGGGGTCGCGTTTCGCGACGAGTAACCCCGCTGATACGGTACCCCTCGACGTCAATGCCTCTATGCTTATCGGCGTTATCGGGTACACCTTTGATGCGCCGTGGCGCCCGCGTCTGTCTCTCGAATATTATTATGCGAGCGGGGATCAGGATCCGAACGATTTGAATTTCGACCAGCATGAGCGCTTGTTTGGCGGACGCCGGACGGACCTGAACAACACCTCAATTCATGGCCCGCTCACGCCCGCAAATATCAGCGCGCCCGGCTTTCGCTTGCAGCTCACGCCGAATGACCGTTGGGACGGGTGGTTCCAATATCATGCCGCGCATCTGGCGTCCGTGACAGACAGCTGGGTCATTGCGCGCCTTCGTGATCCATCGGGACAGTCTGGGCGCTTCATTGGTCACGAGCTGGATGCAAGAGCCCGCTATTGGGTGGTGCCGGATAGCCTGAGACTCGAGATCGGAGCCTCAGGCCTGATTTATGGCGACTTTCCAAAACGCGTGCCGAACGGCCCAGATGGGAGCGGAACACTCTTTGGCTATGCGCAGCTAACGTTTACGTTCTAGCCTTGTCATTGCAGCGCCGTGGCGACCGTAGAGCCGCTTACGCCTAGAATTTCCCGACAACGTTAAGATACCAGCCAAGCTCAGAGTTTTCGTCAACACCCAGATAGGTCTCTTCAATGCCGCCCCAGGTCAGGCCGGCGCCGATCTTGGCGTGATCGCCGACATGGCGGTAAACACCCAGCAGGCCGCCGTCACGCGTGATCGTGCCGTCGCCAATGTCCAGACGGCGCAACTCAACGCTCGCATCCCATTGCAAGGTGGCATGATAGTCGAGACGCAGCACACCCAGCTCCGCTTCACTGCGGGTGAAGTCGAGGCTATCGCGGCTGCTCGTCACTTCGCCGGCACGGTAGGCATATTTTCCGCCCAGCGTCCATTTCGGCGAGACATCATAGGCTGTGTCGACGCTGACAATCGTGCTCTTCTGACGATAATCCAAGGTCTGACCGCCAAAGCGTTGCGATGTCGGAGACAGATCATCCAGCCAAACAATCTTGCCCAGCAGGTTGAACCGGTCATCCCAAATCGGACGATAGGCGGCCGCAATAGAGCCTTCCGTGAACTCTGCATTGTTGAAGCTCACCGGACCTAATGTGTCATCCGCCCGCGTCTGGTTCGATTGGGCTAGATTAAACTTGCCTTGTAGGGTGAGTTCTTCTGACGCGTTATACCGCGCAGAGCTGCGCAGCAGCCACGTGCGGCGTTCATCCCCTGTGTCGACATTTTCGTCCTGACGCCATTCAGCGGACACGCCCGCGCGCATGCGTTCATTCGCCCAACCCACAGTGCCGGCAAAGGCTTCGCGGTCAAACTGATCGACGCGGCCTACCTCGCCCGATAGGCCAAAGGTCCAGTCGCCCGGCGCATAGTCGACGCCGTAAGCATGCGTGACCCCATTCAGGCCTTTTTCCGCAAATTGCAGACGCTCTTCCCCGTAGAGAGAGAGGGCATCAGAATAACGCTGGCGCATCCCCACATTCAGCGTGCCGAGGTTCTCGGCCAACTGGCTGTTGAGCGGCAGGTCATAAGCCAGATACCATTCATCCCCATCATCGGTTTCGCGGCGCAGGCTCGCCCGCGCGCCCAGCCCGTCTTCGCCAGTCGAGACTTCGCCGCCCGCAAAGAGCGTGTTGGAGACACGGACTTCCGCCCCGGCGCCGATCCGGTCCGTCGTGCGGGTATTATCGCCCGATAGACCCACTTGACCAAAGGCATAGACGCTCTGGCTTTCATTGAGCGCGTAATCCACGCGACCGCCCAGGCTGGTGCCGCTATTACCGCGCGCATCATCGCTGTAGGCGATCCCGCCGGTAACTTTGAGCGCCTCTGTAACCTGCGCCGCCACCGTGGCTTCGGCGTAGGAGCGTGTCCCGATGGTTTGATCATCAGAGATGTCCGCGCGCGCTTGGACCGTAATGCCTTCGCTCACAGACAGTTCAAGCCCGCCACCAAACTGCTCAACCGCTTGGTTGGTGGTTTCGGCGAGGCCGGCAAAACCAGCGTCGCGATCCCGGTAATAGGCGTAGGCCGAGCCGTCCATATCGACCGATTTCAGATCGGCCAGATCAACTGCCGCTTCGACCGCCAGGGCGTCGGCGGAGCTCCCATCGATCCGACCCCCGCGATCCTGCGCTTCATAAGTGAAGCCGCCATCATTCGAACGGAACGCTTGGACACCTAACCCTTCGGAGCGCGCAATTTCGGCTTTGACATAAGTCCCCGCGCCAAATTGCAGCGTCGCGTCCAAACCGTAAAGATCGCTTTCGGCACCGTCATCCGTATCGTGATTATAGGTCACGCCG
>CAWUKE010000008.1:0-27799 GCA_963922935.1 uncultured Alphaproteobacteria bacterium | reverse complement strand
TGCGGCGCAATATTGGTCGCCATACCAACCGCGATGCCGCCGGCCCCATTGACCAATATGTTCGGAAAGCGCGCCGGGAGAACCACAGGCTCGCTCTCAGAGGCGTCATAATTGTCCTGATAGTTGACGGTGTTTTTCTCTATGTCGGCCAACAGACTGGCAGCGGGGTGATCCATCCGGACTTCGGTGTAACGCATCGCAGCCGGCGGATCGCCATCAACGGAGCCGAAATTCCCTTGCCCATCGAGCAAAGGCAAACGCATTGAAAAGTCTTGCGCCATGCGGACTAGCGCGTCGTAAACCGCACTGTCGCCGTGAGGGTGATATTTACCAATCACATCACCGACAACACGCGCAGATTTTTTATAAGGCTTGTCCCGCGTGAAGCCATTTTCATGCATCGAATAGAGGATTCGCCGATGCACAGGCTTGAGGCCATCGCGCACATCCGGGATTGCCCGGCTGACAATCACACTCATTGCATAATCGAGGTAGGAGCGTTTCATCTCCTCTTCGATTGTTATGGGTGACACCCCCTCCTCTGGCGGCAAAGTACCGTCATTTTCAGGCGTATCGTCAGTGTTATCGGTGTCGTCAGCCACTCAAAAATCCGGTTTCTGGCAAATGCCGAAAGGCCCGTTGATTCGGAGCCTAAACTCAAGATTTTAGTAGCATTTTGAACCGCGATAACCAAACGATCTGACGGACGTTTGGTGGGTTAGCCCGCTAGGGTGAGCAGCTTCACAAAACTCACACGATCAAATTATCGGACGAGGCGTACGGACCGCACGGTTTTACCAGGCGAGGTGCGAACCTCCTTCGCCCGAAGGGCAAGCAAAGATCGCACAGTGTCTTGAATGTCAGTCTTATCGGACACGACTATATAGACGGATCCATCCGGAGCAACCTGCACCTTGTCTACACCCAGGGCTGCAACGATCGCCTGGGCGCCTGATGGTACAGGCTCATTGGGTGCGAGGGCAGGAAGATCACCAAAGACACACTGACGAAGTGTTTGTGAGGCCGGCCCATATTCGCCCGACATATTCAAACCAACAACCTTCACATTGTCCGCTTTAGCGGCCTCGCAAGCATCAAAGATGCGCTCTTCCTGCTCGGGCATACAGACTTGTTCAAAGGCGTGCTGTTCGCGGATAAGATTATTGTTCTCTTGGCCAACAAAGGTCAAATTTTCTCGCAACTCGGCACTCAGTCCGCCAGCAATCGGTGTTTGGCCTAAGGTATCATCGACGACGGCCTCGAGTGATAAGCCGCCATCACGCACGAGGACCTCTTGAGCCATACGTAAGAGGAGCTTCCGCTTACGGGTACCCTCGGCCAGAGTATCGGCACTATCATATTTGACTTTGTCATCATCAAATACGCCAGGGCCTGTCCAGGACGTCAAAGTGAGGCCGAAGTCATTCTTCGACTTAAGAATATATTGGGCTAGTTCATCCTGGGCCCGAAGAAGGTCTGGCGGGGTCGACAAACAGGCGGCAGGTGTCGGCACGCCGACAATCTGGCTTTCAGGAACCAACTCGCCTGGTTGATCGCCTTTATTCAGGTCGATTTCGCCGTCCATAGCAAAAACGACATAACGCTCATCAATGGCTGATACCGTTCGATCGCTGCGTTGGTCAGAGACCGCAGCCTCTAGCGCGCTTGAAGGGACACTGCCTTCTGTAGCAGTGACAGAATTCAGTGCGGTCAGCGCGGCTGCGCTGCCGTTCTGCAACGGCGAAACACCTGCTTCAACGACACCCCAGTTAAACGGATATAAGCCTGTCTTTATGGCGTCACCGTTCACTTGGGACATTGACAGCTCTCGCGCGATCGCTTCTTTTAATAGGCCAAAGCCCTCGGGGGTCATAACACCGCGAGGCCTTGCAGAGGCATCAACCACGAACGAAACAGCCACCCCCAGAATCCCTTTGACTGAATGGGCGCTTTCTTCAACACTTGTCGCAGTGGCTGACGCTTTCACAGTGTAATCACTCATGCCGATGATCCCACCAAAGACGAGGTCTTTCTGACTGGCCAAGGTGATTGAGACGCTTTCGCCGTTTTTCGTCACGTCAAATTGTGACATGCTGACGTTTAAGGACTCACCCGTTTGGCTGAGATATTCAGCAACGCTAGATTTGGCGAGTTTCTCGCGCTCAGAGCTAGATGCATTTTCAGGCCCGGCAGAAGCCAAAGCCGCTACGTCGGCGATCGACTGTAGGGTATGGCGCTCGGTAATAAGGCGCGACGTATCAAACGCAACACCCAAAGCGGCAACCATCATCAAACCGCCGATCGCGGCGGGAATTGCGATGGCACCGCGATTCTCGTCGATAAACATGTGTCCCCTCGTCTTTAGGCTAGACTTTGGCACTCTCATCGAGGGGGAAGTACGATGAATTCCTTTCAATCGCCCTAGGGGAAGCGGTTAAGTAAACGTTAAAGGTCACTAGCGTTAGTCCTTGGACCGGTGTCGAACCCGCCTTCTATGACCTAGTTTTCGTCCTTCAAATCAAAGAACCCTGCAGTCTCTGCAAGCTTGTCTCGGATGTCCTTTCGGTCCCGTCCACTCAAAGTTAGCTTACGTTTTGATTTCAGTATTCCAGCGCGTGTCACCCGCTCGTTGTAATCCGCAACGGCTTAAGCGAAACGCTCAGAAATTTTCCCGTAACCATTGCAGGCTGCGCGTGATGGGACCGCCTTGATAGCGGTTCATCTGATAGCGCCGCCCGGAAAGGTCCGGCGGCCCCTGTACGGCCTCAGAACTCGGTTCGAAGACATGGCGGAGCAGCCCTGTCACCACGGCATATTCCGGTGCATCGAGTTGATCATCCAAGCCAAAGACACCGTGTGGAGAGCCGATCCGGACGCGCTTATTAAAGACGAGCTCCGTCAGTTCCCGCAGCCCTGACAGCTTTGCCGCCCCCCCCGTCAAGACGATCTGTCGACCAGAAACTCCGTCTAGGCCGCTTTTGTAAAGGCGGTCACGGATAAGCTCTAAGGTCTCTTCGACACGCGCCCGGACAATCCCGGTTAACAAGGACTTGGACTCGTGACGCAGCTCATCCATCGCCCCGACGGGGGGACACGGGATCGTTTCATATTCATCGCGCGCACCATGCAAGGCGGAGCCGTAGATGATCTTAATCCGCTCGGCCGCTTCAATGGGCGTATTTAGGCCTCTTGCGATATCTGAGGTTACATTCTGTCCCCCAACACTAATCGCATCAACGTGGAGGAGTTGGTCATCCCGAAAGACGGATGTGGTCGTTAGGCCTGCGCCCATATCGATGAGGATCACCCCAAGGTCTCGTTCGTCTTGCGTTAGAACTGATCGGGCTGCCGCATAAGGATTGACCGTAACAGAGCGCAGCGACAGGTGGCAGCGCTCAATGCAATGGGCGAGATTACGCAAAGGGCCAATGCCGGCTGTTACAAAATGCATGTTCACGCCAAGGCGCTGCCCGAACATCCCGCGCGGATCGCGAATACCCGTTTCGCCGTCAACGTCCCAATCGAGTGGCAGCGCATGAAGGATAGCGTAGTCAGGTGTCGCGGTCTTTGAGAGCGACGTGCCGATCACACGCTTCAAATTACGATCTTCAATCGCCCCAGAGGCAAACTCTGTTTGGACCTGCATATGACGGGATGTCAGGCTCCGCAGGCCGACATTTACAGATACGCCGTGAACTGTGACACCAGCCGCCCGTTCGGCTTTCTCAACAGCTTTACGAATGCCCAGTTCTGCCTCTGCCAGATCAACAACCGCGCCAGATTTCACGCCGTGAGACACCGCCGTGCCGTGGCCTAGGACTCGAACCCCAATACCCGCGTCTTTCGCACCGATCAGGCACGTAATCTTGCTCGACCCAATGTCGAGAACGCAGACCGTTTCGGCGCGCTTCCCGCTCACGTTTGGGTTAGATCTTTTGGGGTGAGTGTAATCCGGTCTGACAAACGCATGTCGACGATTTGGACATTTTCCAACGCTTGAGGATCAATTCTAGAAAAACGCAACAAAGCGGTAGAGGCATCTTCTTGTGGCAATCGCAGGACTAAGCCCTTTTCCAGCGTCAGATCCCAACGCCCGGACACATGACGTGTCAGTGCTTCCGTTTGATCCCAGACAGTGGGAAAATATTCCAGCAAACCAGAAATCTCAGACGCGTGCTGCGTCGCCTCAGGGCCGGTGAACAAACGCAAACCAGCCGGCAGTGCAGCTGTTTCTTCTGTCAAAGGGGCGACAATGGCCCCCTTGGAGTCGGCCAGGTAAATTTGTCCGTTTTCTTGGTAAAATGCGACGGGTGTTGTTTCGACCAATTGCACAACAATGCGGTTCGGCCATAGGCGGCGCACAACGGCGCGGTCGACCCATGGCAGGCTTTCTGTGCGCTCTTGGGCGCGCTGCAAATCCGTGTCGAAGAAATAGTCGCCCTGATAAATACCAATCGCGGCGCGGACATCGGCTTCGTTAAGCCGTCCCTCGCCCATCACGTCGATTTGTTCGACAACAAAGCCCATCGCCATCAGTCGGTCTTGTTTATAGTCCGCTATGCCCTGCCGAACCGCCGGCAGATAACCGCCCAGCCACAGCGCCACAAATGTTAGCAAGAACAGAGCGGTCAGGATCGAAGCCACGCTTCGGATCATGGATCGCCGATTATAGGTTGCGGCTCTCAAGCCGGCATGCACGCGGCTTTGAACCAAGCGGCTCGCGCCGCGCAGGTCGGGCTTTAGCGGGCTGACACGTGTGACGCCGCCCCCTTTGCGATCCCCCCTGCTATTCTTGGCCATGAGGCCTCCTCAACCATCCAACGACATAGCGCACCAAACCCCATGCCTTCTGCTTCGCACTGCTCAGGCACGAGCGAAGTCGGAGTCATCCCGGGCTGAGTATTGATCTCCAAGATTACCAATTTGTTTACCACATCCGCGCGCGTCGGGTTTTTCGGCAGATTTCTGTCATCAAATCTGAAATCCGCCCGGGTCACGCCAAAACAACCCAAGGCCTTGTGGGCGAGAGCGGCCCATTCGAGCGCTAATGCGGTCACAGAGCTCGGGATATCTGCCCCAACAACATGAACAGACCCCCCTTCGGCATATTTAGCGTCATAATCGTACCAGCCAGAAGCGGGGCGGATTTCAGTCACGCAAAGGGGTCGTCCACCGATCACCGCCACCGTAAGCTCTCGACCGGGAATATAGGCTTCAATGACGGGCGCCTCCCCCAAGCCCTCATCAGCGCCGATCCTCGCCAAGACCGCTTCCGTTTCCTCAGTAACGATATAAACGCTCGCGGACGACCCCGAGCCATTCGGCTTCACAACATAAGGCACGGGCAGCACGCCGCCTTTTGTGATCCTATCGCGGCGCGCTGTTACACCGCTGGCGACCGTGATGCCGTGCAAAGCGAAAACAGATTTTGCAAAGTCCTTGTCCATCGCCATGCGCGACGCGGCAACGCCACTATGGGTGTAGGGAATTTGAGCGGCTTCGAGGATGCCTTGGACTTCGCCGTCCTCGCCCCAATCGCCATGTAAGGCGTTGAAGATGACATCAGCCTTAGCAGCGCGAATATCAGCAGCTAGTCGATCCGGATGGGCGTCAATTTCGACAACGTCATACCCTTCACTGCGTAGCGCCTTGGCACAAGCCGAACCTGAAACGAGACTGACTTCTCGCTCCGCGCTAATTCCGCCTAGAAGAACCGCGACCCGTTTCATGCGGACCGTCCGATTCGACGCACTTCCCAATCCAATTCAACGCCTTGGCTTTCTAGGACTTTTGCGCGGACCGTTTCGCCTAAGCTCTCTAGGTCTGAGGCTGTCGCATTGTCGGCATTGATCATAAAGTTGCAATGTTGCTCGCTCATCTGTGCTCCACCCACACGGAAACCGCGCAAGCCCGCCGCATCAATCAGTTTCCAACTGGAATGCCCTTCGGGGTTCTTAAACGTCGAGCCCCCCGTTTTCTCACGGATGGGCTGTGAGCTTTCACGCTTTTCCGTGATCGCCTCCATCCTCGACAAAATTGCGTCTGGTTCATCAGGCTGCCCTTCAAAGACAGCTTCCACAAAGATGAGGTCGCTCGGCGCCGCAGAGTGGCGGTAGCGATACCCCATCTCTTCGACGGATAGCTCAACGCGGCGGCCGGAGCGTTCGAGTGCGACCACCTGCTTCACGACATCCGCTGTCTCGCTGCCGTAGCACCCTGCATTCATCCGCAAAGCCCCGCCGATCGTCCCCGGAACGCCCGCGTAAAATTCTAAGCCCGCAATGCCGGCTTTCGCCGCCTCTTTCGCCACCCGCGCATCCAAAGCCGCTGCCCCTGCGATCACGCGATTGTCTTCAATCCGGACTTTCCCAAATTGCGGTCCAAGGCGGATCACGACGCCTTCAATTCCGCCGTCGCGCACAAGTGTGTTTGAGGCGACGCCGAGGGTCGTGACAGGCATGTCTGGATCAATGGAAGACAGAAACAGCGCCAGGTCGGCTTCATCCTTAGGCATGAAAAACCAATCCGCAGGCCCACCGACCCGTAGCCACGTGTAAGGCGCGAGCGGGACGTTGGGCTTTAAAGAGCCTCGAACTTCCAGATGACGGATCAAGCGGCCTCCAAGGCGCTCGCTAGCCCAGCGGCCCAGTGCGTAATGTCGCCAGCGCCGAGACAGATGACCAAATCCCCCGGCTCTAAGCGGGCTTTGATGTCCGCCGCCAGGCTCGCCTTGGTCGTCATCTGCGCATTGCGATGACCGTGACTTTGCAGGCTGTTAACAAGGGCGGGGCCGGAAACGCCTTCGACAGGGGCTTCACCCGCAGCATAAACATCGGCTACGAGAACACTGTCCGCATCATTGAAGCAGGTTGAAAAGTCTTCGAACAGGTCGCCGAGGCGTGAATAGCGGTGCGGCTGCATCACAGCGTGCACCTTCCCGTTTGCGACCTGCCGGGCCGCTTGCAAGACGGCAGCAATTTCAACCGGGTGGTGGCCATAATCATCAATGATGGTCACACCGTTCCATTCGCCAACCGGGGTGAAACGGCGTTTGACGCCGCCGAATGCTTTGAGCGCGTCTCTTACGTCCGCCTCGCTCATGCCGAGTTCACGCGCGACCGCAATCGCAGAAAGGACGTTTTGTGTATTATGACGACCTGCCATCGGCAGGAACAGATCAGACCAAACCGTTGGGCTCTCATCTTCGCGGAAGGTGACCGTGAAATGCGTGCCTTCTGGCGTAAGTTCCAAATCATGCGCCCGCACATCGGCTTGCGGGTTAAAGCCATAGGTGATGACGCGGCGATCCGTGACTCGCGCGACCAAAGCCTGAACGTTCGGATCATCCGTGCAAAGAATGGCGAAACCATAAAACGGTAGGTTTTCAACAAAGGTATCAAACGCTCGCTGCAGGACGTCGAACGTCTTGTAATGCTCCATATGTTCGGGATCGATATTGGTGACGACAGCAACCGTAGGCAGTAACTTCAGGAATGACCCATCACTTTCGTCCGCCTCAACCACCATCCATTTGCCGAGACCTAGTTTCGCATTAGAGCCGTAAGCATTGATAATCCCGCCATTGATGACCGTGGGATCTAAGCCCCCACCTTCGAGAAGCGCGGCAATCATCGTTGTCGTCGTCGTTTTGCCGTGAGTCCCACCGACCGCGACTGTCCATTTCAGACGCATAAGCTCCGCGAGCATTTCTGCACGGCGTACCACCGGAATAGACCGGGCGCGGGCTTCGACCAATTCAGGGTTATCTGATTTGATCGCACTACTCATGACAATGGCGCCAGCGCCCACAACCTGCTCGGCCTTCTGACCGATGAAAATCGTCGCCCCGAGGCCTTTAAGCCGTTCGGTAATAGCGCTTTCGCGCATATCAGAGCCTTGGACCTGATAGCCAAGATTGAGCATGACTTCGGCAATGCCGCTCATGCCGATCCCGCCAATCCCAACGAAATGGATCGGCCCCATATCGAACGGCACTTTGGTGGCCAGATTGCGTTTAGGTCTTTCGGTCAAGAGACGAACCTCTGGATGAAACTCTGGAGCCCTATTGGGCGGCTTGCATGACGAGCGCGGCCAAGTCACGGGCCGCCTCTGGACGGGCGAGCTTTGTGGCGTTTCGGCCCATTTGGTCAAGGCGGTCTGGCGCACTTAATAGCTCCGTTAGCAGTTGCGATAACCGCTCCGCCGTGAATTCACTTTCGGGCATAATCACGGCAGCCCCAAGGCGTTCTAGCGCCTTTGCATTGGCCGTTTGATGATCATCCATAGCAATGCCTAGAGGAATGAGGATTGAGGGTTTGCCCATCAATGCGATTTCAGAAACGGATGAGGCGCCAGCGCGGGCAATGATCAGATCAGCGCGCGCCAAATGATCATGAATATCGGTAAAAAAGGTCTCCACCGTGGCAGAAATATTTGCATCCGCATAAGTCTGCTTTGCCGAGTCTAAACGCGAGGCCGTGGCTTGCTGAACGATGCTAAGACCTTTTTTCTGGGTTTCGTCCAAAGCGACAATTGCCGCTGGAACAATATCGGACAGGATATTGGCGCCGAGAGACCCGCCAACGATCAGAATGTTTTTCTTAGCGTTCGTCTTTGGACTTTGATCGGGTTTGGGTGCAGCTTGTAAAAGCGTGTCCCTTAAGGGATTCCCCACGACCACATGGTTCGCGCCCTGTGGCAGCTTGGCCAAGGCTTCGAACCCACTGGCCACCACAGTCGCTTTTCGGGCGAACACACGGTTCACACGTCCCAGCACAGCATTCTGCTCATGAATGACACGCGGCACGTTCAGGCTCTCTGCGGCGCGCAACGCTGGAAAACTTGGATAGCCGCCGAAGCCGACGACAACGTCAGGTTTCCAGTCACGTATGAACGCTTTTGCCTGGCGGACCCCTTGGGCCAACTGCAGAGATCCGCGGATGGCTTGAATCGGTTTGCGCGGACTGATGCTAGCGGCTTTCACCTCTATGATGGGATCGGCCTTAATACGCCCCGTGTGCTTTCGGCCTCGCCCATCCGTGATCATCGCGCATTGCCAGCCCATGCGCCCAAGTTCTTCGGACAGGCTTTGTGCCGGAAACATATGTCCGCCTGTACCGCCGGCTGCTAGAAGCGCCCTCACGCTCGATACGCTCCGGGGCGTTTGCGCGTAAAGGCAAGGATCAACCCCGCCGCAAAGCAGAGTGATAAAAGACTTGAACCGCCGTAAGAAATGAAAGGCAGTGTCATCCCCTTACTGGGTGCCATATTCAAATTCACGAACAGATTGATGATGGCCTGCATGCCGATCATTGTCGCCAGGCCTGCTGTTGCCAGCTGGCAAAAATGATCATTTAAACGCAGCGCATTTGAGAAGGCCCGAACGACAAAAGCCGCGATGAGCAAGACGAGCATAGCACTGATCAAAAAGCCGAATTCTTCAACGCCGACACTAAAGATGAAATCTGTGTGCCCATCTGGCAGGACATATTTGACGGCCCCTTCACCCGGGCCGCGCCCGAAAAAGCCGCCACCCGCAATCGCTTCCAAGGCTTTTTCGGTTTGATAGCCGTCGGCCTTGTCAGGGGATAAGAAGGCGCTGACCCGCGCGCGGACATGCGGCAAAGCCAAATAAGCGCCCACCGCCCCGATCATTGTCACGCCTAGCATCACTAACACCCACCCCAATGACATACCCGCAAAGAAGAATACGGCGGCGAAACATAGAGTTAGTAGAAAACTTTGACCGAAATCAGGCTGTAATATGAGCATGACAATAAGCGCCAGGTAAACCGCGAGAACAATCGCCACAGCCGGAATACCGGGGTCCCGTTTGGCGCTGGAAAACATCCAAGCGGCAAAAACGATGAAAGCGGGCTTCGCAAATTCTGAAGGCTGCAGGCCGAAAGATCCGATCCGAACCCACCTCACCGCGCCCTTCACCTCATAACCCAGGCTCGGCAGCATGAGCATCACGAACGACGCGCCGATTAAGGCCAGCACACCGATACGACGGGCGCCTCGCGGCTCAAACAAAGAAACAAAGACGGCCCCGCTAAACCCGACCACGACAAACATCATATGTCGCATGAGGAAATAAAACGGATTAGCAATGCCGTAGCGCGCACTGGCGGCGGGACTGGCCGCCATGGACAAAACCAACCCGGCACAGAGCAGACAAAGCAGGAGGATAAGCGTTACTTGGTCAACGGATCGCCACCACTCGGCCAGCAAAAATCGACGCGACCGATCTGTAAGCGTTGACGGCATGGGCAGGCGAAGGGTTTTCATGCCGCTGACCCTTTCGCTGTTTTAGGGCGACAGACCTCAATCAAGGACTGAACCGCGTCGCGGAAAGCATCGCCACGCACTTCGAAATTGGCAAACTGATCAAAGCTGGCGCAGGCTGGGGAAAGCAAGACGATCGGATTGGCGTGTTTGGATTCTAAGGCATCCCTGGCGGCGCAAACGACCGCCATCTCTAACGCGCCAGACAGTTTGAACGGCACATCTGCGCCGCGCAAAGTCCGCGCGAACGGCTTCGCGGCTTCACCGATCAGATAGGCTTTGGACACTCTATCAAAAAGATCCGTAACAGGCTCTAAGCCGCCCTCTTTAGCAATCCCCCCGGCGATCCAGTAGACATTGTCATAGCTGCCTAACGCTTGGCGAACGGCGTCTGCATTGGTGGCTTTGCTGTCATTGACGAAACGCACCTTCCCCAATTGGCCAACCGTTTCCATACGGTGCGCTAGTCCGGGGAAAGACAGGATAGCACTGCCTATCGCTTTAGGGTCCAATCCCAAGGCCGCAACCGCCGCATAGGCCGCGGCTGCATTTTGCGCATTGTGAGCGCCCTCTAGCGCTTTTGCAGAAAGCAGATCGCACACTGTTTTACCACGCTTCCCTGTGCGGTCCATTAGCTTGCCGCCCAGCGCAAATACGCCGTGCCCGAGAGCCCGCTTGGACGATACGGGAATGATGCGCCGTCCATTCTTGACTTTAAGCGCCGTCGTCAGCGTGCGCCCAAACTCGTCATCGACGCCAACGATGACGGCATCATCTTGAGTTTGGTTGGAGAATATGCGCTGCTTTGCATCGCCGTAAGCTTCCATTGTCCCATGTCGGTCTAGATGATCCGGCGAAAGGTTCAGTAGCACCGCCGCGTTTGCTCGCAAGCTTTGCGTCCGCTCCAACTGATAGCTGGAGAGTTCGATCACATAATAACTGCCGGAATGCATGCGGTCGAGATCGAGAACGCCTCGCCCAATATTCCCACCGATTTGCGCATCTTTGCCCATCGATTTGAGAATGTGTCCAATCAGGGACGTTGTTGTCGATTTGCCGTTCGTGCCTGTGATCGCGACGATCTTAGGCCGATTACTGTCTGGCTGTGCGTTCACTTCGCGCGCGAGAATTTCGATATCGCAGATGATCGGAACGCCCGCCGCCTTCGCCTCAACGGCGGACCAATGTGGCTCGGGTAGATCATGGGGCACACCCGGGGACAGAACCAGTTCGTCAAACTTTGACCAGTCTTGCTTGCGAGGGTTACGGACCTGCACGCCTGCGGAAGACGCGGCAGCGCGACCTGCCTCTTTATCATCCCACGCCCAAACCTCGGCGCCTCCGGCTTGCAGGGATAGCGCCGCGGTCACACCTGTTCGGCCCAAGCCGAAAACAACGACGCGGCGGTCTTTGAATGTCGTCGCTGTGATCATTAGCGCAGCTTCAAGGTGGAGAGGCCGATCAAAGCCAGAACGATCGCAATGATCCAAAAGCGGATCACGATCGTGGGTTCTGCCCACCCTTTCTTTTCAAAGTGATGATGGATCGGGGCCATCCGGAAAACACGTTTCCCGGTCAGCTTAAAGCTCGTCACCTGGACGATCACAGAGACGGCCTCCAGAACGAACAGACCACCAATAATCGCCAAAACGATTTCATGCTTGATCGCAACAGCCGTCGTTCCCAAAGCCCCGCCGAGGGCTAAACTGCCGGTATCTCCCATAAAGATCATCGCAGGCGGGGCATTGAACCAGAGGAACCCAAGCGACGCCCCAATGATGGCCCCGAGGAAAATCGTGACTTCGCCCGAACCCGGCACAAAGGGCACGCCAAGATAGTCCGAAAAGACCGCATTGCCGACGAGGTAGGCGATAAAGGCTAAAGCCATACAGGCAATCATAACGGGAACGATCGCGAGGCCATCAAGCCCATCCGTGAGGTTCACAGCGTTTGCGCTTCCGACAATGACAAAACAGCCAAAGGGAATGAAAAGTAACCCCAAATTGATCCAAGTATTCTGCAGGAGCGGAACAGCCAGGCCTGTATTAAAACCCCCTTCCGTTGGCATCGCGGCAGAGAGGAAATAAACCGCCACGCCCGCGATAAGAAACTCGAGCAACAGCCTGATTTTACCGGAAAATCCCTTATGAGATTGTCGACTGACTTTCAAATAGTCATCATAGAAGCCAATCAGGCCAAACCCTGCCGTCACAAGGAAAACCATCCAAAGAAACGGGCTGCGTAAGTTCCCCCACAGCAAGGTCGAAATCACGACAGCCAATAAGATCATCAGGCCGCCCATCGTTGGCGTTCCGGCTTTTTGAATTATGTGTGACTCTGGGCCGTCCTCACGAATAGGTTGCCCTTTACCTTGGCGCGCACGCAATCCATCGATCATGCGCGGGCCAATGACGAAGCAGATGATCAGCGACGTCATAATCGCGCCGCCCGTGCGGAACGTCAGATAGTTGAACAGGTTGAAAAGCTGAAACTCTTCACCCAACGGCGCCAGCCACTCATAAAACATCCCTTAGCCCTCCCCGGCTTTCAGACGACGCGCCAGCGCGCCGAGCCCCGTCGCGTTGCTGCCCTTGATCAGCAGCACATCCCCATCCCGCAGCTCTTCAGCGAGCGCTTCGACAACTCCGTCTGCACTGTCCGCATTGGCGGCCCGCATCTGTCGCGGCAACGCACCGCGCAAAGCGCGCATGCACTCCCCCACTGTCAGGACGCGCGAAAACCCCGCCGCTTCCAGGGGCTCCGCCAAGGCGGCATGTAGCGCGAGTTCGTCCGCGCCTAATTCCTTCATTTCGCCCAGCAAGGCGATATTTCGACCCGGATGAAGGGCAGCCGCCTCAATCGCAGCGCGCATAGACGCCGGGTTGGCATTATAGCTTTGATCGATCAGCGTGATGTCTTTCCCATAGACACTGACTTGGTGCGCATCACCGCGCCCCTCGCTCTCTGTCGCAGCCGCCAGCGCTCGCGCACAGGCTTCCAGATCATCGCCCAGTGCGTGACCAACCGCTATACAGGCCGCTATGTTCGACGCCCAATGCGCGCCGGACAGGCTGTGCGAAACGTCAAGTGCTTGTCCGTTTATATCAAGTGTCACCGTCCCACCGTCTGCATGGGTCGTGGCGTTAACAGTGCGAACCTGACCGCCTCTTCCGAAAGTGAGAATCTCAAGACCTTCGGACTGCGCCATGATACGCGGCGTGTAAGCATTATCCGCATTGAGAATCAGCGTTCCGCCCGGTTTCAAGCCGTAGCGAATTTCAGCCTTCGCATCGGCAATCGCTTCAATGCTATCAAAGTGCGCGCGGTGCGCACCCGCAACAGTGGTGATCAAAGCGACATCTGGGGTGACCTGTTTCGAAAGCTCGGTCAATTCGCCCGCATGGTTCATGCCCGTTTCAAAGACCGCAAATTCTGCGTCCCTCGGCAGGGTCGCAAGTGTAATTGGGACGCCAAAGTGATTATTGAAGCTTCGCTGGCTCTTATGGGTTTTCCCCAGCGCCGCGAACATGACGGCCAAAGCGTCTTTGACACTCGTCTTGCCGACTGAACCTGTGACCGCGACCCTTTTTGCTGCAGATCGGTCCCGACCCGCCTTACCCAGGGCACCCAGCGCGACTGTCGTATCTGCAACTTTGACGGCAGGCCCATCGAAATTCTGCGCCGTCAGAACCCCTGACGCGCCGGCTTTCAAGGCCGCCGGGATAAAATCATGTCCATCCCGTTCGGCGACAATGGGCACAAAGAGATCGCCAGGCTGCGTTGTGCGCGAGTCAATCGATAGACCCGACACCTCAAAGGCCTCGAGGACTTGCCCCCCTGTTGCTGCAGCGATCTCGTCAGATGTCCACAAAGCGCTCATGACAGCAAATCCTGCACGACGGTAACATCGTTAAACGGGATAACCGTTTCACCGACAATCTGACCTGTCTCGTGACCTTTGCCCGCCACCACCAGACAATCACCCGGTTGCAAGCGGGAAATCCCTTCGGCGATTGCGTCGCGTCGATCCCCAATTTCAGTGGCGTCTGGACACCCTTCCATTACGGCGGCGCGGATCAAGCTGGCCTCTTCCGTGCGCGGATTGTCGTCAGTGACAATCACATCGTCAGCAAACTTCGCGGCCACAGACCCCATCTTGGGGCGCTTCAGCGGGTCGCGGTCTCCGCCGCAGCCAAAGACAACGCGCAGGTTCCCCTCCACATGGGGGCGAACATTTTGCAGAACCTTCCGAAGACCGTCTTCCGTGTGCGCAAAATCAACAAAGATAGGCGCGCCGTCTTTATGGCCCGCAATTTCCAGCCGACCAGCCACACCCGTAAGGTTTCCAAGAGCCGCCACACCAACATCCCGAGGCACACCGGTTGCCAAAGCCAAAGCGAGAGCGGTCACAGCATTCAACGCCTGAAATTCTGCAGCCAGAGGCAGTTCAACCGTGACGCGTTCACCATCGACACTGAGCGTTAGAAGCTGGCTGCTCGCACGGGGCATGATCTCAATAATGCGGACGTCACGACCGCCCCAGCCCACCTGACGCACATAATGCGGCACAGCGAGACAGTCGTCTAAGAGCTCCCGCCCCTCAGGGCTATCAACCATGATCACAGCCGGGCTACGCTCTGGCAGTAGCTCTAAAAAGAGCCGTTTCTTGGCCGCGAAATAGGCCTCAGGGCTCTCATGATAATCATAATGATCTTGGGTAAGGTTTGTGAAACCCGCTGCCGTGAGGGCGACCTCATCCATCCGGTATTGATCAAGGCCGTGGCTAGACGCCTCCATGGCGGCGTGCGTTACGCCCTGGTCAGCTAGACCCTGCAAGGTCTCATGCAAAGCCAACGCATCCGGCGTCGTATGGCTCATCTTAGCCAAGCCCTTAGGCGAACGCACGCCTAGCGTTCCAAAACAGGCTGCCGGATGTCCGGCATAAGCCCAGATTTGACGCAGAAACTCGACCGTGCTGCTTTTACCATTGGTGCCTGTGACCGCGACAACTGTGGCGGGCTGATCTGGGAACAAGATTTTAGCGGCTCTTGCATAATCCAGTCGCGGATTTTCAGACGCGATGAGCGGCAAACCCATCGTATCCGCGTCGGGCGTGCTAATGATCGCCACGGCACCATTTCCAACGGCTTGCGGAATGAAATCGCGGCCATCCAAAGCCGTTCCAGGCAAGGCCGCAAAGATAAAGCCAGGCTTCACTTGGCGGGAGTCCGCCGTCAGGCCCGTAACCCTTGCTGAGCCTTCCAAACCAAAATCACCGAGCTTTAGCGTTACCGTCATGGCGTGACCTCCAACGCGGCGGTGCGCTTGGCCTCGCGAGACCCCGGCAACATCGGACCGATCCGTTCAATGACCCGGCCCGCTGTCGGCGCAGCGTTCCAGCCTGCCGTGGCGTAGCCAAATGTGCCTTCGGCCGCTTGGGGTTCATCCAGCGTAATGATCATGGCATAACGCGGCGATGTGTGCGGCCATGCCGCGACAAAAGACGTGACCAATCGGTCCCGATCATAGCCCCCCGTCGCAGACGGTTTTTCCGCCGTGCCGGTTTTTCCCATCACACCAAAGCCCGGAACATCTGCCCGGCGACCTGTTCCATCCGTGACTGTAAAACGCATCATCTCCACAACATTCTGAGCGGTTTCTGAGGTAAACACGCGCCGCGTTTCCGGCTGGCGAGACGCGTCGCGCTTAACGACCGTCGGCTGCACGTAAACCCCGTCATTCACAGTAGCCGCAATAGCCGTCACCAAGGCGAGAGGCGTGACCGCAAGACCATGCCCATAGGACACCGTCACAGTCGCCATTTCGCCCCAACGCGACTGCACTTGCGGACGTGCGCTTTCTTGCAACTCATATGGGACACGGGACAACAAGCCTAATTCCCGCAGATAATATTGCTGCCGCTCCGCCCCGATACGTTGCGCGAGCATTGCCGTTCCGCGGTTAGAACTTTCCGCCAAGACACCGTCCAAATTGAGCGGAACCTCAGACGGGTGATCATCCCGAATATATTTTCCAAGCACGTTGTAAGGCTTATGCACCGGGAAGATTTCCTCGCGTTCGGTTAAACCCTCTTGCAAGGCCATCGCGACCGTTAAGGGCTTGAAGACTGAACCCAAATCGTAAGTTGCCATTGCGGCGGTATTAAAGCGAGATTCCGGCGAAGCCTCGCCGACTGCATTGGCATTAAAATCTGGTAGAGACACCATGGCGATAAGCTCACCTGTGGTCACGTCGATCACAACGCCTGCAGCAGATTTTGCGGAAAATGTATCCATTGCCGCCGCCAGCTCTTCCCCGAGAGCAAATTGAACCCGCGTATCGAGAGATAACGCAACATCCGGCGCATCCGGGGCCGATAAACGTCCGTTCAGCGCCCGCTCCGACGCCGCTGCACCTTGCAGATCGATGTCCGTCCACCCCACAAAATGCGCCGCGAGAGGCGCCGCCGGATAAACCCGTTTTGGCTCAGTCCTGAAACCGAGGCCCGGATGGCCGAGATCGAATATGGCCTGATGCTCTTTGGGTGACAGCCCCCGATCCAACCAGACAAAGGCCCGATCGCTCTTGAGCTGCCCGACCAGTTTGGACCGATCAAGATTAGCCCGCACGCGAAGCAAAGCATCCGCCGTCTCTTCAGCATTCCAAATCCGCCGTGGCTCCGCATAGAGCGAATAAGTCGAAAGCGTCGTCGCCAACAAAACACCGTTGCGATCCGTCAGATCGGCCCGCGTTGTCATATCCGCCATCGGCACAGCACGACGATGGCTGTCAGGTGAAAAGAGCGCTACTTCGGCCAGACGCACGATGACGATCCCGATCATAAACAGGAACAGCACAAGGCTGATACGGATACGGATCCGGCCCTCATTAACCGCCGCATATTCGACATCAGCGACAGAGAGGATCGCTGGCGCTTGACGCTCGACCGCACTCATCCTTCGACCTCGACACGTGCCCGCGTGGCCTCAACCTCAATCGGCGCCAGCCCCAGACGCTCAGTCGACAGCTCGCGCAGGCGGACAGGATTTGTCAGAACAGCTTTTTCTGCCTCAAGAACCGCAATCGCCGTACGCTCAGTCGAAATTTGACGCTCTAACGCCACCACCTCAGCCCGCGCTTCTTTCGCGCCGGTTTTGACGTAAAAGAGCGCAACAGTCAGCAAAACACCGATCACGATCAACAGGAACAGCCCCAAACGACGCGAGGCCCGCTCAACCGGCGTGAAAACGTAGCCCTGCGTCATGACAGCTGCTCCAAGACAGGCAGGCTTTGACGCGCGGGCGACCAGTTCGGATCAGATGGCAAAGCAGGCGCGTCCGTTCTGACGGCATAGCGAAGCTTGGCGGAGCGCGCTCTCGGATTAGCCGCCTCTTCCGCACGACTTGGCTTCACCACACTGCGACGCGGCAAACAGAATGTAGCTGCGGGACCCGACACCTCAACTGCAGGCGCGTAGCGTGAGCCCCCTTCGACCTCACCGGATCGATCACGCAGAAATTGCTTTGCGATACGATCTTCAAGACTGTGAAATGTGACAACCACTAATCGCCCACCGGGCTTCAATAGGCTTTCCGCTGCGCAAAGCCCGCGATAAAGCTCTCCGAGCTCATCATTGATGAAAATCCGTAAGGCCTGAAACACGCGTGTCGCCGGATGGATTTTCCCAGTCCGACCAATCGCTTTCTCAACGATCTCTGCCAATTGTGCCGTTGTGCCGATTTCGCCCTCGGCCCGCGCTTCAACAATACGGCGCGCCGCACGCCGCGCATGACGCTCTTCTCCATAAACGTGAAACAGCGCCGCCAGCTCGCTTTCTGATAGCTGCATCACCGCATCTTGCGCGCTGGGCCCAGACCGGCTCATCCGCATGTCTAGCGGTCCGTCTTTTTGAAAAGAAAACCCGCGCTCTGCCTGATTAATCTGCATAGACGACACGCCAATGTCGAAAACAACTACATCGACGGGCGGCAGATCGTGCTGATCCATTTGCGAAAACGGTGTCTCGACCAGCCGGAACCGCCCCGCATAGCGCTCTGACAGAACCGCCGCACGGGGACGAACTGTTGGATCTCGATCCAACCCGACTACCTGACAATTCGCCGACTTCAGCAAAGCTTCGCTGTAACCCCCAAAGCCGAAGGTGGCGTCGACGACCGTTTCGTCGTCCTGCACGTTTGCCGCCGCCAGAACACTCTCCAGCATGACAGGGATATGTGGCCGATCCGTCATTAGACAGCCGATCCACCGAACCGAGGCGCCCCGAGCAAGCGCGTCGTCTTGGACACTTCGCGCGCCGCCCGCATCCGGTCCTCATGCGCGCCCGGCTCCCAAATCTCAAAGCGGTTACCCAGACCCACAAAGGTTGCATTGATCCCAAGATCTGCATGATTACGGAACTCTTCCGGCAGGACCATGCGCCCCGTTTTATCATAAGGCAGACGACGCGCCCCGCCGAGCAGCGCCATTTGCTGCGCTTCGGCCGCCTCTGGCGAAAGCGAGCCCTCGGCCACGCGGTCAAAAATTTCGCGCTGCAAGGCTTCCATTAGGGCTTTCCCCCCGCCCTCGAGAAAACCCCCATGGACGGACGGCCAGACATAAATGGCCTCATCAGAGACGACATCGCGAAACGGCGCCGGGACGCTAACCCGGCCTTTCGCATCAATTGTGTTTGTCGTGCTTCCGAGGAACATGCCTCAATCCGTTCAGTGGCCCAGGACAAGGCGCGCAAAGTGGGCGATTGCACAGCCTTGGATAGTTGTGGGATATCATGGGAAATCATGGTCTTCTACGCCACTGAAACGTTTTGTTAGGCATACATCTTAAGGTCTTAACAGTCTGTGAGTTATGTGGATAAGCCGTAAGAAAAGTTCAGAGTCAGGTGTTTAAGCGGGGGATAAAGTCAGAGGGCCGATAAGCCGGGTTCTGTCCCACCTTAATAAAAGGCAGGGGCAGCCATTCATCTGGGCCTTTCCTTGCGAAAAGGCTCTAGCAACCGACCCGGACGACCCTGATGAAGCGCAGGATATGCCGTCCCTATTTGGTTTTGCTCCGGATGGGGTTTACCGTGCGGGCTTGGTTGCCCTCGCCCCGGTGCGCTCTTACCGCACCCTTTCAGCTTTTCCGCCACGCATGGCGGTAGTTTCCTCTCTGTGGCACTTTCCCTCGGGTCGCCCCGGCTGGCCGTTAGCCAGCATCCTGCTTCAAGGGAGCCCGGACTTTCCTCACCCTTACAAGAAAGGTGCAACTGCCTGGCCCTCTGACGGGCAGATATCTACCCAGCCAGCCTGCGCGTGTCTACGGCGTGAATGTAGCGCTGGCCGGCTTGGTCTTTGCAACTTCCGACAAATCGCAGGTCGTTATCGGTCAAGATTTGACGATATTGGCTCCACCCCAAAGACCGAAGGGGCTGCCCTGTCAAAACATCCTTCCATGCGTGGCGTTGTGCCGGAGTGGTAAACAGCAACCGCCCGCCAGGCTTTAGCGCTTTCGCCGCACGGCTCAGCAAGGCGGCTTGATCGGCTTCTTCCAAAAGAAAAATGACGCCGACTATCACGACGGCGTCAAAGCCGCGCCCGAAGAAATCACTGGTCAGAATATCTTCGCAACGAACTGTCGCCGTGCCGATCGTCTTTTCATAAGCGGCGACCAGACTGGGCGCATTATCAATCGCGAAGAGATCAATGTCATGCTTGGATAAGACCCAGGACACGGGAAAGCCGTGGCCACAGCCGAGATCAAGCACGGACTGGCCCGAACGCAAATATTGTCGCGCCCACCCTTCAATCACTTTTGCCCCTGCCCCGCTGCGAGCCGCCATAAAGGCGTCTGCGTGGGTTTCATAAGGCGTTTTCATCAAGGATCAGCCCAAAGCGAATTTAATGCGCCGTTTGCCCTTCGCTGGAGGACCCGCCGATCATAAGGCCGCTTAATTGTGCCGCATCCGCTTCCGTCCAGTCAATCGGAGAGGGCTTCGCTGTCAGAGCGTGTTCCAGCACCTCATCGACGGACCCAACAGCAATGATGGTCAGCGCGTCTTTGACGTTATCCGGGATCTCAGCGAGGTCTTTTTCGTTCTCTTCTGGGATCAGGACCGTCTTCACACCACCCCGTAGCGCTGCCAATAGCTTTTCCTTCAAGCCGCCAATCGGCAGGACGCGGCCTCGCAAGGTGACCTCGCCCGTCATGGCGACATCACTGCGCACGGGAATACCGGTCAGCACAGAAACCATCGCCGTGACCATACCGATACCAGCGCTCGGTCCATCTTTGGGTGTAGCCCCTTCAGGCACGTGAACGTGGATGTCTTTGCTGCGGAATTCACGTGGGGAAATGCCCAATTCGGGCGCACGCGCTTGGACGTAGGAATTGGCCGCAGAGATCGACTCTTTCATCACGTCTTTCAGATTACCCGTGATCGTCATCTTACCACGCCCCGACATAGAGACCGCTTCGATGGTGAGGATGTCACCTCCAACACTGGTCCATGCCAGGCCGGTCACGACGCCAACACGATCTTCCGTATCTGTGCGACCAAAGCGATGCTTTTGAACCCCAAGGAAGTCGCCGATATTCTCAGGCGTGACTTCAATAGTGCTGACTTTTTCTTTGATGATAGTTGTCAGCGCCTTGCGTGCCATACGTGCGATTTCCCGCTTGAGCGAACGCACGCCCGCTTCACGCGTGTAGTAGCGCACGATGGAACGAACAGCATCGTCAGAAATAGACAACTCTTCCGCTTTGAGACCATTTTCCTTGACCTGTTCCGGGATCAAGTGACGGCGTGCAATTTCGACTTTTTCGTCTTCGGTGTAGCCCGGAATTCGGATGATCTCCATCCGGTCGAGCAAAGGCTGCGGCATGTTCAGGCTGTTGGCCGTCGTAATGAACATGACATCCGACAGATCATAATCCACGTCCAGATAATGATCATTAAACGTATCATTCTGCTCCGGATCCAAGACCTCTAGCAGCGCGGCGGACGGGTCACCGCGGTGATCCGAACCCATCTTATCGATTTCATCAAACAGGAAGAGCGGGTTGGTATATTTCGCCTTCTTCATCGACTGAATAACGCGGCCGGGCATGGAACCAATATAGGTCCGACGGTGACCCCGAATTTCAGACTCGTCGCGCACACCGCCTAAGCTCACGCGCACAAATTCACGGCCCGTGGCTTTGGCAACGGATTTCCCCAATGACGTTTTCCCAACGCCAGGAGGGCCAACAAGGCAAAGAATGGGGCCTTTGACTTTGCTTGTCCGTGTCTGAACAGCCAGATGCTCAATGATCCGTTCTTTTACCTTATCCAGGCCATAGTGATCGGCATCGAGAATGGTTTGCGCTTTATCGAGGTTTTTCTGCAGACGCTTTTTCTTGCCCCACGGCACGGAGAGCATCCAATCGATGAAGTTACGCGAAACATTGGCCTCCGCGCTCATCGGGCTCATTTTCTTAAGCTTTTGAACCTCTTTCGTGACTTTTTCGCGCGCCTCTTTGGAAAGCTTTGTGGCTTCGATTTTCTCTTCCAACTCCGCCATTTCATCGGGCTGATCATTGCCCAACTCGGATTGGATCGCTTTCATCTGCTCATTGAGATAATATTCGCGCTGCGTCTTCTCCATCTGGCGCTTCACGCGGCCCCGTATTTTCTTCTCAACGCGAAGAACAGAGGTCTCTCCTCCAATAACGTCCATTATCAGCGATAGGCGCTCGGCTGGATCCGCCGTTTCCAGCAATTCCTGCTTTTTCGCCAGATCAGCGCCTAAGTGGACAGCCACTGTATCAGCCAACTTGGATGGGTCCGTCGTATCCACAACAGAGGTCACAACCTCATCAGCGATCCGTTTATTGACCTTGCCAAAGTCAGCGAAGGCGTCGCGGACCTCTTTTGCCAAAGCCCGGGCGCGACTTTTATCAAATTTGGAGGCAACAGCTTCTACATCCGCTTGGAGGTAGCCGTCCGCTTCAAAAAGCTTCGCGCAGTGGGCGCGTTCTTGACCTTCGACCAGCACACGAACGGTGCCGTCCGGTAACTTCAAAAGCTGCATGATTTTTGCGACACACCCATGGGCGAAGAGATCGTCCGCATCCGGTGTATCAACTGTTGCGTCTTTCTGGCTGAGTAAGAAAATTCGTTTGTCGCCCGCCATAACGGTCTCAAGCGCTTTGATAGACCGCGCACGGCCCACAAAAAGCGGCACAACCATATGAGGAAAGACCACAATATCGCGCAACGGCAAGACAGGGAGCGGGGACGGCAATGTATTTTCAGACGCACTCATACTAAAACAAGTGGGACAGGCTCATCTCCGCTTCAAGGGCGTGATGCATATGGCAACACCACAAATCTCCGGCGCACAAAAAAGCCCCGCACAAACTGGCGGGGCTTTCATCGATAAACAGGCGCGTCCTATTCTGGATCAATATCCCTCGCAGGGGACGCGCCGCCAATTGGCCGGGGCCGAGGGCGTTTCGTCGTTGGCACAGGACTGACCGATGGACGCCCGCCTGATTTTCCGTCAGGACGCTTCGGCTTGGTACCATCTTTCAGAAGCGCCGTGATTTCGTCACCAGATAGCGTTTCATATTCCAGCAGGGCTTCAGCTAAAGCGACCCAATCTTTCTTCTTTTTCTTCAGAATAGCACGGGCCGTCTCATGCGCCTCAGTCACGAAGCGTTTGATCTCTTCTTCGATCTTTTTCGCCGTTTCGGGCGAAATCGAGGACCCACGGCCGATGCCGGGCATGAAGCTCTGTTGATCCGTATCTTTATAAGCGATGGGACCAATTTCGTCGGACAGACCCCATTCCGTGACCATGGCCGTCGCGATCCGCGTGACCTGTTCGATATCCGAACTCGCGCCCGATGTGACCTTGTCATAGCCGAAGTGGATTTCTTCGGCGGCGCGTCCGCCCATCGCCATCGCCATGCGGGCAATCATTTCCTGACGGCTCTGGCTGATCTGATCGCGCTCAGGTAGATATTGCACCATACCAAGAGCGCGGCCCCGTGGGATAATCGTCGCCTTATGGATCGGCAGACTGCCTTCCATATTTAGACCAACAATGGCGTGACCGGCTTCGTGATAGGCCGTCATTTCCTTCTCTTCGTCCGTCATGGCTAGCGTACGGCGTTCTGCGCCCATCATGACCTTGTCGCGCGCATCTTCAAATTCACGCATGGTGATTTTGAGTTTATTACGACGCGCCGAAAGAAGCGCAGCCTCATTCACAAGGTTCGCCAGATCCGCACCAGAGAAGCCCGGCGTTCCTCGCGCTACATATTTCACATCGACATCTGCTGCGATGGGCTTGCCGCGCATATGCACTTCGAGGATTTTCTCACGACCTTGAATGTCGGGATAAGGGACTTCGATCTGGCGGTCGAAACGACCCGGACGCAGCAGCGCTTTATCAAGCACGTCTGGGCGGTTTGTCGCCGCGATGATGATGATGCCTTCTTGACCTTCAAAGCCGTCCATTTCGACCAGAAGCTGGTTCAGGGTTTGCTCGCGCTCTTCATGACCGCCGGACGTACCGACTCCGCGATGGCGACCCACCGCATCAATCTCGTCAATAAAAATGATGCATGGGGCATGCTTGCGCGCTTCGGCGAACATTTCCCGGACACGAGAGGCGCCCACGCCGACAAACATTTCCACAAAGTCAGAACCGGAAATTGTGAAGAACGGGACACCCGCCTCGCCGGCCACAGCCCGCGCGAGCAGCGTCTTACCCGTTCCGGGAGGCCCCACGAGCAACGCGCCCGTCGGGATACGCGCGCCAAGACGTGTAAATTTGGAAGGGTCACGAAGGAATTCGACAACCTCTTTCAAATCTTCTTTGGCGCTTTCCACGCCGGCCACGTCGTCAAAATTGACGCGCTTAGTATTCTCGGTAAGCAATTTGGCTTTCGACTTGCCGAAGCTCATCGCACCACCGCGGCCACCTGCCTGCATATTCCGGAAAATCAGGAAGAAAAGACCCAGCAAGATTAGCAGCGGCAAAATACCGACCAGGATATCAGCAAGCAGACTACGCTTTTGCGGCTCTGCATATTCGTAAGGGATCTCCGTTTGTGAGAGGACGGCGCCGGCGGGGTCTTCACTGATTGGCGGCACATTGACCGTGTAATCAGAGCCGCTGGATAGTTTACCCGTCACCTCTCCGGCCGGAACGTTGATCTTAGCTGATTGGACAGAACCCGTCTCAACTTGTTCACGCCACTCACTGAATGTCAGTTCATCCGCGTTGCTTGACGTATTCATGCCGCCCTGACTGACAGCGAAGACGACGATGAAGAGCGTTATGATCAATCCCCAAATGGCGATCTGACGCGCATTTTGATTGGGGGGCGGAGTTTTTTTCTCGGACATCGGAATCCCGTGCTGAAAATGGCTTTCCCGATACATAGGCGTTTCGGGACGAAATAAAAGCGGACTGTATGCCACGCTCACAGAGTTTTTACGCCGCACCTACCCCATAAGGCTTGGATCAGGCACAGTCAGGGCTTGCAAACGCTCTGCCACAAGGTTTCTGACCGTAACATCGCGGCCATAAAGCACGCGATAGCCTGCGTGGTGGCCGCGTCGTTCCGGATTGACGACACCTGCCTCCCCGGAAAACAAAAACCGCCCGTCCCAACATATAGGCTCTGGTCCAATATCGAGTCGGACTGCGCTGGGCGAAAGGGTCCCATCTTTACGTCCCGTTATTGCAACAGGGTCGCGGGATAGCACGAGGGTTTGCCCTGATTGTTGCGCCAAAACTCCTGTTCCAATTGCAACGGATACCCCTGAGCCTAAGTCCGAACGGCAATTATGCACCGCTTTAAGGGAGGCCGGCCCGGCTTGACCGCCAATCGCAGGGAGGAGCGCTGTTAGCTGCCAATCCGCAATCGTGGCGGGTACAGTCAGTTGCCCTTCATGCGACAAGCTCGTCTGGTCCAAGAAATCCCGCAAGACCTCACAGCTTTGATTACGGCCTTTGGCGAGATCTCGCGACAGGCTAAGCATATCTGCACGCAACGCCGGATCGTTCGCCAATCGTTTGCGGGCTCTCACCCGCGCGAAATCCAAATTCTCATTCGATGGGTCTTGGAGGGGCCGCAGCGTTCCTAACTCTGACCGTAATGTTTCACGTGAAACACTCAAAGCCGGGCGAAGCAGCGTGATCCCAGCCAGTTCCGGCCAGACCGGTCCATAACTGATCGCACGCATGCCGGCGGCCCCGCGCCATCCCGTCCCGCGATCAATCCGCATTAAGACGGTCTCGGCTTGATCGTCCGCATGGTGAGCCACGACCAAGTTATCGATGCGGTGTGCGCGGCACCAATCCCCCATCAGCCGATAGCGCGCGCGGCGCGCTTTGGCCTGTAGCCCCGTCTTCACCGACCCAGGCGACCATTTCAGCACCTCGACAGAACGGCCTAATGACTCAGCTTGAAGGGTCGCTAAGATCGCGTCCTTTGCCGACGCTTCCCTTAAGCCGTGATCGACATGCAAAACGGCTTTAAGACGCGGATCACCTGCAAGGGCTTGTAAGAGGGCGAGACTGTCGCCGCCGCCCGAATAAGCCAGAGCATAAGGCGTGTCTTTATCCGGCAAAAGCGCCGTAAGATTAGAGTGAAGCGTCTGACTTAGCACCCGGTTCGAGCCGCTTCCCGCGCGGCCTTATCGCGCGCGAGTTGGGACGCATTTGGGAACTGGCCGGAAAACGACGCCAGCGCACTACACGCCTCAGTCACCTGCCCCATTTCGCGCAATGAAGCCGCTAGCTTCACCAGCGCATCTGGCGCCTTTGTCCCTTGAGGGGCGGCGCGCATGGAGGCGATATAACTTTCGGCAGCGCCATTAAATTGACCGCGCACGTAACGCGACTCGCCCAACCAATATTGGATGACGTCCGCGTCATTCGCATCCGGATTGAATTGCAGATATTGAGACAGAGCTGTCTCCGCGCCCGCATAATCCCCTTCTTCCAATCGGCGAATACCAATCACGCCAAGTTGGGTCGCATCATTGCTCTCATTCGGGGTGGGAGGCGGCAACTGAAAGTTTTCATTCCGGGTGGTGGGAGCAGACGGGATCGCGGAAATGGTTGGCGGTCCGTCAACATAGCTGTCATCGACCTGAGGAGCGTCCCGGCGCTGTTGTTCCGCCAGCACCAGATCAAAGGCGTCTAAGTGGATCCGCGTGCGCGTCGCGAGCTCTTGCAGCTCCCGAATATCGCCTTCAAGCGCGTCAATTTCTCCGTCTTTCTGATCACGCTCATAGCGGACTTGTTCAAGCTCGCCGCGGAGGCTGCGGATGGTTGCTTCCAGCGTATCCATCCGCGCCATTAAGCGTTCCGCCGCGGGATCACCCGTAAGCATTCGCCCTTCCAGACGCTCTATGCGTTGACGCAATTGTTCATTCTGCGCTGCCAATTCCGCCCGGCTTTGGGCGAAAGCGGGCATAGCCGTACTGAGGAGCAAAACCGCTGTGAGAAATGTACGTGTCATACTGAACTCATACTGGGTTCTGCGCCACAACGCCCGTTAGATGACAGCGAGGATGATGAACAAAGCGTTAA
Source organism: uncultured Alphaproteobacteria bacterium (assembly GCA_963922935.1). Classification (GTDB taxonomy): domain Bacteria; phylum Pseudomonadota; class Alphaproteobacteria; order Caulobacterales; family Maricaulaceae; genus Litorimonas. Next base: position 920 of record CAWUKE010000008.1, on the reverse strand, counting down.
ACGCGGAGCGAGCCTAGGTGCGGTAACCCGGCCTAACTGCGCCCGGGAGTCCGCAAGTTTGTAAAGCCGTTCCGGTTACGCGCCCAGCCCTCTTCATTGCTGCGGCCATCAATGGGACGCTCTTTACCGTACGACACAACTGTTAGCCGGCTCGGTGCAACGCCTTGACTGACGAGGAAAGACTTCACGCTTTCTGCGCGGCGCGCCCCAAGGGCGAGGTTATATTCACGTGTCCCGCGTTCATCGGCATGGCCTTCAACAATCGCATCATATTCGCTGTAGAGCATGAGCCACTCGGCTTGACGGCGCAGCGCATCACGCGCGGCATTCGACAAATCATATTGGTCATAAGCAAAGAAAACACGTGGCTCGCCACCACTCCGGTAAGCGAAGTCATCCGGCGTACCGGGAACAGGTAAGTTCGGCGCGGGTTCGGCGATGACGGGCTCAGGCTCCGGGACAAAGACAGGTTCAGGCGCTGGCTCTGGCGCTTGGACCACAGGCTCCGGTACGGGCTCGACAACTGGCTCCGGTTCAGGCGTCGTCTGACACGCGGACAACATTAAAGCGATGCCGCCAATTAATAGCGAAGATTTCAAGTGGCGATGCATAATCTCTCTCCTGTGATCTCGGTCTCTTAAAGCGAGACAAAACGCCCGCGTCAAAGATCATTTAATGAAACTTTGGTGCAGGATGTGGCGGAAATAGGGCCAAAAGTCTGTGTAAAGGCCGAGCATTAGGCCTGTTATCTTAATCCAAGATCGGGGACCAAGCCGGATCAACGGCCTGCCCCGGGGTCTCAACCTTGCGCAGGTTTCGACCCGTGACATCAACGGACCACAATTCGGCTGTGCCGTTCCGCCCACGCGTTTCGCGAGAAAAGATAATGACGCGACCGTTGGGTGACCAGCTTGGCATAT